>JAGQQG010000091.1 GCA_020426325.1 Planctomycetaceae bacterium | reverse complement strand
CGTCCTCCGACAGAAATCTGCGGTCATGTCCACTAAGAAACCCGAGCCACTGCATCCCGGTCGCAAACGTGAGATCGCCAGCCTCACCTCGAGCCATGTTCGAACGAATCTCGCTTCCTGCCAAGAGTACGGGCTGCCGAGGTTCCCTGGTCGGTCGAGTCCTTCAAATTCCAATTTTTCAAGATTGGCGTGTTGCAGAGGCAGAGCGAATTCGCTGAGAGAGATGAGGCCTGGTCAGGCCTCTCCAATCAAAATCATCTCTCTCGACAGGAGCATCGGCCATGTTGTCTCTCTCCCGTAACTCGCGAAACTGTGCCTCTCTGGGACTTGTCGCATTCGTCACCCTGCTTGGTTCTCTGTCCTCTCAACAGTCATTCGCACAGGAAAACTCGTCACTCACCGATGAAGGGCTCAGCCAGATCGTCACTGATGAAGTCTCTGACCGATTGGCAACTTATCTGAATGCCAACAGTATCCAGACGGTGAACACAGTCGTGGTTGAAGGAAAGTTCCACTCGCTGACAAACGAGACTTTGAGTCGGCAGTTAACCAACTCGCTCAAAGGGCATGAGATCGTGGTCGACAACGCGAGCACGACCCGATTGTCCGGACAGATTCTCCTGTCTGAATCGGAGGATGTCATTTGCATCCTGATGCTTTGCACACTGAGCGACGTCAAGGGTGGCGAGATTTGCACGGTGCGAATTCGCAAGGTGCTCCCGAGCAGCAACCGGTCCTGAGGAATCGCCGACGCAGCAAAGCTATCGTTGAAAGTGAAGCCGGTTCAAAATCTCTCACAGAGTCGGTGAGACACAAAGGAAGCCGTACCGGGTACCGGGTAGCACGGGTTGACTCAACCCGTGTCGCGAAGCGACAGGAAGCATTTCCGAAATCGTACGACGTTATTTCACCGGTCGCTTTTGCAAATGCTTCCGGCCGCTGACGAGGCACCGGTTGAGACAACCGGTGCGACCCGCTTCGATGCAACGACCAAGTACCAGAACGACTACACACCGTTGAATCACCCATCCCTCTTTTGCCATGATGGCCACCAGGCAACTGTCGGTTTGACCGGGATTAAGGCAAGAGTGAGGTGATGATGACTAACCTGCGGAGGATGCTGCCGTTAGGAATCAGCATGTGCGTGATTGCTTTCGCGTGGGCTGACCAGAGTTCAGCTGAGGTGACGGCTGTCGTTCGACAGCAGGTCCATCCGGTTCTGATTGGCAAAGCGACCAATCCGCTGCTGGCGGTCACGGTGAGATCGAACGAGGCAGGTGCCCGGCTGAAGTCGCTTCATTTTGGTCTACTCGGAACGTCCGACCTCAATGATCTTTCGCAGTTACAGGTCTTCGTCGCGGGTGCGAATGGACAATTCACAAGCGGCGAACAGTTCGGTCCGACTGTCGACTCGCAACAACAACTGATCTTCACTGGTGATCGTGTTCTGCAAGAAGGCAACAACGTGTTCTGGCTGTCATGTACCGTCAATCACGATGCTGATTTGACGCATCGGGTGGATGCCGTCTGCACGTCAATCGAGACGACAGAAAGAGAAATTGTGCCGGTGGACGAGTCGCCCGGCATCAGCCAGCGGATCGGCGTTGCTCTCCGTCAGCACAATGATGATGGTGTTCACACGTATCGCATCCCTGCCCTGACGACGACTTCTAAGGGGACGCTGTTGTGTGTGTACGACATGAGACGCCGTAAGTCGCGGGATCTGCAAGAGGACATCGACATCGGCCTCAGTCGCAGTACGGACGGAGGACAAACATGGGAGTCTCCGCGCGTCATCATGGACATGGGAACATACGGCGGGTTGCCTGAAAGTCAGAACGGTTGCAGCGATCCGGGAATCATTGTTGACCATGAGACGGGGGACATCTTCTGCTTTGCCGTGTGGATGTGGGGCAAGCCCGATCACCATCAGTGGCAGGCGGACGGTTCCGAGCCTGGATATGTGATCGGCGAAAGCGCTCAGTTCCTGATGGTGAAGTCAAACGACGACGGACTCACCTGGTCCAAGCCCGTCAATCTGACACGTCAGCTGAAACGCAAGGAATGGTGGCTGTTCGCCCCCTCTCCCCAACAGGGGATGACTCTGCGGAACGGCACCCTCGTGATGCCCACGCAGGGACGCGATGCACAGGGCGTGTCTTTTTCCAACATCATGTGGAGTAGCGATCACGGACAAACCTGGAACGTCAGCGAGCCGGCGACCGTTGATACGAGCGAGTGTCAGGCGGTCGAACTGAGTGACGGATCGATCATGCTCAACTGCCGCAACAAGGGGGACACGAAATATCGAGCCGTCAAAGTGACGTCTGATCTCGGTAAAACATGGCGCGAACATCTGACAGACGACCGGGCACTCATCGAGCCCACATGCAACGGCAGCACTCTGCGATTCTCCTATCACCTCGACGGAGAAGCGAAGGATCTGCTTCTGTTCGCGAATCCTCACGCACAGGATGGACGCCATCATCAGACCATCCAGGTCAGCCTCGATGAAGGTCAAACATGGCCGGAGAAGTACCACCTCCTGCTCGACGAAGGACGCGGACGCGGCTATCCGAGTCTCACCCAGGTGGACGATCAGCACGTCGGCATTGTCTACGAAGGGAGTCAGGCAGACCTGATCTACGAGCGGATCAGTCTCGACGAGTTGCTTCACAAATGAGCTGAAACGGGCCTCCGATTGTTCGAGCGGAACGACAGTACCTATCGGGATTTCTTGGAACCAAACGGATCTCATCCGCGTCAAACCCATGAGGCTTTCCCTTCAAACTCTGTCTCTCCTGACGGCAATTCTGGCCAGACGGAGAACCGATTTCGTCTCTTGATCCCATTTGAGTTCCCCGCTAGATCGCGGTCATTTCGTCGTTTTCGGATGATCTGGTATAACTACACCATCAGCGAGGCGCTCGTTTTCGCGGATGGCCCTCACTTCTGACGTCTTCACAATTCCGACAATCAAAGGTCATTGATGGATTTTCGTAAGTGTCCTGGATGCCAGGCTTCCGTCCTTGATGACGACGCAACGGAATGTCCGTTCTGCGGTGTGTCGATGTCTGCCAAGCCATCGATCAAACCTGCGAAACCGGCTCCAGCCAAGGTTTCCCCCAAAGCCTCGGGGCGTCCGACACCTCAGAAGCCAGCCACGCCAACCAAGCCCGTCGGAAAACCGAAGCCCATCAAACAGGCCATCGCCGAACAACCTGATCCCGAGGACGATCCGTTCGACGTCGATACATCCGCCGCTGCACAATCACCCCCAGTGGCACCGCGCCCAGCGAAGGGCCGGATGATCCGCGTCGTCTGTCCGATGTGTGAAACTCCGGGTTTCATCTCTCCGAAGATGCAGGGACGGGACGTTAAGTGCTGCAACAAAGACTGCATGGTCCCCATCTTCAAGGCACCTCTTCCTCAGAAGAAAGAGGAAGTGCAAGAGGAACCGCGAGGCCTGTTTTCGGCAACCAATCTCACGATCGGCACCCTTGTGATGGCCCCGTTGATTGCGGGCCTCGTCTGGTTCTTTATGTTCCGGAAATCTGGTCCGGAAAAATATGTTCCCAGGGAGAGAGACGTTGCTGAGCATGAGGATGCACCAGGGGTTGTCGGGGCGGGAATCAACGATGCTCCACCAGAGGCCTTGCCAACTGACGTTAAGGTTTCGCTGACGGACTTGGAAAAGCAAGCACTGGAACAAGTCGTCATCGCGGCTCGCGTGGGGATCGACAACCGCAGCAAGCCCTACTGTCGACGCATGTCCGCCCAGGCGTTTGCTGATGTGGGTGACCTCAAAGAGGCTCGGGAACAGTTGTCGCGGTTGCGAGCCCTCGTCTCGGAGAAGTTCTATCAGGCGGAACCGCTGGCTGCGATTGCCTGGCAGGAACGAGCGACCGGTGATGTCTCCGCAGCCAGTCAGACAACGACGGAAGCCTTTGACGCTGCGACCGACTTTCCGAGTGTGGGACGAGCCGCCCCCGCTGCAGCTGCTGCCGTCGCAGCCGTGCTGGCTACCGATGGCCGGATCGAGGATGCCCAGGAGGTGTTCCGCCGACTCAATCGTGACGACGACAAGGCACTCACCCGCGAAAGAGTCGCTGCTCTGGTTCAAATCACCGACGATCTGGAGATGTTCGATATCGACCGTATCCTGCGGTATTCTTCGATGGATATGGCGGTCGATCCACTCGCTGTGGCGACTGCAACGGCGATCGCGGCGCACGGCTATTGGGAGCAGGCGACCAACTGGTCCATGAAGTCTGCTAACGTCGCTGTCCAGGAGGACTGCATGTCAGCAATCGCCGTCATCGCTGCCCGTCATCAAGCAGCAACAGGTGATGACCGGGGAATCGTCCAGGTCCAAACAGCAGCAAAAACCTTGTCGACGACGGGACAAAGTCGTGTCGCTGTCGGAACCGCCACTGGATACCTGATGCACGGGAGCAAGGAACAGGCCATCGCATCACTCGCGACCGCTCTTGAACTCTTCGAGCAGATCAAGCGACCGGATCCAGTCGCGACCCCTGATGTCAGAGAGATCGTCGATGGTGTAAGTCTCGCCAACGGAGATCCGTTGCAATCGGCAGCCATTGGAGCGGCTCAAATGGCACGCTTGCAGGTGTTGCTGGACGATCCCAAGAACGCCTGGACGACTTTGCTGAAGGCTTGGGAATTCACTCAGGGCATTGCCCCCAACGCTCAGTCAATTCTCCCGTTGGTGAATGAGGTCAACGATAATTCAAATCGGGCGGAGCAGCGGGTCAAGCGTGACATGCGGCTGCCTGCAGGGGATGTGCTCACCCGCACTTACCGGAAATACCGCCGAAATGTCCGCGATGTCGGAGATGCAACAACCAGACGGCTCGATCTCGAAGTGGCCCTGCTCCGCGAAGCCATCAGCTGGGGCCTGCTGGATAACGTCACGGAAGTGATTCGCGAACCGGGCGCAGTCATCTCGTCCGCAGTCGGCCAACCATATGAAACGACCTCACTTCCCAGCACTCTGTCGCGTTACTACGAGATGGCAGGCAATGCAGCCATGTCGAAGGAAATCGCTGAGTCGATTCCAGATGGAGAACAGGGACGTGATCGGGTGGCAGAACTGCTGTCACAAACGGAGATGTCCTTCCGCGCTGGGAAATCATTGACAGCCGCGAAGACGCTTGGGGACTTCAGCAGTTCCCAGTCCAGCCTCGAGCAGCGACGTGACCTGCGTGCCCTGCAACTTGCCTGCCGTCTCGTGAAACAAAAGCAGGCCAATGACGTCTTTCAGTTCATCTTCGCGCTGAAGGATGATCAGTTGATGGACGATTGTTTCGAAATGACAGCCGCACTGTCTGTGAAGCACGGGCTTGCCGCTGACATGTGGAAGCAGCACGAAAATGAACGCCTGACGCCCAGCCAGAAAGTCGCCTTCTATAGGGGTCTCGTGTCTGGCATCGTGGCTGTCAACAAACAGGATGCGGGGGATTCCGTCGCCACCGCCGATTGAAACTCACGTCACCTCAAACTCAACCAGTTCAATCGCACTGTGCCCGGACTTGCGGAATGGCCGAGGCATCGGCTGAGCATGCCCGTTGTCGTCGATCGAACGGCTGCGGAGCGTATACTTCCCGGGTGTCAGACCGTCGACGAGCATCGCCCAGTGCACTTTTCCGAGCCGCATCGGCCATGTCGCCGGCTTACCAGTCTGGGGATCAAAACCAAGTGTCGGCGAGGGAACATGATTGTCGGGCAGTCCTCCGCCCCAAACTTTTGGCGGAGGCAGAATCTCCGCATCCATCCAGGGAGCGGCTGCAAAGTAGTCATCGCTCTCCGGCAACTCGTCCCCTTCCTTGTGCATCCAGACCTGCACTTTTGACAATCCTGAGATGCCGACCTGCGCATAGCCGGTCACAGTAAAGGGGCTGTCTGCCTCGACTTTCTTGGGCACCGAGAGCGTCGCTGCAAAAGTCTTGAGCGGGCTGTCAACATCATTGTTCTTTTCCGCATACGTATCATTCGCATGCGGGATATTGGAGAGCACCAGATGGGACAGCCACTTGATTGACTTGAACCCGTACGCCTCCGGGACGATCACACGGACCGGTCCGCCGCGCTCACTGGTCAACCACTCACCGTTGAGTTTGTAACACAGAACGACCGGCGGCAGACCATAAGGATCTTCCAGCACGCGCCCGATAGGCAATGAACTGCGAAACATCTGATCGGGATCGTCGTTGTGATACCCGTAGTAGAAAACCCGACGCAGATCAGCTTTGGCTTCCGTCTGCCAGATGATCTCACGAAGCGGCACACCTTCCCAAATCCCCATGCCCAGCGGGCATCCCATGTTCAGACAGGTCATCACCTTTGCAAAACGCACTGCATGGGTTTCCGCCAGCATCATCAACTGGTCAAACGTGATTGCAGTCCCCTGCTCTTTGGTAAACTCTTGACCGAGTTTTGCTGGATGCTCCGTATCGCTGATGACATCCAGCGACCAAGTTTCCCGCGTGAGTCCCACGTCCCTTTTCTGTTCATCCGTCAAAGAATGTGGTTTCGGTGTTCCCCGCGATACATCGCCAAACTCATCCTGCGGTGTCAGGAATGACTCCAACCCGTCGATTGCTTCGGCGAGCACGGACGACCGCGGTGTCTCATCCGCCGACTGCGTTCCTGCCTGCAATGCAGCAACCCCCGCTGCCCCTGCCTGCAACAACCAGCGTCTCGTGACCTGATTGTGCTCCCACAGGAATCGATCAATCTCGGCCCCCATACGGTCCCCCTCACTGAATCTGCGACATCGTATTCACAGCCATCGTTGACCGCTGTTCTCAATCGCTTCTGTTGACAAGTCAGAAGTAGGCTTGAAGATTTGAGTCTCCGCGTAAAATACCACTGTGGACTCAGATCAACACTTAACAGATTGTGAGCAAATCATGGCCGATGCAAAGTTACAGCAGATCGTCGACGAACTGAAAGTCTCCTACTGGATGGAGATGGAGACAGTGATGAACTACATCTCGAACTCAATTAACCTCGATGGAGTTCGTGCTGAGGAGATCAAGAAGTCTCTCAACGCCGACATTCAAGAGGAACTCACGCACGCGCAATCTCTTGCCCAGCGGATCAAGACGATCGGCGGCATCGTGCCAGGAAGCATGGACTTCAAGGCATCTCAGAAGTCACTTCAGCCACCGTCCAAGCTGACCGACGTCGTTTCTGTCATCAAAGGTGTCATCACCGCTGAGGAGGGTGCGATCGCTCAGTACAAAAAGCTGATTGAACTCTGCGACGGAGTCGACTACGTCACCCAGGATCTTTGCATCCAGGCGCTGGGTGACGAGGAACAGCATCGACGCGAATTCGTGGGCTACCTTGCCGAATACGAATCCGCATAGGTCACCACCCATAGCGGTAGTATGTCGAGTATGCGACCGGATAGGCCGGGTAAGCATACGGCTGATACGCCACGACTGGCGGAGCCACGTACACCGGAGCAACGACCACCGGGCGATACGCAACGACAGGTGGCGGTACGTAAACCACCGGTGCCGGGACGTAATACGTCGTGTATCCATAGTACGCCCCGTAGTGTCGAGGCCACCAGTGGGCCTCTGCGTCAGCGGCAACTGCCAGCGACGCGACGAACGTCAACGCAATGATCCAGGTTTTCATAGCAAGTCCTCTGTGTCAGGAATGATCAGCGGCCACCGCCGACTCTATTGGACCAAATTCGTTCCCTGGGCCGCAACGGTCCCACATTCCACCGGTTGACTGAGTCTCACTTGGGAACCCATACCGCGGTGTTGATCGCGAAATACTTGTTCACAAACGGCGGCTGTTTGCGGCTGGCATACCACATGCGAAAGCTGCCATCATCCAGTCGCATGACGGATTGGCTCGTGACGTAGTGTGACTCCCAGGGACGTTCAGGGTCCGGCCGGAGCACCGGGTTGGCCGGATGCTTGTGCCACGTCAGCCCATCCTGACTGACTGCAAACCCCAGTGCGGTCGTGTTCTCCCGGCCAGTCCAATAGCTGCCGTACCACATCAGATACGCATCATCGATCTTCAGTACCGTGGGGTAGAACAGCCGCGACTTCTCCCACGCCTGATCGATGATCATCACCGGTTCATCGGTCACTTTCCAGTGCCTGCCGTCATGGCTTGACGCATGTCGGAACTTCCAAGGCTCAGCACTTACGTCCGTATACCACATCCGGTAGTCGTCGCCGACCTTGAGCACGCTGGGGGCATACAGGTTTTCCAACTGCGGCTCGGACGGTGCTGACCAGTTCACGCCATCTACACTCGCCGTCTCGTGAAGCGTGTGCAGCCCAGTCTCCCCCTCGAACCAGGTGGAACTGAACCACATCCGCAGCTTCCCCTCCTTGCGCAGGGTCGTCCCATCCGGATTCCGCAGCAACGTGGGCGTCAGGACGGAGTGCTTGCCGTCGCCGAAGTCAAACACCGGATTGTCCGTGTCCTTCGTAAACACCCGGCCATCGGAACTCGTCGCCAACCCCATCGAAAACACCCGCTCGGCCACTTTGCCTTGCGACCCGCAGTACCACAACTGAAACCCGTCTTCGGTGTTGGCCACCGCTGGCGCAAACATGTGGGTCTCATCAAACTCACCCTCGTTGCCCAACGAGAGAATCGGCCCCTCCGTATCCCGCACCCACTCCTGTTTTCCCAGCCACTCGCGTAACTCCAACGGCACTTCCGCGAGAAGAACCGAGGGCAAGAGCACGATCAACAGAGCGATCCCCCGAAGCAAAGCCACCACACCTCAACTCCTCAAAGAACGGCCCAATTCGACTAACCAACAGAAAATGTACCAAATGATCCATGCGAGACGGCACAAGACTGACCTCTGTCTCCCGAATGTGGACTTGCCTTGAATATGGACCAACAAACCACCGCATGCTAAAGTGTGCCTTTACCAAGGGCCGGGTTAAACACCATGTGAAGAGAACCAATACCATGGAGTCTTTCCAGTGACGTCCCAAAATCCTCATCGAGCCGGAAGGTACATCGCTCAGCCAACCGGCTACAAGGCGTTCCATCCAGCCCCACTTCCCCCCAACCCTCCGATCGAAATCGATGCGAAGCTTCAGGCGGTGCTTTCAACGGCGGATCGTTGCTTGGGCCGTCTCGATGGTTCGATCCAGACATTGCCCAACGCTGACTTGTTCATCTACATGTACGTGCGCAAGGAAGCTGTTCTTTCGAGTCAAATCGAGGGAACGCAGAGTTCGTTGCAGGATGTTCTTGCAGCCGAGGCAAAGATTTTTTCTCCCGACCGCCCACGAGACGTTGACGAAGTGGTGAACTACGTCAACGCCATGAATCATGGTCTTCAGAGGCTTGAGTCGCTCCCGGTCTCAATTCGCTTGATCCGAGAAATTCACGAAAAACTTCTGGATGGAGTGCGTGGCTCACATCTGACCCCCGGCGACTTGCGAACGAGCCAAAACTGGATTGGTCCGTTCGGGTGCACACTCACCGAGGCGACGTTCATTCCTCCCCCACCACACGACGTTGTAAAGGTGCTCGGAGAGTGGGAAACCTTCGTTCACGCAGACTCCGACCTTCCTCTGCTGATCAGAATCGGGTTGGCTCATGCACAATTCGAGACGATTCACCCGTTTCTCGACGGAAACGGGCGTGTTGGACGTCTCCTGATTACCTTCATGCTCTGCGATCGCGAAGTCCTCCTCAAGCCAGTTTTGTATCTCTCGTACTACTTCAAGAAACATCGTCAGGAGTATTACGACCTCCTGCAGTCAGTTCGTGACCACGGCACTTGGGAGAAATGGCTGACATTCTTCCTGCAAGGCGTCGCGGAAGTGAGCCAGCAGGCCACCCAATCAGTCCGCCAAGTGCTCGTTCTTCGTGAGGAACATCGCAAGGTCATCACAGATGTGTGTGGTCGTGCTGCCGGGAACGGGCATCGTGTCCTGGAGTATCTGTTTGAACATCCCATCGTGTCGGTCAACGAAATCCAGAAGCTGATCGGAACAACCTATCCTGCGGCAAACGATCTCGTCGCACGACTGGAAGAACACGGCATTCTCCACGAGTTCACCGGAAACGTACGAAATCGACGCTTCATGTACCGAGACTTCATCGGAGTGTTTCATGACCCGTCAGATGACTCAACAACATGAATCATAGTCTCACAGATGATGCAGCTCATGATGGGTGGGGCGAGATCCTCGAAGCTTAGATGTGGCCGCTCATGGACCGCACAAGATCCCTCCCCGGTCGAGCCGCCTACTCATCCATCTCTGGAAAGGCATAGCTCGGCTGGTTCACGAATCGGTCGAGGCCGACTTCGAGTTGTCCGACGGCTCCGGGGACCAGCGAGACGCGAAATGTTTTGCCGTTGATTGTGTTGAACTGATAGGGGTAGTGATCGATCTTTCGGACGCGGGTGAAGTTGTGTTCGCCGAACATGCCTGCCTGCAGGATCACCTCGCGTGGCTCGGAGGCGTGCAGGTTGACGAGCCAGATTCGGACTCCGCTGGGCGTGAGCCGGTCCACAAGAGCAGCGACGTCGGGTGGCAATCCGGAGCGACGTCCAGCCGGGTCGAAGTAGCGCACGCTCGTGGACAGCATGCCGCCGTGATAAATGTGATTCGGCCCGCCGAGCATCAGCTGGACCAGTCCCTCGAGCACCACGGGGTTCAGGTTCTGCCAGTGATGGACGTCCTGCTGATCAGGCGTTGTCTGATCCTTCGCGATGTCATCGAGTCGTTTCATTGTCTCGCCAAAACAGGCCTGCAGCACCTGCACGGGATACTCGTCATTCCTGCCCCGCACAAAGGCGAGCCACTGCTCCGGGTTCTCGGAATCCCCCTTTCCCTTGGAGTAGGAGAGTTCATCCCAGGCTGAGGGGGCAGCAAGTCGTTCGATCCGTTGCCAATCCTCGTCTGCTCGTGAGAGGTACCAGAGATGGACGAGGTACTTGGAGTTGATCGGGCGGTAGTCGTACCAGCCGTCGTCACCGTGACGATGGGGCACGTGCAGGATTCCGTCGACGGTCTTGCCCTCTTTGGCGACGAGGTCGATCACGGAACGGGGTAGACCGAGGTAACGGGCATCGCCGCTCACAACGTACGCATTCGACGCGCCGATGATGGTGGATTCGAGTTGATTGAACAGCCCGTGCGGCCAGCGCCAGCCGTAATATCCGCCCCACCACTTGCCGTCCATGTGCTCGCCCACTTTGCCGGAGAGGCCGACATTGTCCGGCAGGATACCGTCGTTGTCAGCGACACGGTCCATCCACGCCTGCACATAGTCCTCGATCCACTGTTTGTATTTGTCGTCACCCGTCGTCAGGTACGCATTGAGCATCAGGCTGGTGCTCGTGAGGTTGAGGGGCACGTCGCCGCGCATCATCCGTTCGTTGATCGCGTCCAGAATGTGCGGGAACAGTTCGTCATCGTTCCAGGCAGCACTCGAATTGACATGCGGAATGTCATCAAACGGAAGCGGATAGTGAGCGAGAATCGGACGGTGGGTCACCCAGTCCTCAGCCGTGTTGACGAAGTGCGGCCCGCGGCTGCCGGTGATCGGCGAGCGGATGAGCCATTTCGCCGGATCGAAGTTGGGAGCATCCGGATTCTCACCGGTGTAGAGTGCGGCAAACCTGACCGCCCGTTCGCGAAACGTGCTGTCGTTGGGGTCCATCAGGCCGAACATGTAGAAGTTGGTGTACGATTCGCCGTGATGCATCCAGTCGTAGTGGGCATCGAACTCGTCGTACACCTGTCCGTAGCCGGTGAACTGCCGTGTCACGCCGTCCCACAACTTGCGGGCGAGTGGATCAATCGACTGCGGACCGCCAAGGGCATAGTACAGCGGAAAGTTATAGAAGCTCTCGTAACCGTCATCGGACCCGTCGAACCCCGGCCACTCATCCCGCCAGATGAGCGTGCCGTCCTCACGTGTGTACTTGTCAACAAACGTCAGCAAGGCGGGATGCAACTGTTCCAGGACATGCCGTTCCCAGATGGCCCACTCCGGCGGCAAAGCAGCCGTGCTGATCGGCACGACCGGGATGGCTGGCTCAGCCGCGTCACCCGTGTCGCACGCCAACACAAGGCTGAGGGAAAGGACGCTGAATGTACACGCAGAGATGATCGCTCGAAACATGCCGCCCCCTGATGATGCGCTATTGGAGAAGCCTCAATCATACCGGTCCATCCGATCGATGTCCCTTGGAACATCGGGATATTCAGGGGCCACATCCGTTGGCCTGCCCTTCGGCATTTCTCCTCTGCAAGCTATGCTCCTGTGGTTCTTCGCGCCACTCATTGCTCAAATTGAGAAAGAGATCATGGGCCTGTTCAGCAGATTGTTTGGCTCCGGGACGCCAACCAAAGTGGAGTTGCTTCCGGATCGCATCTGGTTGACCGAGGAAGCCAAGTGGAACGGGATTGCCAGCGAGGTCGTTGAGCGGGCCGACTCGGGCTCGGTCGCCGTGCTGCTGGTCGCACAGTTTCCGACCGTCTTGACCAAGCTGCAAGAGATCGCGGAACAGCAGGCGGGGGACATCCCCGTCATGGCGGTGATGGCAAGCGATCTCTCCGTTGATCTTGGACGCCAGTTGACGTTGGTCGAATCTCCCGTCATCGACATCATCGTCGGAGAACGCCATCCCCTGCGCGCTCACGATCAGCAACTCGAACAACTGACGGACGCTCTTCCATGCCGTTCGCGGCTGGCCTATCACCTGTCTCTGGAGGACCCGTTGATGAAGACCTTTGCGGGTGAATGGGTTCACCAGATTCTGGAACAACTCGGGATGAAGGATGACGAGACCATCGAAAGCCCACTGGTCTCTCGACAGATTGCGAAAGCTCAGCAGCGAATCGAGCAAAACCTCTGTTCGGAGTTGGAAGCCAACTCATCAGCGGAGTGGCTCGAAAAAAACTTCCGCTCCGCTGATTCCAAATGAGAGAACTTTGAACACCCCACTCGGGTCGACAACAGGAAACCGCAGACTTCATACGAGAGCCTTGCCATGTCAGCGAAAATCCTGCGTGTCATCGAAACCGGCATCTACGTTGATGACCTGGATGCAGCTGAAGACTTCTACGGGCGTGTCCTCGGGTTGAGAGTTCTCCTGAGGGAAGACGGCCGGCACGTATTCTTTCAGGTTGGGGAGAACAGCATGTTGCTGGCGTTCCTCCCGGAAGCGACGAAAGTGAGTCATGAGTTGCCCTCACATGGCATGACCGGTGCGGGACACTTCGCCCTCGGGATCGAACGAGACTCCGTGGACGAGTGGCGCGAGCGATTGATCGCTGCAGGGGTCGCTATCGAACAGGAAGTTGACTGGCCGCACGGAGGACATTCGATCTACTTCCGTGATCCCGCGGGCAACTCCGCAGAACTCATCACCCCCGGCGTCTGGGGCCTGCCGAGCGGATGGTGAGTCAAGTCCTCGATTCACGAGACGCACGATGAAGCCGGACGCATCGCTGCCCCTCCGTTGCATTTCTCACAACGCGTTCTCTCCGTCTTGATCGTTCGACGCTTCGAGTCATGCACGCATGGCACAACTTGCCCTGTCAGATGGCTCTGGAATCCATCGACCTTTCGGGCAAACGGCACGGCACTTGCGTCTGAAGTCGACATGAGCGGGCCAGTCCACCTACTCGAATGCGGAGACACAGTCATGAAGCTCCTGTCAAGAACTCTCATCCTGTGCAGCGCGGTGCTTGTCGTGTTTGCATACGTTGACCAAACCAACTTATTCGGCCAGGCAAAGGCTCCACCGCAGAAAGCAAAAATCATCAAGCAACCTGTCCAACAGCGCGCTCAACCGCGCGCGACATCGCAGAGTTCGCACACCCTGGAAGAAATCGCACCGGTCCGGGCCACGGTGATGCGCGTGTTGCCGGTCAGTGAATGGACCACGAAAAATCACAACGGCGCTCCGTGGGACACGACCAGCAATCCGCGTGATCTTGATAACGATGTTCGCCTCGGTGCGCACATCCTCAAGTTTGACGATGGCCAATACGTCCAGACGGTTCACAAGCAATATCCATCGAGTTGCGGCCCTGCTTCGCTGGCCATGACACTGAAGCAACTCGGGATTGCCCATGCTGAGAGTCGTCTGCCATTCAGACCGGGTGAGCCCCGCCGAAAACCAAGCGGCCATCGTGCTTATCCGGTGAAACGCGATGTCGACAACGAAGGGGACGAGACCGTCAACGTAGGCTACCGCGGATCGATGGAACACTTGATGTGGCTCGGATATCGGCGTCATCGAATGGGTTTGGACATGACCAGTTGGAACGCCGGGAACAATCAGTTTATGACGACTGCCGGTGTGCTCAACACGGCTGATTCTTCGCAACCCGTCAGTTTCCTGGAATCCGGGAATGACATGGATTACCTCTCGACCGCGATGATTCCAGCCTGGCTTTGGAACGGGCCCGCTGTGGGGTGCGGAGGAAGTTCCAGTTACTACACCGGATTGCCGGGAATCATGAACTACATCTTCTCCGGTGATCGCAACGGTCCCTGGCGTGATGCACGGCCGCTCTATCTGAACGGAAACAACGACGCCGAGGTCGTGGCCGCTCGTCGAGTGATCAAAGGATTCATCGACCACAACATTTCGGTCGTGTGTGGCGTGGACTCCGGAGGCCACTTCAACACCGTGATCGGATATCGCGGCGACGTCTCTCCCGCGTCCGCAGACTTCTGGGTGTACACCGCAGATCCGCTCAATGGCTGGGGACGTTCGGAAGAACGACAGCCGGGGACGTGGCGACGAATGCTCGTCAATCAGCAAAGCCTGAACGGAGATTCCGGTCTGTTCATGGCCATGATCGTCTGGAATCAGCATGCAGCGGGGAATGCCAGCGTCAACTTCCGGCCGGACAACTGGGCTCAGGAAGTCGACCGCCTCAACGGAAACAACTGGCTCACTGGCTCAACCTGGAGGCCACACGACCGCGACCCTCTGAATGATTCCGAGGCCCAAACTGCGGACCGGATGCCCTGAGGCATTTCAATCAACATCAGGTGATGGATCAGTTTGATCCATGTGCAACACGGCGACCCGGTCGATTGCCGGGTCGCCTTTCGTTTTTAGTAAGGCACTCATTCGCACAGCTTCAACGTTCTGCATGCGTTCGCTTCCCGATCAAATTACAATGATCGATTCCTCGATCAGAGGACGTGTATCAAATGCAAAACTCATTCAAGACTGTGCGTGATGAAGCATAATTTCGGAACTCTCACAGAATCTTCAGTCAGTCGAGCTTCGCTGCTTTTCTGTTTGCTGCTCATTCTTCTGTGTGGTGACTTCCTGGCAGCCGAGGAGCCGTGGTGGCAGTTCCGTGGGCCGAAGGGGGACGGGCAGACAACATCAACCGATCTGCCGCTGGAATGGGACGAGTCGCGAAACGTCGTATGGAAGACGGCCATCCATGACCGGGGTTGGTCATCGCCCGTGATCTGGGGCGATCAGATCTGGCTGACCACAGCGACAGAGGACGGACACCGGCTGTTCGCCGTCTGCGTGAACAAGGACACCGGCGAAATCGTGCATGACCTGCACCTCTTCGATGTCGACGAGCCGATGCGGATCACGGAGGAGAACACCTACGCCACGCCAACGCCGGTGATTGAAGAGGGCCGCGTGTTCGTGCACTTCGGCACCTATGGCACGGCCTGTATCGACACGACGACCGGCGAAATCCTCTGGACCCGCCGCGATCTCAACTGTGATCACGAAGCAGGCGCCGGCCCGGCCAGTTCGCCCACGCTGATTGATGGCAACGTCGTGGTGCACGTCGATGGCCGTGACGTGCAATACATCATCGCCCTGAACAGGGAAACGGGCGAGACGGTCTGGAAGACGCCCCGCTCGATTGACTTTGCGGATATCCCGCTGCATCACCGCAAAGCGTTCTGCATGCCAGTGGTCATCCCGCGTGGTGAGGACGTGCAAATCATCAGTCCGGGCGGACGGGCATTGTACGCGTATGACCTGTCGGGCCGGGAACTCTGGCGCATGCAGCATCGCGGGTGGTCAGTCGCCCCTCGACCGGTCTACGGACATGGTCTGCTGTTCGCCATCATCGACCGCGACCAGCCCGAACTCTGGGCCATCCGCCCCGACGGCAACGGCGACGTCGCCGACACGCACGTTGTCTGGAAGGAATACAAGGGGATGCCGCAACGCGCTTCGCCGCTACTCGTGGACAACCTGCTGTATCTCATCAACCGTGACGGCATCGCTACCTGCCTGGAAGCCACGACAGGCAAGCTCGTCTGGAAAGAACGCCTGCCCGGCAAGTACTCCGCCTCTCCGATCGACGCGCCGGATCGCATCTACTTCTTCAACGAAGAGGCCCAGACCACGATCATCCGCCCCGGTCGCACCCCAGACATCATCTCCACCAACACCCTCGACCCGCAGCCCCTCCTCGCCAGCCCCGCGATCGACGGCAACGCCCTGATCCTGCGAACCGAGAGCTTCCTGTACCGCATCGAAAGCGAAGCGGGACTATGACAATGGATGTGCCTGCATTATTACGCAATCCTTGAGCACCGCGATACAACATGCGTTACGCACGCAAGTCTGGAAGGAATCATCCGACGATCAATCAGGGAATCGAAAGAGGTCTTCCCAGAGTTCTGTCACTTGCATCTCAGGAATAACAACATGGCGTGTCCTGGAGACCGAGCACTTCAAAACAGTGTCACTCAAGGGAATCTGGATCAACAGGCGTTTCGCCGCTCGCGATCCCTCATCGTCGGGATCGCCTTGATTGGCTGTGCTTTCCTCGGATGGCGTGGGCCGACAATGTTACGTTTTGCTGGCCTGCAGGACGAGGACTGCTATGCCATCCCTGGACTGACAATTCTGGAAAACGGGATACCACGACTGCCGCATCTGCCATCTCGCAACTTGGATTCCCCGTACTATCGATCGGATGAAGCAGCATACCTTGAACCGCCCCTGTACTTTTATGTTCAGGCTCTCTTTTATTCGATACTCCCGGACATCTATGGCACTGCGAGACTGATCTCAGCCATCGCGGGGATTGTGATCCTGTTCAGCATGGCGCGATTAGCGGTGTTGTGCGACATGACAGTTCCCGCAGCGCTCTGGGGCGCTGGATTGTTCATGATGTCCCGCTGGTTTTACTTCAACGCGACGCAAGCCCGACCGGACACTCTGTGCTCAGCCTTCGGCTTGCTTACCATCCTTGCGACCGAGGCCTGGATTCGCACGCGTCACAGAAAATGGTTGATCACTGCAGGCGCACTGATCGGATTCGGAGGATTGACCCATCCCTTTGCTCTCGTCTATGCCGTACAGATGGCAGGATGGACAGCACTGACGGAAAGAGGATGGCAACGCCTGTTTGTTCCAGCAACACTCGCTGTTGTGGCCATCTTTGTAGCGTGCTTATGGCTTCCGCTCATCCTCTTTCTCCCTGACGTCTTTGCCATTCAGTTTCAAAATCAGTTCCTGCATAGTCGTGGGGGATCGATTTTTGTGCGCTCTCTCTGGCCCTGGCAGTCCATCGCGTTTCACGTTGGATTTCTCTGGCCACACATCAATCCATGGCAGTTCTGCCTGGCTTTGCTCGGACCGGTTTTCTGCATTTGGCATGGTCAACGCGAGCACAATGCCTTGCTGAAAACCGTGGGTTGGCTTTCAATCTCCGGTGCATTCCTGCTCTGCATCCTGGTCGGCGCACATCATCCGGTATTCGGATACTTCAGCTATCCGTCGGCACTGGCATTCATCGGCGTCGGCTACGCGATCGACCACATGCTGTCCTGGATCTCGACGAAGTTCCGGTTTGGAAGAGTGATGGCATACACACTGGCCGTCTGTCTGGTGGTTTCGATGTTGATGGGTTCAGGTATTCGGGTGACGGCTGCATATTTGCAGAACTGGAACAATGTCAGCTTTAACGGACCACGCTTCGCTCACGACCTGCTCCGACTCCTGCCGGAAGATGCCACCTATCTGGTGGATGAAGAATTCACGCTCGATTTCATTCGAGACGGGCGAAAGACGATTGCATTTCGGGCAATTATCGAAGGCTCACTCCCCGAATCGACTCCCTACGACTACCGCATCGAAGGGCGCTCCACAGACCGTTACTTCCGTGGCCGGAATTGGGATGACACGCTCGAATGGACGGTCGGCGAACCATCCGAGCCCCACGGAATCTATGCACGAATCCATCGCCGCCACCAGTGATACATCACGTCGATACTCACTCGAATTCGCGTCGAGGACATCTCCCCTCTTCCGACGTTCCCAAGCCCCTGCTTGGGAACGAGCCATTGAGAAACTCTGTTTCACGCAGGTGAGCGATGCAAAAGTCACTTCCTGCGCGCGAAGCAGAGCTGCGAGCATGCGGGTTCCCATACTGGAGTTCGGGAACCAGGTGTTCGCATAGACGACCGGAAGACCAGCTTTGACGCCACCGGGTCGCACCGGTTGTCTCAACCTGTTCGACCCGATATGTAATCAATTCGCCTGAATGTCCTCACCACCGTTGCGCGTGATCAAAGCACGAAGGAGATTTTCATCGATGTGCTCACTGAAGTAGGTAACCGATCCGTCAGCCCTTAACCCGAAAAATCCCGGTTTGTGGAAGCCACCGAACTTTGGCAGAGCTGTATCCGGTGAATAGGGAATGTCTTCCGGCTTGGTCCAAGGGATGTCGAGTTTTGATTCGACGACAAGCAAAGTGTTTGCCATGCCGTCGGTGATGTCGGGAATCTTGGTTCCTTCCCCGTTTGTTTCGCCTGCGGCTGTGTCCTGACCTGTCAAGACGAAGTACGCCGCGTTAGTGGAACCAGCATCATCGTTGGGACTCTTGAACTGAGGCGGCATCTGTTCGAGCACTTTTTGATTGTGCTCGCTGTCCCACGGCTGAGTCCGATCATACTGCTCATAGAGTGCCTTCTGGTCCAAGAAAGGCAGGACGGCCACACGCCAGCTGTACGGAGTCTTGTCGTCCGGTCCAATCAACACGGGGGGCGGGAAGTGTCCGTGGGCATCATGATAGAGATGAAATGCCAAGCCAATTTGCTTGAGATTGTTCTGCGATTGTGTCCGTCTTGCCGCTTCGCGGGCTTGCTGCAATGCCGGTAACGCCACGACCGTAGCGATGGCGAGGCTCGCTCCGTCCCCTTCGAAGGTCACGTCCACTTGCTCGTCGCTCTTTTCGATTTGCACATCGGACAGAACCGATCCCGCAAAATCAATGATTGGCTTCACTACAGCCTGCGTATCATTCGGCATGCGTTCGAGCGAGGCTTTGTACCCTTGCAGCATTCCCTGTCCAACGGGAATGAGCGTTCGCAGCGTCTGTTCGATTTTGTCAGCCGACTCCGTATCCTTCCCCCAGATATTCAGAGTCGCGGTCAAACGATCACCAAGCCGCGCCCCACCAATCGCCAAGTCTGCCTCCTCCCACAGCGGAGCAAACATGCCCAACATGGGGTTGGGATTGCGTTGAAAAGCATGTTGGAACTGCGGTCGGAATTGTGCGACATCGATCAGGAGACATGCTTCGCCATCTGCGAAGGGTTGAAATCGTACCGACCAGGCCGGTTGATCGCTTTGGTGATTCTGTCGAGTCGCAAGATTCTCAATAGAAGGCTGCGCACCGAATAACACAGTCCGGTCATCCGGCTGATAGGCGGCCAAAGATTGCGCGGGACTTGCTGAATCGCCGAGGACCAAAATGGACTCATTGCCGACCGCTAGCAACTCCACATCGCCGACCAGTTCTTTCAGGAATGGACCGAAGTCTGTTGGCTCTTTCATCCGGATCTCCATCACTGGAATGAGACCAGAGTTGGGTGGATCCGATGCAAACACCAGATATTGGTCAATGTCCTCGATATATAGCCCCGTTTTCTCCGATTCCAATGATTCCTCAACTATTGCGACGACCTGCTTCATGTCAGACCGCTCAGCAATCTGTGAAGGCCGAAGTCCGAACAGCACAACGGTCGATGCCGTGACGTTTTCGAGGTTGAATCCCTGACGCTCTTGTATGGTCTCTGTCGTCGCGCTTTCCTGGGCGACCGCATCTCGCAATGTGGGTGGACGGAGTCCGGCCACGAACAGGCCAACGAGCATGGTCAGAGCGAGGACGGTCCCTCGTCGTAGGATTGACGAACGCAGCGGTTGAGCCTTTGTGTCGCGTAACATTTCGATTCTCCGGAGAAGGGTGCCTCGGGTGGGGAGGAATGCGCGGGCTGGCCAGGCGAGGGGGCGGTCTGGTTGGCGGACGGCTAACTCGGCCAGCGTGGTCAGGTAGATTTGTGAGTCCCCCAGGCTGCGAGCGGCGAGGGCGTCGGCGGCCAGTTCCTGTTCCAGCCGTAGTCGCTGAGCCAGCCAGTGCATCAGCGGATGATAGAAGTGCAGCATCAGTCCGAATTGAGCTGCCAACCAAGTGGCCGCATCGCCCGAGGTGACATGCGCCAACTCATGAGCCAGCACGGCTCGACACTCGTTTTGCGACCAGTCTCGCCAGTCAGGTGGCAGCAGAATGACGGGACGTCGCCAGCCAAACGTCGCCGGTGAAACGACGTCTGCTGATTCCCGCAGTTCGACCTCACGCGAGCACTCCAACTCGGCTCGCAGAATGTCAGTCATCTCCGACAACGAACGGTCACTGATGAGTTTGCTTCGCCTGAGATATCCGCGAACGGTCACCCAACCCGAAATCAACCTCACGGCTCCGATCAGGACTGCGAAGAGCAACCCCATCGCCAGCCAGCCGGTCCAACGCATGCCCGTGTCGATCGTTTGCGATGCCGGTGTGACCAGTTCTTCGCCCAGACTGTTCCAGAATGTCCGCCACGCGACAGCTGCCCTGGACTCCATCGCGGGCTGAGCGTGTGCCGTTTCGCCCCTGTTTGACACAAAGTCGGAGTCTACGTCCGTTGTCGGTGTTCCCGATGACAGCAGGTTCGCATCGTCGAACGACGGGAGGGCTTCGACCGTGTCCACCGCTTTCGCGTCATCGCCCCTCTCAAACGACCAACGCGGCCACGGACTGAACATGCCCAGCGACAGCACGACTGTCAGCAGCAGGCCTGACAGCACTGCCGTGGCCCCTGCTCCCGGATGACGCCGACGTGCGAAGAGATAGATCACAGCGGTCACCACACACAACAGCGTGACCTGCCCGACCAGCCAGATGAGGGAGATGCCAAAATGATTCATCGTTTCTGCTCCCGGAGGATCTCCTCGAGCATGGCCCGTTCTTTCTTCGTCAGTCGCTGCTTACCGAACAGGCTGACCAGCAGCTTCTCCCGCGAACCGCCGAACACGCGTGACAGCAGGTGATTGACCAGCGACTGCGACACCTCCTCGAAGCTGCGGATCGGCTCGTAGATGAAGGGCCGCTCCTCGTTCGTCTGCTGGAGAAATCCCTTCTCCGTCAGGATGCGGATCAATGTGGCGACAGTCGTATAAGCGAGGTTCCTGCCTCGTTCGTCCAACTCGTCCCGTGCCTCCTGTGCTGTCTGCGCCCCCACATCCCAGAAGACCTGCATGATCTCCAGTTCCCGCTCCGTCAATTCCGGTGCCTTCGGCCGTGCCATGTCACCCCACTCCAAATGTCGATATAACCAAATTTGGTTTAATAGAATACATGAGTGTACTCGAACTCTTTGTGCCTGCAAGAGGAGATTTCAAGAAACGCAGCAATCTCCACAGATCGTCGGGGATCAACGAAACTCAATCAAAGAGCAGCGAACGAGTGACCACACGACTTGTGTTCAGTTGAACCAAATCGCAAACCCGAAGAACTCTCCCTGGAAGACTCGCATCATGCGGTTCCAGGCAGCAGGGGTCGAGAGGGGACCTTCTTCCAAATAGGGGGCAGCACCCGTCCCGGTGAGGAACAGCACCACATCCAGGTCTTTAGGATCAAGGAAGATTCGCATGAGGTTGATCCCGGTCCCCTGCTCCGGAACTTCAGCAGTACGGAACGGGTCAAAGCCGTAAATCCTCCAGAACGGAATCAGCTTGTCTCCTTTGAGGATCGCTTCGATCTCGTCCAGCACCTCATGCCAGCTGTCTATCACTTCTCGGGAAACTCGCAAGCCAAGCACTCCCTCCTGTTGAGGATTCGGAATCCATTCGCGGTCGTCGTCTGTCTCTTCCAACCCTCGCATCCAGGAGAGACGGCTCTGTTCGACCATCCCCAGCAGATGCGAGTGCGCCGACCGCATGCGATCCTGGTCGATTAAAGGAAAGTTGAGCAGATGAATCGCCGCAATCAGGTCAGCTATCAATTGAGGGTCGATGCCGCCTGCGGAAGAGCTTGGCTTCAAAAAGTCATAAGGAGTTTTAACGTCGGGGTAGAGCAGATGTCCGCATCTTTCGAACCACTCTCGACCGTCATAGGCAAGACCGAGGTCGCAAAACGCCATGAGGACATGGCAGTATCCGCGCAGCCAGTGCACGTCTGCTCCGTCCATGCCAATCGAGAATGCTTCACCCTGCTCCTGCTGCAGGCCCTGGTTGATCGTGCCGAACATTCTCCAGAGTGATTCCGCCTCTGCAGCCTCGCCATTTCCGTCAACATCGAGTTGAACACGCCCAAGGAATAAGGAGAGTTTGACATCCTGTGTGTTCACCGATGCGAGCGTTTGTTCCGCCTTCTTCAGTTGTACGCCGAAGCGATCGAGCATTTGACGGACGTCATCATAGGAGATCTGCTGAGGCTCAGGATTTGCCGGAACAGGTAGCCTTGCGATCGGGATTTGCCGTGCGTACTGCTGCATCAACCCATAGCGGTATTGATCCTGTGCGAGACGTTCGATTGCCTGAACAAACTGCGTGAATCCGAGAGCCAGCCTTGCCTGCTGATCATCAGGGTGCTGCTTGACCAAAGCCTCAAACTCGGATTCTGCATGAGAAAGGTCGCCTTGACCCAGCAATTGATTGAACCGGTCACTGAGGTCAGCCTGCACTGCTCTCTCTGAGAGAACGAAGCAGGACATCACAGCAACGACTGGGATAACAGACAGCAGACGAGTGAACATGAGCAACCTCCCTGGTGGTGAACAGACGCTTGAGTCTCAGCTACAGGCCTGCTCTCAAGACGCCACTGATTCGTGATCATAGCGAGAAGATCCTGGATTACCCGTCCAGCATTGGAGTCGTCAATTGGATAGGGTCGAACGTCATGCGCAGATTGCAACTTCAGTGACAAATCGCAAGAATCCGCAGGTAGGGTTTCCCACGCTTCTGCAAACACAGGAGGTTCCCATGGTCATGGTCGACGACTTGAACGAGTACTTGTGTGAGGTCCCCGAGGCGTTGCAGCCCCGGTTTCGGGAAATCGCTGTGGTGGTCGATCGCTTCTGCAACCAGCACCTCGACAGTGGTTATCGAGATGTGTGTCGAAGATTGCTCACCTGCTTCTGTCAACCTGCGACCGGGATTGAGCGAGGGAAACCCGCGAGTTGGGCGGCCGGCATCGTCTACGAAGCGGGCCAGTTAAACTTCCTGACGGACCCGAGTTCCAAGCCGTACATCAAGTCGGATGAAATCGCGAAAGGGTGTGGTGTTTCGGCAGCCACGATGCATAACAAGGGAACGGCGATCCGCGAGACGCTCGACTTGCGTCGGTACGATCTGGAGTTCTGCATCCCGAATCGCCTGCAGGATCACCCTTTGTCCTGGATCATGGAATTGCCCGACGGCATCATCGTCGACATCCAACATCTCCCGGAGGAGGCCAAACAGCAACTCAGCGTCGCCGGGAAGATTCCCGATCCGGCCGAGCCTCCACCGGTTCGCGACTGGCGGGAACGCATCTTCAAGCCTAGTGCTGCAACCGGCAGCGGGACGTTCTATACCCTGAAGATCGTCTTGAAGTACAGCGAACCCGAAATCTGGCGACGCGTGCAGGTGCCGGACTGTCTCCTCGACGAATTGCATGAAGTGATTCAGGTCGCGATGGGATGGGAGAACTATCACCTGCATGAGTTCGTCGTGGGGAAGGACCGATATCTGCCGGCTCCCCCGGATGACAGGCCCTTCTTCTGGGATGACGACGGGGCATTGTTGACCGACGAAGCACTGCTGAGCGACGTCATCCCGCCACGGAAACCGCGTCAACGCAAGCCGTTTGAGTTCACGTACGTCTATGACTTCGGTGACAGTTGGGAGCACGCCATTCTGGTTGAGAAGATCGAAGAGCTTGAGAATGGCTCAATGTTCCCGGTCTGCCTGGAGGGGGAGAGGGCCTGTCCCCCCGAAGACTGCGGCGGCATCTGGGGTCTCGATCGCCTACTACATGCCCTTCAGCACCCCAAAGAACCCGAGAATGAGGATCTTCTCGATTGGGCATACGGCTACAAACCCGAAGAGTTCTCCCCAAAGGAAGCCAACGCTACCTTCAAACGCTGGTCACTCACCCCATAAACCCTCTTCACTGTTCCCTACTCGAAGCGGGTCAGGAGGCGCTCGAATCCTCGTCTGCGGTTCTTCAGACCGCCGCTATGCCATCTCAGCTACCGACCCAGGGTGGACCGCTCATTCAGACGCACCGCACGTCGATTGGGTTCGCGCAATTCCCGGCTGGACTTGATCAGTTTCAATCAGCCGCATCCGCCCGATCCGCTTTTCCACTTCTTCCCAGTAGCGATTGATCACCGGTCAACGTAAGTGTCATGACAGGTGGGGAAAAGCGGATGAAACGGATCGGGCGGATGCAAGCGGATCGCTGGTGAGTTACGCTGGAGGTCTTAACAAACACCGCTGAGGAATCTCTCTCGATGAAACATTGGTTCGTCGCGACTCTGACACTCTTACTCCCATCGACCAGTGCGGATGCTGATGTCGACTTTGCAAACGACATCGCGCCGATCTTCGAGCAGCACTGTCTGCGATGTCACAATCCGGGCAATGCGAAGGGAGACTTCTCGCTGGCGACGATCGACCATGCCCGTGAGAACGGCTACCTCAGCGCGGGCGAGCCGGATGCGAGTTACCTCCTGGAGTTGGTGACGCCGCCGTCCGAGAATGAACCGCCAGCGATGCCGAAGGATGGCGAACCGCTCTCGGACGAGCAGCGGGAGTTGCTGCGGACGTGGATCGCGGCTGGGGCCGAGTGGCCGGAAGAGATCGTGCTGCGGGAGCCCTCACTCGCTGACAAATCGTGGTGGTCGTTCCAGCCGATTGCGGACAACGCGCCACCCGCAGCCGGAGATGCACCAGCGGACTGGCTGAGGCATCCGCTGGATCGCTTCGTGTTTGCAGGTATGACAGAGAAAGGGCTCACCCCGTCGCCGATGGCTGATCGCCGCACGCTCATTCGCCGGGCGACGTATGATCTGCTGGGCCTGCCGCCGACACCGGAGGAGATCGCTGCGTTCGAGGCGGATGACTCACCCGATGCGTGGGAGCGGTTGATCGACCGGCTACTGGAGTCACCTCATTATGGCGAGCGTTGGGGACGGCACTGGCTGGACGTCATTCGCTTTGGCGAGAGCCGCGGCTTTGAGCGGAATGAGATCATCAACAATGCGTGGCCCTTCCGCGATTATGTCATCAAGTCCTTCAACGACGACAAGCCGTTCAATCAGTTCACTCGTGAACAACTGGCGGGGGATGTGATCGGTGCGAACGATCCGGAGGTCGCGGTCGCGACGACGTATCTTGTCTGCGGACCGTATGACGACGTTGGAAATCAGGACGCTGCGCAGGCGGCACAGATTCGGGCCAACACGATCGACGACATCATCCGTGCCACGAGCGAAGCGTTC
>JAGQQG010000090.1 GCA_020426325.1 Planctomycetaceae bacterium | reverse complement strand
CATTGTATCACTTGTAGACTGCAGGTTTGTCAACCTAACGCGCGACGATCTGATGACCGTAAGTGTCGTGATAACAGTCAGTTTCTTCCATATGAAGCGTCTTCCTACGTAATAGGATGTTTCAGCCTAACGCGCATCGGAATAGCGAAGCAGCGGACCCTGTTGTTTACAGGTCCAACAACTCGTTCATCAGTTGAACGGTGTCTCCAAGGCTGTTGTCGCCCCCTTCTCGGGTGGCCCAGCCGGTGAATTGGATCTCTGCGAGGGCCGCTCGGACTTCGGGCCAGTTGACGTCTCCTTCGCCGAGGCGGCAGAAGCTGTTTTTCTGGCCCCAGTCCTTGACGTCCAGCTTGACGATGCGGGTGCCGAGAGTGCGGATCCAGTCTTCGCTGGGACCGAACTTGCGGACGTTGCCGATGTCGAAGTACACGCCGACCCAGGGGGAGTCGATCTCGTCGATGTAGTCACGCATCTCGTCCGGGTTTTCGCAGAAGCCGTTCCAGACATTCTCGATAAGGACCCGAATCCCCAGCCGGGATGAGAGCGGCAGCACCTTGCGGATCTCGACGATGGACCGCTGCCAGACGTCATCGTGAGTTTCGTCCGGACCGGTGACTTTGCCGGGGACGAGCAGCACCGTCGAGCCACCGATCGCGTGTGAGTCCCGGATCGCCTGTTCGAGGGCTTCGCGGCCGATGTCACGAACCTTGGGATCGGGGGATGAGAGACGCTCATTCCAGTGGACGCCGTCCACCACTCCGTGCACCGGCACGCCTGTTTCTTCCACTGCCCGGCGCAAGGCCGGGACGTCCTTGATCTCCGGGCTGCCTCCCTCGATGCCGTCGAATCCGAGTTGTTTGTACTGCTCCAGCTTGGCGACCATGGCTGCATGGTCAGCACCAATTCCGCCCCCCTTGTTCGCCTTGTAGATGCGGCCCTTGTTGGCCCGCGTTCGGTTGGCCTCAACTGCCTGCGTTGTGGCTGAGAGTGAACCAAGCATGGCTCCGGATGCAGCCAGAGCAGCGGACGATTGCAGAAACTCACGACGTGTGGGGTGATGCATGGCGACGATCTCCGGTGAGGGTGGGACACCGAGATCGTAGCATGGTCCGGCAGTCGGAAAGTAGTCATCACGCTCTGCGTGATGTCAGGAGCGCGTAGAGGTGTCATTCGCTCGTTGAGCGCTAAAACAGATTACTGGGTGGTGGGTCAGCTTAGAGAGGGAAACTCATGTTGTGGGTGGCATGCTCTCACGCCGGTAGGCGGGTGAGCATGTTTTTCGTGCGTTTCTCGAACATGGCGACCCGGCTATCGCCGTGACACCATGCCACCCAAGATCAATCTGACCCACTACAGATTCCTGACGTCACGCGGAGCGTGACGACTACTATGGCAGCATTTCGGGGTGTGACTGGGTGCGGATCGGCAGGTTGCGGCGGACGAGTTCGTCCATCAGCGTGCGGAGTTCCTCGTGCTGACGGACTGCTGCGAGGAATGCGTGCGGATCGAGACGCCGCACGCGCAGGACTCCTTCGAGCAGCGGTCGGATTTCCGTCTTGAACAGGCGGTGCTGTCTGAGACGAATCCAGCTGATGCACGCGGGCAACAGCAACAGCGCCAACCCGGGGACGAGGTACCAGGTGCTCCACTGGAGTTGACCCGCGTTCGCCAAACCCACGCATGTCCAGAAGAAGCTGATCGACGTTACCCAGATGGGCATGGCTCCCAGTGCATTGAGCCGCTCGTTGGCGTGTACCAGCAGGCCATACAGCCTTGGGTCGACAATGCCCTCGCGGAGCGCGTCCGGTTGGAACGGCTCACAAACCAACTCGCCAGATTGACGACTGACCAGTACCGACTCGCCTTCCTCCGGAAGATAGTCGGACAGGTACTCCAACTCTTCGAATGGACTGAGCATCTTCTCCTGCCTCAGCTTGATAAAAACCAGTAGCCTCTTGCTCCCGCATGTTACTCAAACTGTCGAATGATCTCCATGATACGATCGAAATCATTGGGGACCACGATCGGAGGATTGGCTGAACTGACGGCAGAATCGGCACTTCCGTCTAGGTCGGCTGTGTGATAGTTCACTGTGGCTGTCGGGTCCTTCAGCTGATGTCCCGTGAGGATGCAGACCACGCGGTCGCTGGGGGCGATGACTCCCTGCTGACGTAACAGTCTGGCACCGGCGACGCTCGCGCCGCTGGCCGGTTCGCAGCCGAACCCCCCTGCCCCGACCTGTGCCTTGCCGTGCAGTATTTCCTCGTCCGTCACCTCGCGCACGACACCGTCACAGGCGTCCAGTGCCCGTAAACATTTTGTGAGGTTGACCGGCCGGTTGATCTCGATCGCACTGGCGAGCGTGTTGGCCCGCCGGTTCTTCGCATCCATGTCCGCATAGAACGCATCGATGAGTGCCTGGTCGGGGCGTCCGTCGTTCCATCGCAGTCCCTGCTGTTCGTAGAGTTCGTACAGAGTGTTCGCCCCCGCTGCGTTGATGACCGCCAGACGCGGGATGCGGTCAATGAGGCCGAGTTGCATGAGCTCGATGAACGCTTTGCCGAACGCGGACGAGTTGCCGAGGTTGCCGCCGGGGACGACGATCCAGTCGGGCACTTCCCAGCCGAGCCCTTCGAGCACGCGATACATGATCGTCTTCTGCCCTTCGAGCCGGAACGGGTTGACGCTGTTGCAAAGGTAGATGCCCGCTTCGTCGCAGACTGCTCGCACCTGCATCAGCGCGTCGTCGAAGTCTCCTTCAATCTGGAGTGTCTTCGCGCCATAGTCGAGGGCCTGCGAGAGTTTGCCATAGGCGATCTTGCCGCTGCCGACGAACACAAGGCATCGAAACAACTGCGTCACGCCTGCATAGATCGCCAGCGACGCGGACGTGTTCCCCGTGGAAGCACACGCAGAGAGCTTGGCGCCCACCATGCGGGCATGCGTCGAGGCAGCCGTCATGCCGTTGTCTTTGAAGCTGCCGGATGGGTTGAGTCCTTCATACTGCAGATGCAGGCAACCGTCATTCAAACCGACGTACTTGCCGACGTAATCCGACTGCTGAAGAATCGTCTGCCCTTCGCCGATGGTGACAATCTGTTCCGGCGGCGCGAACGGCAGCAACTCCCGAAACCGCCAGACCCCACTGAAGTCCAAAGGGTTTCTGCGACTCGACCAGCGCCTCTCGAACTCCCGCAGCGACGAAGGGACCGGCAGCTTGTCCCACTCATACTGCACATCAAGCAGATCATGACTGACCGGACAATGCGTCAACGTCTCGTCGACCGCATAAGTCTCGCGAGACGCAGGTGAGATCCCGGTTTGAAAAACATATTCAGCAGTGGCGGTCACAGAATTCCCTTGAATCGATTTACTGTGCGCGGACTCGACTGAACGACTTTGAATTGAGTCGTCCCCGAGATCCGTAGTCTCATGGACGCATATTCTCGCAGCACGACTCGGGTGTCACAACTCTGAAACCACTGACGGATTGGCCGATTCTGGTGATCCCTCGGTGGGCTGCGTGCGTTGTCCCTGTTGAATAGACCTTTCGACAGGAGCCACCATGATTCGCGTGGTTGACGTGACCCAGCACTACAGCGTCAAGCCGGTCCTCAAAGGGATCAATCTTGAATTCCCGGAGGGCTCGACGACGGTCATCATCGGCCCGAACGGGATGGGAAAGACGACGCTGCTGAGCGTGATGGCAGGCACGCTCTCGCCACAGAAGGGGTACGTCGAAATCAACGGCCTCGTGCGGCGATCGACCGCTGAGGATGAGATCGCCATCCGCAAACAGTGCGTGTACCTGCCGGACCGCTGCTGGCTGCCCAAGGAGTACACGGGCCGAGAGTTCCTCGCAGCTGTCGGTCAGTTGTACGAAATCGAGATCAATCGGCTCCTCGGCCATGCGGAACGGCTGGTGAAACTGTTCAACCTCACGGAGATTGCAGATTCACCCATCCGCACGTACTCCGCAGGCCAACAGAAGAAGATCTCCCTCTGCTCGGCTCTCATCACGGAGTGCCCCATCCTGCTGCTCGATGAACCGTTCAGCGGCGGTCTCGACCCAGCGGGCATCATGGCCCTCAAGCAACTGCTCCAATCATTCACTCGCGACCAGAAGCGGACCGTCGTGCTCACGACACCCGTGCCAGAACTTGTCGCTGAAGTGGCGGACCGGCTCGTGGTGATCAATCAGGGTGAAGTTCTCGCAGAGGGAGCAATCACAGATTTTGTGCAACAAGCTGGCCCCGGAGCCACGCTTGCCGACGCCCTGCAAACGCTCGTCTTCCCAGAGACGACCGATCACCTCGCCGCATACCTGTCGGAGGACGAATCATGATGGGCCGTTGGATGAGACGAATCTGGCCATTTCCGCAGGCAGCACTGTTCGTGCTGGTTTTCGTCAGCGTGCCGTTTCTGCTCTACAATGCCAATTTGAAGGGAAATGACGAGACTCAGTTCGTCTTTGCTTTCAGTTCAATTCTCGCATTTTGCTACGGAGGATTGCGAGCAGTTCATTTCTTTCCCAATGAGAGGAACGACTACGGACAATGGCTGGCAGCAACGCCTTGGCGAGGGCCGCAACGATTGCCGTTTGGGTCGGTGCATCTCGTTCCGCAGGATGCCGTCGTCCCTGCGGTGTATCTGGCAGCCACCTGGTGGTTGACCGACTCGTTGGCTCTGGGGATGACAATGGTCCTCACCGCTCTCATCTCCTACTACCTCGGGATCGCGGGGCTCTGCGGATCGAAACGAAGTGGTTGGGCGGGTTACGCGATCATGCTATGCTTGGCGTTTGCGATGGCGTTTGCGCTGACCCACTGGCTGGCGTTGCTCTTCCTGCTGCCGTGTGAGTTGTTCGCACGCTGGGGCATTGCCAACTCGCTTCGACAATTTCCGGAATGGAGCGGGCAACTCGACGGCGAACAGCGCCTGCCACCCGAATGGCTCAAACGAGACGGGAAACGGGTTCGAGGCACCCTCGGTTGGCCACATAGCGTGTTTCATCCCTGCACTCCTCCTGAGCCAATTTCCTTCCGGGAACCTCTCCTGATCTCGGTCCAATTCGGTGTCTGGCTCTGGGCGTTTATTCATCTGACGAAGACATTGCTCGTTCGTATCGCATCCACCGACCCAGACATTGCCCTGCAATTTGTTCAGAGGTGCTATCCATTGATCTTCGTCCTCGGACTCCTGATCGCCGTGTTGCGGTGTGTGTTCTACGTTCTGTCTCTTCGTCCCTCGTTGTCTTTGTGGGGACGGCTGGCAACCGGCCGGTTGATTCTCCCCAGTTACGATCGAGTCTTCCTCGTTCCGCTGCTGATCCTCGCAGTGAGCGTTGGGCTGACCATGCTCGGCTCCCAGTTGCAACTCTCACCGGAGTGGTACGTGCCGGTGTCCGTCATGATTCTCACAATGATCGCGTTCACTGTCGGACAGTCGATGGCAGAGTGGCGTCTGACCGCTACCTGTCGATTGACCCCGCGTTGGATGAACAACGTTCAGTCGCTGTTGGAAACGAAGTGACATGGAATGACTTCTTGCGGACCGTCTGAAAGTAGCTGAACTCGCCAGAGTTCAGACTGTCAAGGAGGTTTCTCGCGGCTGAATTCTGGCGAATCCAGCTACTACGGAATTCGACATCAGCATGAAAGAATGCTCCTGGTGAAAGTCCCCTCATGGCTGCGACCATTCACTCGCTACGCCGCGATTCTTATCGTGGCGATGGGAGCGATCGAGTTGGCGGCGTGGTGGATTCGATCGCTGTACGTTGACATGCCCGAAGAGTTGCCCGGCGCTCTGTTGTTCATCAGCAACTTCCAGCAGAATGCCGCCATCATCACTGCCGTGGTGTACGGTTACTTGAGGTTCATTCTCAATAATCCCTTGCTCGATCGTGAGTACAGGCGCTGGTTGCAGACAACGCCCTGGCGATGGCCGTTGCCCTTGCCATTGGGGCCGATGCATCTCGTCTGGCAGGATGCCGTGTTGATAGGTCTGCTGACTCTGCAGATCTTCTGGCACACACAACGGTGGGACTGGGCACTTGCGATCCCGGCTGTGATGCTGTCTGTGCGTGCGGCGTGGATGGGGCTGTATCTGCTCATCGGCAGGTCGTCGTGGATCGCACATCTGATCAGTTTCGGAATCGCATCTGCCATCGCGGTGCATCACGTCCCCGTGGTGAGCTTGACGATCCTTGCTGCGGTCGCCGTTCTGTCGGAGGTGGGGGTCCGCGTGATCCTCAAGGAGTTCCCGTTGTGGCATGTCTCGACAGGCGAACTTCTCGCATCGATACGGACAACAATCGCAGAGTTGCCGCCAACGACGGAAGCTGAGTCGACTCCTCGACGTCAACGATGGAGCGTTCTCCGTTCTGGTTGGTTCTCCCGACGAACGGCGCTCTTGACGAGTTTACACGTCGGTTACTGGCTCTTCGCACTGGGGACCCTCGCTGACAAACCGGCTGACCTCGAAGCACGCAAGATGGCTGCGTTCTGGCTGTGCCTCGTCGCGGGGGGAATCGCTTGCGTGCGACTGCTCTTCTATGTGAATGGCCGACTGCCTCCCCTGACATTTGCCGGTCGCTGGGCTCAGCGCCGCTGGATCATCCCCGGCTATGATCAGATCTTCGTCGGCCCTTTCATGACACTGTTTGTTGCGGGCCTGGGAACAATCGTCATCCAATCGTTCGACATTCGACTAGGCATCCTGCTTCCGCTCACAGCCGGACTGACTTGCTTAACCGTCCTGGCCATCGGTCCGGACATCGACGAGTTCGAACTCACGGGCGACTATTACGGACGTAGGCTGGAATAGCCGGTAGGCGTATCCCAGCGTGATTGGAAACGCTGACTCGGAAAGCTGGGTTATGCTTCGCTAACCCAGCCTCCGGTTGGTATCGATGGTCGCGGTGGGCCTTCAGATGACCACCCGTTCAATCCGTACGGCGTCGGCGATGACGAAGTCGTTGGCGTTGTCGGAGAGTTGGACGGTGAGGGTGTTGCTGGTGATCATCACGGTGGCGAGGTCTTCCCAGCTGGTGCCGAAGCTGGTGAAGTCGTCCGGGGTGAGTTGCTGGTTGATGTCGATGGTGACCAGCGGGGCCGCTCCGTCGAAGATGGTGTACGGGGCGTCCGTCGCGCGGTTGGTGAAGGCGGTCCACGTGGCGGAGACGCGGTACAGGCCGGGCGTCAGGTCGGTGAAGGTCCACGTCGCGATGCGGCTGCCGTCTCCTTTCGAGGCGTTGAGCTGATCGCCGTCGTAGCCGTTGGTCGCCAGCGGCTGCGTCCAGCCGGGGGTGCTGGTGAAGCCGGGGTCGCCGTTGTCGATGATCGTGTTCGGGGCATCGGTCGTCGCCTGCACGAAGACCGCGTCCGCGATCACGTAGCCGTTCGCGTCATCCGTCAGCTCGACCACGAGTTCAGTGCCGGTGATGGTCACGACCGCGAGGCGTTCCCAGGTGCTGCCGCGCTGGCTGAAGTCGTTCGGCTCCAACTTCTGATTGACGAGGCGTGTTTGAATGGCTGGTCCGCCGGTGCCGTCAAAGATGGTGAACGGAGCATTCGTCGCGCGGTTGGCTGCCGAGGTCCACGTCGCTGAGACGAGGTAGTTGCCGGGCGTCAATCCGGTGAAGGTCCACGTCGCCTTGTCGCTGCCGTTGCCCTGAAGCGAGTTGTGGACGTCGCTGTGCCGTCCGTTGGCGAACAGCTTCTCGCTCCAGCTGCCGGTCGTGGCAAAGCCCGGCTCGCCGTCGTCGATGATCGGGTCGATCGGCGGTGCGAGGGTGTTCGTCGGGGCGATGCGGATGGCGTCCGCGACCACGTAGCCATCGTTGTGACTGTTCCGCAGTTCGACCACGAGCGTGGTCCCAGTGATGGTCACGACGGTCAGATTCTCCCAGTCAGCTCCGTCGCTGTTGAAGTCATTGGGAGCGATCTTCTGATTGACGATCGCCGTATCCAGCTCCGCTCCGCCGATGGTCTCCCGCACCGTGAACGGACTGTTGGACGCGCGGTTTGCGTGCGCGAACCACGTCGCCGCCACGTGATAGGTGCCCGGCACCAACCCGGTGAACTCCCACGTGGCGACACTCTCCCCTAACCCATTCGGCGGCCGATGATGTGTATCCCCCTGAAACGCCGCCGCCGGAGTCCGCGGCGCCCACGGCCCAATCGTCGAGAAGCCCGCATCGCCATCGTCGATGATGATCGGCGTGCTGCTCACATCCAGCATGTAGGTGCCAGCGTTTTCGTTGAAGCCTTCGACCTTCAGGAAGTACGTGCCGGTGATGGTGGGGGTGAAGTCGATGCGGGAGGCTCGGTTTGAGGAACCGGGAATGTCGTCGTTAAAGTCCAGCGACGTCGTGCCGTCGACGTCGAACAGTCTCAGCGTCGTGTCCGTGAGTGTGCCGAGGACAGTCTCGAACGTGTACTCCACGTTGGCAGTGAGACTGACCTGGAAGAAATCGTCATCCAATGGGATTTCGATCTCACCGTTCGACGTCGAAGGCACGGCGACAGGAGTGGCCGTTGTAAAGTCGTCTCCGTGGTCGTCGACGACCTCGCTCACATCCAGCATGTACGTGCCCGTGCGGCTACCAAAGCCTTCGACCTTCACAAAGTAGTCGCCGCTGACGGTGGGCGCGAATCCGATGAGGGATAGAAAGCCGGATCCGCCATCATCGTTGGACGCCAACTGTGTCGTGCCGTCTGTGTCGAACAGTGTCAGTACGGTGTCGCTGAGTGTGCCCCCGCCAAGGGTCTCGAACTTGTACTTCGTCCCGGCGACGAGGCTGACTTTGAAGAAGTCGTCATCGCCGGCGACTTCGGTCACGCCGTCGGTGATGGAGGGCACGACGATCGGCGTCGCCCCCGCCGCCGAGTTCGTGTGATCGTCCGTCACGACCGTGATGCCAAAGTCCATCGCACCGAACGCTGGACCTGCTCCAGTGCCTCCGCCCGAAAGAATGGTTCGAGCCCCAGTGGTCCCGTCCACGCGAAAGACCAGTTCGGTGCGGTCCATCACAACGAAGTCTCCGTTCAACTCCTGTGCCAACGACGAGATGTTTTGGAAGGGGTTGACAGCATCCGGTGTCGTCGCGTTCGAGAGGATGGTTCGTGCTCCGGTCGTCGGATCAACACGGAAGAGTGTTTCGTTCCCCTGGTCGGACACCAGCAGGTTGCCGTTGCTTTCGACGACCACATCTGTCGGGTCGACGAACGGATTGGTGCCATTGGGAGTACTGTTATCGGAGACGACAGTCCTCGCTCCCAGGCCAGGTGCCGTATTGTCGATCCGTAGCAATTGACTTGCCCCCGCATTAGCCACGAGCAAGCGATCGGCAGCGTCGAATGCAATTCCCAATGGGAAATCCAATGGGTTCGTGACGTCGGGAGTTATGAAGCTAGAGACGATCTGCCGGTCGCCGAAGGTGGCTCCCGGTCGAAGATCGACTTGAATCACAGCGTCGAGAATCACGTCTGTGACATAGGCAAATTCACCCGCTGTATCGACAGCGAGATCCACAGGAGTCGCAAACTCAACTCCGGTCCCGACAGCAGAGACTCCGGCAGTCGTGGCATCGTTCGGGCCGATGGAGACAATTTGCCGGTTTCCCGTCATGCCATCGATCTTGAAAATGGCATCGCGATCTGCGTCTGCGACATAGATGTGAGAATGATCAACGTAAACGATGTCCAAAGGATTTGACAGATCCGGACCAGTGCCGACGTTGGCCCCCGACGGATCGCCGGAGAGAATCTCCCGGTCGCCGGTCATAGGATCGACGATGAACACGGCATCCAGCCCAAAATCGGTGACGAGGATATCACCCGAGGCGACACCGGCGAGCAGGACACGGTCCTCCAGTGACTCGCACGTCTGCACGATCGCCACACTCCCCATCGCCTGCCGCGATTGTCGACGTCGAAACCGACGGCGTGCAGCACCCCGAGTTAGTCCACTCGCCCATCCGCTGAACAACCGACGCATGCTTGTCTCCCACGTTTCGAGATTCTCATGGACGAGCTTCGAGCCACGCCCGTTGCCGTCCGGCTGTGTCTGCGTGCTGAGTCACGACGCTCAACACGCGATCTTTCGCAGCCAGAGACCAACCCGACCACTTCGCGGCTCGGCGAGAATTCGCCCTACAAGACGCCATGCCCAACTACCGCGACCCGCAAGGCATGACCCAACAAGTGCTATCACACTCCGAGAGATCACACGATTAGGGCTGTACGCCCCCCAAATGTCAATCCAACGGCAATCTGCGGTGTCTGCATGCGACCGGGAGGGGAACGGTCGATCATCCATGTCGCCACAGACTTTTCGAAGTTTGATCCGCCGGTTGACGAAGAGCATTGCGATCTGATTGGAGACAAGAACTCAACACAGACGGGAAGAACACACGATGTCAGCACGGATTCAAGGTTTGATCGCTGGGCTTTCTGCATCTTTCATGGCCCTGCTGACAGCTGACACTCAGACCCAAGCCGCAGGCCAACTGGCAGGAATGGACTGGTTCATCTTCTGAGCCCGATCTGAAGCGGAGTCGTAAGCGGGTCGGCCACACATCGAGGCGAGCGGGAGACGTTAGTCCCCTGTGCCGGTGCACATCGGCAACTCTGGTGGCAGGGATTCGATGTGAACGGCAGAGGATTCGTTCCGTCTGTGGCGTCGGTATGTTGAATGACACGGGGGATTGACAACCCCCGCTCGCCGTCACGTTTGGCTGTCGAATCCTTTGCGTGAGAGCTCACGATGCGCTGTCTGCCGTCGGACCTTCCGCGCCAACCACGAGGCGAATGCCGAGGTGTTCGGTCCCGCCGGTCATTTCAGGCATGGTGGGGAAGCGGTTGGTCGTCCGTAAAGCGAAGGCCTGAAAGTTCCAGCAGCCGCCCCGCATGATTCGCTTGCTGCCGCTTGAGGGGCCGACGGGGTCGGTGAGGACTTGGCCGGTCTCTTCCGGATAGGGAGCGTACCAGTCTTCGCACCACTCCATGACGTTGCCTGCCATGTCGAGAATGCCGAACGGGCTGACGTCCCCCGGCGTGGTGCCGACCGGTTCTGGCTTGCCCCCTCTGCCGAAGATGCGACCGTAGATCGCGCGACTGCTGTCGGGTTCTGCGTTGCCCCACGGGTAGAGTCGTCCATCGGTCCCGCGGGCTGCGAACTCCCACTCCGCTTCGCGAGGCAGACGCCCTCCGGCCCAGCGGCAATACGCCTCTGCCATGCTCCAGGTGACTCCCACGACCGGCTGATCCGGGGCGCCGTACAGCGGCTTGTTGTCGTACTCAGTAGGCGTGCCGTTCGTCGCTTCGAGGAATCGTCGATACTGGGCGTTGGTGACCTCCGTCCGTCCCATCCAGAAGGGAGACACCCTGACGCGATGCGGCGGTCGTTCGCTGGAGAACTCGTCGCTGCCCATGATGAACTCACCACCGGGGACGTAGATCAGCACCGTGCCGTCCTGCTCGTTTACACGCGTCTGCTGTGAGGAGATGTCAACTGGCTGAGAGCGATTTGACATGGCCTTGTAACCTATGCGAGGACCGGATCGATGATCGTGCCCTCACACAGGCGATGCGGACGATCCTGGTTGTCGTAAATCGTCATTTCCGGATCGATGCCGCAGCAGTGCATGATGGTCGCGTACAGGTCCCAAGGGCCGACCGGGTCAGAGTCCGGATACGCACCGATCTTGTCAGATGATCCGTGGACATAACCCCGCTTGATCCCACCGCCCGCGAGGAGCAGCGAACAACATCCGCCCCAATGGTCGCGCCCGGCATTGTGATTGATCTTCGGCGTGCGACCGAATTCTCCGGAAGCGACGACAAGCGTTTCGTCGAGCAGGCCCCGCTCTTCCAGGTCGATCAGCAGGGCGGAGATGCAGCCGTCCAGCCGTGGACACAACTGGCCCTTGCAGATATTGAAGTTGTCGTGATGTGTGTCCAGTCCGCCATCACCCCGGTTGCGATAGTTGATCTGCACCACGGGCACCCCTGCCTCGCTGAGCCTGCGGGCGAGCAGCACATTCTGGCCAAACGGAAAATCACCATACGCGGCCCGCGTGGCCGGCGACTCGGCTTCGATGTCGAACGCAGCCTGCGTGCGCGGACTCGTCAGCATGTCGAAGACCCGCTCCTGATACGTAGTGAAACTCCCCGACTCAGCTTGTCGTTTCGCCGATCGGTCAACACCATTCAACTGGTCGAGCAGTCCCTGACGATCATCGAGCCGTGACTGGCTGACATCGTTCGACAACGAAAATTCGGGCACACTGAATCCGGGCTTGTTGGCGTCTTCCTTGAGGACATACGGTGCCCAGCTCGGTCCGAGAAAACCGGCCGTTTGACCGATGTGTGTCGAGATGAGTCCCCCCGAGAGGACGAAACTCGGGACCGGCTGTTCAGGCGGCTTCAGATAGCTCAGCAATGAACCATAGTTAGGATAGTCGGTCGACTTCGGGGCCGCGTTCGCAGTGTTGGGGATGGGATAGGGCCGTCCCGTCATCAGCGAATAGTACGCTGACTCGTGACCGTTATCGCCGTGAGTCATTGACCGAATGATCGTGTACTGATGAGCCAGCCGGGCCAGCTTGGGCATGTACTCACAGATGCGAAAGCCCGGAAGTGTCGTCGGCACCGACTGAAATTCGCCCCGTAGTTCCGATGGGGCTTCGTGCTGAATGTCGTACGTCTCCTGATGCGGCGGTCCGCCGAACAGGGACAGGAAGATCAGCCGCTTCGCAGTCCCTCCTGACGCAGACACCGCACCCGAAGCATGAGCCCGCACACCGCTCATCGCCAGGGCAGACATCCCCCCCAGAGCGAGTGCCTCGCGTCGAGTCACCCGGTCGCGGAATCCCGCCCAACGGTCAACAAACCCAAACATCCAGCTACCCCACAAGCTCGAGCGCGACTCAAGGCACCCTCTGGACCGTCAAAACAACAGAATGTGGTTCAAAATCTTAATACACAATGACCCCATCAAGGGCAAGGTTTGTCTGATTTCGAGGGCTTTCCCGTGAGGAATTCCGGTGTGATGAGCACATTGCCCTGTAGACTGTGCAATCATTTCGCAGCCTGTCATCCTATGGGCACCTGACGTCGGTTACCCCATCGTCCCCATGTGTGCCTCATGAAAAAACTCAATTGTCTCAGATCTCTGTCGCTGGTCGCGACCCTTGCACTCCTCTGGATCTGCCCGGCCTTCGCCGACGAGCCGAAGCAGGGAGACACGAAGCGGCTCACTCTGGGCAGCGACGTGAGCCTGGAGTTGGTCTACATCCCGCCGGGCGAATTCATGATGGGGAGCACCGCCAGGGAAAAGCAGTGGGCGACCGGGATCGAAGGGGGAGCCCAAACGGGAACAGAGCGAGAGAGTTACGAAGGTGAGCCGCGGTCGATGCGAGTCCAACATGGATTCTGGATGGGGCGGACTGAAGTTACTCGGGGGCAGTTTCGTCAGTTTGTGGAGGACACGGGTTACGTGACCGATGCGGAACAACCCGGCGGGGCGACTCAGGTTTTCGATCACGACTGGGATCGTTACTACATCGGCGAGACCATCGTGCATCCGTGGAAGTCGGTGTCCGACAAGAGCTGGCGCGATCCCGGTTTCGGCATCCCGATGAGGGACGACTTCCCGGTTGTCTGTGTCAGTTATCAGGACATGAAAGCCTTCTGCCGTTGGCTCACGGAACGGGAACGCATAGCGGGCCGATTAGCCGATGGATGGGAAATCCGGCTGCCGACTGAGGCCGAATGGGCGTATGCGTGCAGAGGCGGAAGTCAGGAGAGCCATTACTTCTGGTGGGGCGACGATCTGATGGAGGGCCAAGGCAGGCTCAACATCTCCGCCGTCGACTTTCTGCCCGGCAGAGACACCGTGTGGCCGCTGGCCAATGCCCCCTGGAGCGACGGCTACGCCTTCCTGTCCCCCGTGAATCACTACGGCGAAAAGGGGCGAAACGGCTTCGGCCTGGCGGACATGTGTGGCGGTGTGTGGGAGTTCGTCCTCGACGATTTTGACCCCACAGGCGGACATGAGGAACTGCATTACCTCGACAAGGAACAGCGTTCCGTTTCCCGCCCGGTCTGCCGGGGAGGCAACTACTTTGATGTCCCCGGCAATGCGCGTTGTGCCGTCCGGCTGGGCATTCTCGACGTCGCCTACTCGGATTCCCGCGACGGCTTCCGCATCTGCCTCGGCATCCCCCAAAAGACCGTGCCCGTTCTCCGAACCCAATAGCCACGAAGCATCCGCAGGGTGGTCTGCGATGACGTCTGGTCAAAGCGTAGGGTGCATGCAGCAAAGCGAAATGCACCTTCATTCAGAGGAGCATTCCACTTCGTTTCATGCACCCGATTTCATCGAGCGGGTGGATAACGGACTGAGCGTTATCGAGCAACGCGGTTCCGGATAACGCGCAAGACGTGTCACGCGAGAATTGCTGTAAGGGAAGCATCCCGGCTACACTTGGGTCAGATACAAAGATTCCGTTCATGAGCGTTATCGAGCATCGTTGAGGGTTATCGAGGTCTCGATAAACATTGTTCGTCGTGCTTTGAAATGAAGGTTGCTCAGCACACCATACAAATAGATGGTATCGATTACGAACTCACCGTTCGTGATGAGAACCCCGGCTATTTCGGCGCGTGGTTTTGTTGCAAGTGTTGGCTGGGCGGCGTTAAATACGACTTGCTTCCAATAATCGGTGATGCAATGGCCCAAGCTGAAAGTGGAGCGTCTCTGCATCACGAGAACAATCACGCGTCGAAGTGACATGTTCTGCGTTTCGCCTAACAAAGTCGTTGCACCCGACCGCCGCAACGCCTAGCGTGATGGAGAGTCAATCGGGCGGCGGGTGAACTTTTTCCGTTATGCAGCAAAGGCACACTGCATGAAATGGCACACGCTCATCGTCATACTTGTTGCGAGCACCGTTGGTTGCTCTGATCAATCTACACGCACTGACAACGCGGTGTCGGAGATCATCACATCCGATGGCGAACCTGTCCCGCCTGAAGTCGCCAAGGCAATGGAAAGCGTGTCCCGTGAACAATCGCAAGGGCTAAACGACGCAAAGGTCACCGTTCATCGTGCCTACGAGTACAGCGGATACACATGGCTCGAACCAATCGAAATTGCAAAACTTATTGCGGTCGATGTTGAATTCCGCGATTACAACCAAGGCCTTGATCTCGATGATGTCGATATCATTGACGGTGACTCTAATGAAAACTACGGCAGCGATCCGCACATCGCCAGCCTGACGCTCGATGGCACACTTTCCCCCGATGTCGATGATTCATCATGGCCCGACGATCTCGGTCCGTTGCGCGTGTTGCTAATCTATGCGTTCCCAAAAGACTCCAAAACAATCAAACTTGGTTACTGGGGCCAAGAACTGACTCCCAAACCAATACCAATCTCCGGCGATGGCCCAGTGTTGCCAAAACCAAACCCGTCCGAATAACCAATGCTGCATAACGTCGTTCGCCGCGGCCCGGTGAACGGTGGCGTTCGCCAACTGAACTGAGCCGTGAATTCAATTCCATCCAATGTTTCCGTACAAGGGATCGCCAAGCGAGTTCTTTCCGAAATCACAACCATGATTTCAGCGGAGTCGTCCGAACGCACCATCGCAGCTACTGCGAGTAGGTTACTATTTCGGTACGGCGTCGTCAGAACGTGGTATTACGACTGCCCCGCGTTGGTTTTACTGGGCTCCCGCAGTTGCCTTTCCATATCGGGACGTGACTACCAGCCAAGTGACGAACTAGTCGGGCAGACCAATCTCGTGACGATCGATTTAAGCCCGATGATTGGCAAGAGTTGCGGCGATTGCGCTCGCTCATTCGTAATCGAACGCGGTCGTGTAATGTCGATTCCGTCGTTGCCGGAGTTTCAGCATGGCGTCACAACGCTTCGAGAATTACATGAATCGATGCTCCAATTTGTAACGCCGGAAACTCGCTTCTCCGAGCTTTTCCATTTTACCAATGACTGGATTGGCGCGGCCGGTTATGAGAATCTGGACTTTCTAAATAATGTCGGTCACAGCATTGCCTCCAGCTTGGATGACCGCTTATTCGTCGACGAGACCACGAAGCTGCCCCTTGGCAGCGTCGATTGTTTTACGTTTGAGCCACACATTCGCCGCGGAGGTGGAAGGTGGGGATTCAAACATGAGGACATCTACTATTTCAATCAAGCCGGTCAGCCTACGGTTCTCTGATCGTACGGTCGGATCTGTGGAATGGTTGGCGAACACAGCGGTGAACGGGAGCTGCCGAGGACGCGGGATTTGAAATCATCGCAGGGTGGCCCGACCGGAGGTCATGACGGTCGGGTTGCGAAGCGACAGGACGATGTTCACTTCGCGTCCGACCGTTCTTCACAGATCGTTTGCAGAGTGACTCTCGTCCTGTGTCGACGGCAACCAGCCTGAAGCGGCTGAACCGCTCGGGCTTCAATCCTGACGCGGGATTGCACGACGCGCCTGCATGGCATCGAGTTTTTGCTCCAATTCCGTGTTCAGTTCGTGGGATCGCGCAGGTAGCTTTCGACTCAGGTCGTGTTGTTCAGAGATGTCCTCGCTGAGGTTGTAGAGTTCTGTCCGACCGTCTTCGGCAAACTTGATGAGCTTGTGGTTTCCTCGACGCAAGGCTGACTGCGGACGAGTCTGGCTGACAGCGAAGTCATTCACACCGATTTGTTCGATCGCTTTCGAGAAGGATGACTCCGGGTGATAGTAAGGGAAATGCCAGATCAGGCTGCGTGACCAGTTGGCGTCCGGGTTGGTGAACAATTCTGCAAGACTCTGTCCGTCAACGTCTTCTGCCTGCCCACCGGCCAGGTCGATGAATGTGGGCAGCAGGTCGTATCTGATCACCGGCGTGCTGCATGTCGATGCGGCTTCGATGTGTCCGGGCCAGCGAGCGAGCATGGGGACGCGAATGCCTCCTTCGTAGAGGTTCCATTTCGATCCCCGCAGCGGTGCGTTCGCACAGTACTCCGGATGGCCGCCGTTGTCGGACAGCAGCACGACGAGTGTGTTCTCTCGCCGACCAGATGCTTCGATCGCATCCAGGATGGTGCCGACGTGATGGTCCATGGTTTCGACAAAGGCTGCGTACTCCAATCGCTTTTTGCAGTTCGGGCTGTCAGCGGGTATGCGACCTTCGTACTCATTCACCAACCAGCGGCACCTGTTCTTCACCGGCGTATGCACATGGTACAGCGACGTCATCAGGAAGAAGGGGTGAGTATGATCCTGACGAATGAATTCGGCGGCCCGCTGAATCATGGTATCCTGCGGAAACTGGCCGTGTGGAAGATCGGCTGGTCGTGGTCGTCCTTGCCACGCGTACGGGTGATCGCCGAAGTCTTCCTCAGCCAGGGAGAACCCCTGTGCGCGTGGTCCGAACTTTGGATGCCACGCGAGGTATCGTCGCTGGTAATGCTGGCTGACATGCCACTTGCCCAAAAAGGCTGTCTCATATCCCAACGTGCTCAGCCGCTCTGCCACCGTCCGTTCTTCGAGCGGCAGATTCAGCGTGAACGGTGGCGTTTCGAGCGGTACATCCGTATCGAGCCGCTGATGTCCAGCCTCATTCTTCGTGACAAACTCGAACCGCAGACGAGGCACCGTCTTGCCCGTCAGAATACTGGCTCGCGATGCCGAGCAGATCGGTGCGGGCGAGTACGCATCGGTGAACCGCATGCCCTCAGCAGCCAGCCGGTCGATGTGCGGTGTCCGATGAGCTTTATTCCCATAGCATCCCAGATCAGACCAGCCGAGGTCATCCACAAGAATGAACACGACACTCGGACGATCCGATCCTTGGCACACTCCAATCGAAGACTGGAAAGCAATCAGAACGAACCCATTCAGGCATTTCAGGATTTGGTGAAGCATGTGATGTCAGATGGTTTAATGGATGCCAGACTCAACGGAGTTTGCTTGCACGTGACACAGATTATGTTCAGACAGAATCTCCGTGCCTATCGATGGACCTGGAAGAAATCCAGCAGGGTGGCACAGGTCGGCTTGTCCGCCAGTGCTGAGAGTGGGTGTGCGATCGCTGTCAATGGAACACCGGGGAGCAACGGTTGTCCTCAACCGTTGCCGCGACAGCGGCGGGAAGCATGCCTGATCGCACCCAAAGAAAATTGGCTGGACGATTTCTGGAATGCTGCTGGTCGCTGCGCGACACGGGATGGGATAACCCGTGGTACCCGGTCCATTTCACTTCGTGACACGACCCGACGCGACTCGTGGCTCTACTGGCCCGCATCATTCGTTTTGATGAGCCAGACTTCTGCGACTATGCAGCCGCGGCCTTCGACGAGGTTCCATTCGACGTTCAGAGTCCCGCTTCGCGTGGCTGCCTGAGGCAGGTAGTAGCTGACGGGCCAGATGGGATTGGGCTGAGGGACCGGACCATGAATGCCGAACTCGTCGTTGAGCGTGAGCGTCATCGTGGGGCGGAAGCGGCCAGCGTATGTCACCTTGAGCCGGTACTGAGCGTTCGGGTCGAGACCTTCGTACCGCATCTTGAGCGGCGTCCCGTAGAGCGTTGTGATTTGTGATTGCCAGGATGTCCGAAGTTCCTGACGACCCTTGTAGGCTCCTGGCACGCGGCTCACTTCTTCCTTGAAAGCCAACTCATCGGTGACCACTCCGGACTGCTCCGCGATCGTCTTCGCGTCCGCCTTGTACAGCGGGAAGGCCACTCGCGGGGAGTTGGTGCCTGAGGGGTCCTCTTCCCAGCTTCGCTGATAGACAACGTGAGAGTATTCTCCGATCGTCCCCAGATTGTCATAGAACCCGCCTGGTCCCGGATCTTCCCAAGTCAAGATTGTGTCGATTTGAGCGAGCCGATCGGCCTGATTGTCGAGTGCCAGAATTGCTTCAAATCGCTGTTCCAGCCATGGCCGGTTGTTTAAGGGTTGGTCGAGCCAGTCGAGCATGGCACCGCGTTCCGAGTTTCGGGCGAGATACGGAGGCTCGATGCTCAACTGATAGCCGATGCTCCTCAGCATCAGCGGCCCCAAAGCCTCGATGCTCGACCGCAGCTCGGGAGCTGCCGGCCGGTCAGCCTGAGCGAGCGCTGCACGGGCACGTTCAATGGCCTCACTCACGCCAGTCTGCGACGCATCGGCCAGTGCGGCGAGTGCCTGGACTTCGTACCCCTTCTGCGCACGGGCTTCTGCCTGGACGTTGGCATCGAATCGGGCGCGAAACAGGTACATCTGCGCTCGCCAGTTCTTGTCAAAGTCGGGGACACGCTTCGCGATGTCTTCCCACATCGCAAGCGTCTGCGGAATCCCCATATTGGCCACGACTGGTCCACTCCAGTTGGCTTCCAGTGCTCGCAGACCCTGAGCAACGTCTGTTGCCAGATCGACTCCAAACCAGACTTTGCCGTATTCCTCCAAAGCGACGTCCATGTCAGCCTGCGGATCCCAGCCGAGGACGTTCCAGACGTGTTTGTTCAGGTCATCATGAATGCCGTCGGAGTAGGTGCCAAAGCCGTCGCTCACATTCAGATACTTGCGGTAAATGTGAACTTGCATCTTCGGCATGGGCATCACGGGTTCCCGGCCAATGGTGTGTGCAAAGGCCTGGTCCCAGTCGGGAATCGGGTACTGGCAGCGGACCGTATGGTTGATGTCCGGATACCGCCGGATGGGATACCGGGCCGGTGTCCGTTCACGCATCTCCTCCCATCCCATCTTGATCCACGGTCCGTAAACAAGTCCTGCGAGCCAGTCGGGAGAGGTGTTGGCGAGGTAGTCGAAGAAGTAGTCGTTTTCTTCCAGCGTGAAGGTCTGGTTGGAAACCCAGATTTTGGCATTCGGATGGATCTCCTTCAGCAGGACCGAGAACTTCTCGAGGAACGGCATCAAATGCACAGCCGGCGTATTGCCGTCGTCACCACCGGGAACAAACAAGTGATCAATCGCCGGATAATCTTCCAGGAAACCGCGACGCAACTCGAGCGCGCGAGCTGTGCCCTCCGGCGTGGTCACATCTTCACCCGGGGTTGCCATGACCGGTGACCAGACCCAGACGTCAATGCCGTAGGACCGGATCAACGCTGAGAGCGCCACGTTCATCGAACGCATGGTCTGCGTCATGACGGCACCATCTTTAGCATTCGCGTCCAGGCCGCTGATCAGTTCCACACCATTACATCCGAACATGATCAGATCGCGGATGTATTGCTCATACATGTCCAGCGTCCAGGCATCGTAGGTGTTAGCCGTGTTGCGGTAGGCCAGCTGATGCGCACGAATCGGGACATCGGGCGACGAAGCGATCGGCTGATCGAGCGTCAGAGTCAGAACTCCGGGCTGGTACGTCGTGAGGCGAATCAGTCGCCCCGCTGCATAAAGTGCACCCCGCTCGTCTTGTCCGACCAGACAGACTGCTCTGCCCCGGACAGCAACTCCATAGGACTCAGGAGTTCGAGGGACTTCGACGTCCGGAATCTCTGCCGATGTTCCCAGACGGATGACCAACCCATCTGCGGGTGAGGACTTGGCGATGGGCAGCGTGACTCCGCTTCGCTCAGCCAGTTCTTCCTGAAGCATGACAGCCGCCTTCGCCACCACGGGCGACGACGATTCGGTCACGATCGTCGCCTTCGTCAAATCGATCGGCGAAGCGGCCATCGCCCCAGCAGGACTGAGGACAACGAACAGCAATCCGCACGTGAGTCTGCGATACATCGAAACAATCCCCTCTCTGGTTCGCGGTCTGACCGCGTTGTCGTGTTCAATGAGGCCGAGTGCCATGCTCACATCGCGCAGCAGGGTGAGCATGCCGTCGATGGTCAGCACCTGTCAAGACTCCGGTCGAAACCGCCAGAATTGCCGCCACCCATTGACAGCGCACAGCTATGCTGTCTGTTCAGGCCGCGACTCGCCGAAATCAACGCCACCCCCACATGCTTGCCCTGCTTCGCGATGCAAGCATGGCACGCGGCAAGACGCCGGAACATACAGCAACGCGAAATGTCCCGAGATCCAGTGGAGTTTTCCACTTTGTTGCATGCACCCGACGTCATTGAGCGGGTGGATAATGGACTGAGCGTTATCGAGCAAAGCCGTTCCGGATAACCCGCCAGACGTGTGCCCCAAGAATTGCTGCAAGCGACGCTTCCGGGTACGCTTGTGTCAAACACTACGATTTCGCTCATCAGCGTTATCGAGCATCGTTGAGTGTTATCGAGGTCTCGATAAACATTGTTCGGCCATCAGATGACTATCGACGCAACATTGACTGAACTCATCTACGACTCGAGTGTTCGGGCTTTTCGGCACTGGCGCACTGCAAATCCCACGGAACGCGTCTTTGCTTTTGCGCTCAGCACGCTGGACGATGCAATTTACGTCAATGCAAACGTAAACAGCGAAGAAAGCCATCGACGCCGCCTCGCTGAACGCAACCTCGAACCAGACTCGGCGTATGGCCGCGAGACCAAATGGGGGCCATGGGAATGGGAGAACGAATACACGGGCCAAGTGCATTTTGCTCCCGTTGACGAGCGACTGAAGCAGATGTACGAGCACTGTGCCGATGGGGAGTTTGGACGATTTCGGACCACTGTGTTTGATTCAATGTTGCAGGCGTTGCTCAAGCTACGCGAAAACTCGATTGTAACCAACAACGGTGATCCTACTGGGATCGTCATGTTCGCGACGATTTATGATTCGTTTGATGCTGAGTCATTGCATCGGAAGTCAGCAGAGCTTCTCAATGCGCCTGACATAATTTCCGAGCTGATTTCGGTAATCGGGGGCTGACCTCGCAAATAAAATGGCCGAACCATCGCATGCAGGGGAGCGGCGGTGGCCAGCGGATTTTGAAATCAACATCAACTCCCGCCGCCCCCTGATGCGGGTCGTTCTGTGCAATACGTGAGCCAACGAGGAACCCTCTGATCTGATGCGTGTATTCGTGAGTTCAACGTTTCAAGACCTCGTCTCGCACAGTCGCACCGTGGAAGATTCGCTCGCGATGAGCGGCCGGGTGCCATGCTTGCATCGCGCAGCAGGGCAAGCATGCGGGGTTGAGGTTGATTTAACAAGTCGTGAACAGAACAGTCAGCATCGCAGTGAACTGTCAATGAGTTCGGCAATCATCGTGGCTTCAACCAGAGCCTTGACAAGTGGAAACCGTCGACGGCATGCTCACCCTGCTGCGCGATGTGAGCATGGCACCCGGCCGACAACGCGTTTTCTGAAATCGAAGTCTATGGCGGCCGCCCCGTTACGGCTGTCGTTATTTGCCTGGAGCCTGACCATGCCTGGCCGCATGGACGACAATCTACGCCGCGGAAACAACACCGAGAACCTCGGTCTGCACCTACTGCGCGGAATCGGCGCGGTTGCTCCGATACCTCGCGATCAAGACATCGGAATCGACGCCATAGTCACGCTGCTTGATCGCGACGACGGTCGGCGCCTCACTGCTGGGTCGACAATGTTCGTCCAGCTTAAATCGTCATCCGTTCGCGAAATCACCTTCGAACGCGATGATCTCGCTTGGCTCCAGCGTCTTGAACTACCGTACTTCATTGGCAGCGTCAATTCGCAAGACTCCAGCATTGCCCTGTACACAATTCACGCTCTTTGTGGTTTACTTGCCGACAACGTGAGATCCGCAACACTCTGTTTAGACCTTTCCGAAGACTGCCTGAATAAACCAATCGAAACCGAGCAGGAATTCAACGAATGGTTTACGGACACAGCGGAACTAATTGACACGAAAGTTCACCTTGGGCAACCGGTCCTTGCATGGTCTCTGAATGACGCGAAGGAGCGTGAGTTCTTGTCAACGTCAAGCACATTGCTTGAAAAGTGGGTGGACGTATTCAACGAGAGTCAGCTCCTACAATCAATCGGCGAAACCACGCTTTACAAATGGGAGACTGGGACATCGCCGGTATTGTACAGTTCGTCGGGCGGATATCGCGGTGGCGACGAATCGCTTGGCAGGGCGGTCAAATTGTTCAACATTGCGCTCAAACGTGTCGCAATCGAGGCGTCACTTCGCGGAAATGTTGATGCGCTGCAATCCTTGTTACGATCGGTGGAGCACCTTTCCGAGCTTGGCGTCGGCAGCGGCGATGTCCTTGCGGCAGGACTTGTGGCAAAACTCACCAACAAGCCAAAATGACGGCAAATAACCAGTCGCTGGACCGGAGCCGCCGATCCGGTGGACATGGAATTGAACGCTGATCGCGGCGGCCCGGTCAGCTTTGGCGTTAGGCTTTCACGCACGCTCACATGAAACGAACCGGAAAATGCCCGAAGTGCGGATGCACCGATATCATCGCGGACGCTAAAGCCATTGACCGCGGCCACGGCAATTCACAACAGGAAATGTCTGTCGCTACTTTTCGGAAACCGGAAGCTCTAATTTTCAAGGAGAAGCAAGAGACGACTGTTTCCGCGTGGATATGCTCAGACTGCGGATACATCGAGTTCTATGCCGACCACCCGACCAGAATTAAACTGCCCAAGTAATGTAGAAAGAATGGCTGGACCAGTGGGGCACGTTGATCGTGGGTTATGGTGTGGTTCCCCAAACCGGCTCCACAGAGCCACAACGGGAGGACTGGTCCAGCCATTCTTTCTACTCGGCTGCTGATACCGCATACAACTTCGCATCACGGAGAGAGAACCGAAGTCGTACCGTCCGGCCGGCGAGTTCGCTGCCGGTCTTTCCGTTCCAGGAGAGGGGGAAAGCTTTGTTGTCGATATCTTCGATGATCGTGTGCGTGCGTTCGTAGCCGGGGAGGGTTTGGCTGTGTTCGTTCTGGAGTTCGGCCATCACGTAGGCTCGGCCGGTGTCTCCCTGATTGGCTGGGTAGGACGCATCGACGTTGAGCGTCAGGCCGGTCGCGGGCATGTGGAAGGGGACCGTCGAGAACTCGCCGTTGCCGAGGCTGGTCACGAAGAACAGACGGCCTGCGTCCAGGGCGGAGATGGCTCCGTTCCGCTGATAGAACAGGTGCTTGCCGTCTCGCGTGAGCGGCCCCTGTACGGGGAGCGAGCCGACCTGTTCGCTGACGTCCAGGTCGCGATGCGGTCGCGACCAGTTGAGGCCGTCGCGGCTGATCGCCCACTCGACGAGGCTGCGGGGTCCATGTTTGGTTGATCCGCGACGTGAGTTGGCCTCTGGCGGCGGGGCAATGTAGTCCTGCAGCAGCATCGCATAACGACCTTCGGTCGGAAACACGATGCCGCGATAGAACTCGAGGTCGACCGGGTCCTCGTCATCGGGCCGCCAGCGTGACTCTCCGTTGAGGAACTCGGGTGAATAGTCGTCCCAGTTGACGCCGTCGGTCGATCGCAGGAACGAGAACACGCGCCGGTGCTCGCCGATGTTGTCCGGATATCGCTTGGGATACGGCTCCAGCGTGTTCTGATAGTTCAGAAACTCGCCCCACGGCGGATACCACGTGACGTTCATGGCATCGTGATTCACATAGGCCTCGTCGGTCAGGTTCTGCCACGTGATGCCGTCCTCACTGCGAAAGACCCGCAGCCGCGCGGCTGAGTACGAGAACAGGAAGATGCTCCCATCGATCGGCCGATAGACGACATTCGCGAACCCCTGCCAGCCTGCATCTTCCAGCGAGAACACGGTCTCCTCCCCGGCAAATGTTCGCCCGTCACTCGTGTAGGCACGCAGGACCTCGATCGTCCGCTCCGCACCATCCTGTGCAGGGAGCATTCGCCAGCCATAGATCCACGCACTCTCGTCATCGCGCGGGACCTCACACCCAAACCACATGTCCGGATATCCGCTCGCGATGCCGTCCGCCCGGAGCACATTCGCTCCAAAATCGATCCTCGCCCCTGCTGTGTCGAGTACATCCGACTCGTCCCAGAACGACAGATGCAGCGGCTCCTCAGCAAACGCATCCGTGGAAATCCATGCCGCGATCACCCAGAGCAACGTCATCTGAGCACACCGCATCCGGATCGACCTGTGAGTTGTTTGAGTCATCATGTTGTGAACCTGTTTCGCTCATTGCTCCGAACTCACACCGAGGATGGCGTGGCGGGCGGTGGTGATGGCGTAGACGATCAGCATCTGGCCGGTGCCGTAGGGAATCCAGACGGCAGCCGTGCGGAAGGGAAAGCTCCCCTGGAACATGCCCCAGGCGAGGATCAGATCGCTCAGCAGAAACAGGGCTGCCCCCACTGCGAGACGGACGAAGCGACGGTCCTGCACGGCCAGTCCGGTCGCGACGCCCGTCGTTCCGGCCAGCAGCATCGTGTACGGCAGCGCGGGCCAGACGACCATCTTCGCAGACTCAATCTCCGTCGGGTACACGATGAAGTACCAGCAGACGATGCTGATGGCCTGCCAGATGAGAATCGAACTCCACATGGCTGTCGATGATGTCAGACGGGCTCGCTTCTTCGCATCAAGGCAACCGATGATGTACGCGACATGCCCCAGTCCGAACGTCACGATGCCCCCCAGCTCCGGAGCGGGGAGCGGGATGATCGCGTGCAGCAGTCCTGCGTTGAAGAAGTCACCAATCGTACCGAGCAGGATGCCGATCCCAATCAGCAGCGTGTAACGACCGGCAGCCGTCCCGCGAAACAAAGCGTGCCATAGCCAGCCGGCCACAACCAGCGTGACCGACGATCCCATGCGACCAAACGTCGACCATCCGGACGAACCGGCAAGGTCCGTCTGCTGCACGATCAACCCACCGGCCAACAGCACCAGCCACAGCCCCCAAAGGCCGTTCATCAGCAGTTCCGCTGCCGGGGTCCGACCGCGCGTCGACGTACCCTCCTCTGATGACACAACACCCGTCATCGGTTTGCTCCGAATTGAAATCTCAAGCGGGAAAGCGTCAGCGTACCCGGAAAAGAGATCCCCGCGAAAGTCACCAGCATGACCACGCGCGAGAATCGTGCCGCTGGTCTTGTGACCGAATGAGAAAAAATGCAAATTCCGGTGTAAGGGTTTCGCGTTTCCGTCGTATTGGATGTGAGCGAACGGTGTTCGCTGTTGGATTAGAGGCACATGGGCATGCCCGTGCGTCTCACGCTGAGGACTTGTGGCTGCTCTGTCTGCCGACGCGG
>JAGQQG010000008.1 GCA_020426325.1 Planctomycetaceae bacterium | reverse complement strand
GGGCGCGGGTGAGTCGTGCGTAGCGTTCCTCTGCACCGGGGTAGAAGGCTACTCGTGGCGGGATACTGTTGAGCACCGCTTGCACCATGTCAAGAAAACGCCCTCGATCGGGCCACTTCTTCCAGGTGATGATCATCCGGGTCGTCAGACAGTTGAAACCTGCGTTGTTGGCGAGTGATGCCGCCACGTGGGTCGCCTGCGACTTCAACTCTTTCTCCGAGTAGTTGCCGGGGACAATGATCCAGGGACTGACATTTCCCATTTCGCTGGTGATCGGTTTCTTCAGGATCGGATCATTCTCTCGCTTACGGCGTGCACGTTCGTCGGGGTCACGCCCCCAGACGATCGCGTCGTGAGTGTGGTGCGAGCCAGTGATGTGAACTTCGTCGACCTCCTGGTGATAGACGGCGGCCGCGCCGACTTCCGCTCCGCCGGTGACAATCTGTAACCACCCTCGCTTGATCAACGGTTGCAGCGCTTCTTCAAACACGTCCTTGAGAGTATCCTGGACCGGGTTCAATTTGAGCAGGACTGCGTTTCCATCCTGAAAAACGCGCGTCAGGCTGTCAGCAGTCGGAATCGACGAAACATTGCCAGCGCCCAGGACAACACCAACTCGCGGCGTGCGATCCGACCCGTCCAGGCGATGCAGTCGATCCCCGTGGAGTGTCGACTCTTCCACACCGCTTTGCATCCGCGCCTCGGCCTTGATCCCTGCGAAGATCAGCGAATCGTAGATGCCCCGGGCCGGAAACATGGGAACCCGCAATCGTCCATCAGACAGACGACCGACCTTTCCCGACAACCGCGGTCTGCCAGTCTGAGCAATTTCGTCGAGTGACCGGATCATCAGCCGAAGATAGCGAGCAACACCTCCGGGTCCGGCAAGAACTTCTTCGCCAACGCCGGCCGATCTGTCGGGGATCTGCTTGATCCGGCAGCACGCGTCCACCCATTCAGGGGCACATTTGACAACCTGTTCGAGGACTTCATGGGCGCAATCCCGCCGAGTCGCGATGTCCGCATGCGAAAGTTCGCGTGCTCCATTCCGCAACCGATCGATGGCTTGTTCAACTCGACCGTCTCTGGCGTCTTGCGCCTGTGAGTGCGGTTTCTGCTGAGCAATGCTCGCCTGTTTTTGAGTCGGCATCATGTTTCCTCAATGCGAATCCTGTAATGAAATGCAGCGAGCTTCTTCGGATCCATGAATACGTCGTAACGGAACGCGCTTCCCGTTCTCGATGTCGAGGACACCGGACAAGCCCGCGACGAATACTTCTCAGGAACTCAACGCTTACCACTGATGTCAGTTGCTGTCATTAGTCAGCGATCTTTTAGAGGCCCGTCCGTTTTTCTCGAAAATCGGAATACGTCTTCTTGCGAGACTAGGATGTTAGCATGCTATTTGTTAGTCTCGCAACACTCGCGCTACTGCGAGGTGATGTTTTCAATCTCTTTTTCATGAGGAGGCACAGAGCATGAATTCTAGTCAATAACGTGGGTTCACCTTGATTGAACTCTTGGTTGTCATCGCAATCATTGCCATTTTGATTGCTCTACTGCTTCCAGCTGTTCAGCAGGCACGTGAGGCAGCCCGCCGTACTCAGTGTCGAAACAACCTGAAGCAGCTTGGTCTCGCATTTCATAATTAACACGATGTCCATCTGTCGTTCCCCCAGACATACCTCTCTTACGTCGACCTTTCCTTGGGAACAGTGTCACCTTTGCCCGGATCAATGAGTTGGCCATGTGCGTTGTTGCCTTATCTGGACCAGGCGAATGCATACAACCCCATCGCAGCAGCGGGAGGAATCCTGGACGATGTCGGCGCGACAGCGGCTGGGAGCTTCCAGGCCCAGTCAACGGTCGTGCCCGGCTTCATTTGCCCTTCGGCTCCGCACAGCACGAACACTCTGGTTACGGGGGGATCGGGGAATCCTGCATTTCCAGCGGTAGGTCTTCAATCGACGAATACTCAAACCAGCGGTGTCTGTGACTATATCACGATCATTGACTTTGACGGTGATGTCAGAGCTGCACATCAAGCAGCATATAGAACGACTGATAGAGCAGGGGCAATCCGTGGGGCACTTTTTGTTTACGAACCAGGTCACACGATTGCCATCAACAACACTGATGCCAACAAGATTCGTAATATGACCGATGGCTTGTCCAACACATACTTCGTTCACGAACACGCAGCACGTGAACAAGGCTACACCGATGGGAAAGCCGACACCTTTGCGAATTCGAACGTCGGCAGCAACGGTGGTACATGGGTCAGCTCTTACACAGGATCAGCCTTCGCGACCGGAACACCCTACAATTCGTTCGGGACCATCGACAACGGAGTGCAGAACAGTGGACCATGCGTGATCAATTGTACGAACGCCGTCGACGCGCAGTCAGATGTCGCCGGACCGTATTCATTTCACACTGGTGTCTCGCTTACGCTGATGGGTGACGGCTCGGTGCAATCGACAAGCCAGAATATCTCGACCGAGGTCTGGACTGCATTAAACACCCGTCAGGGGGGAGAATCCGTCAGCCAGCAATAACGATTGATAGTGGCGAGTAAAACAGGAGGACCAACCGTGAGTAATTCACGGTTGGCCTTTCCATTTCAGAAGGAATGTTCGCTCGTCGAAATCAAGTTCACACCGCCGCTTTTCTCATGTTTTAAGGCCCCCCCCATTGTAGCGCCGAGCTGTAAACAGACTCAGTCAGCAGAGGATCATTCAGGCATGACCAAGTTGAAAGCAGAAATGTATAGGTCATTACGTTCCGAACATGTTTTAGTTCTCCTGTGTCTGCTGACCGCAGGTTGCTCGAAAGGGCGGGAGCCGGTCAATGAAAAACCCGTCTCCCCCGTGAGTGGCATTGTCCATGTCGACGGAGCACCACTTGAGGGCGTGAAACTCCAGTTCCATGCGAAGACGCAGGAAGACACTCATCGCGTGTTCCCGAAGGCCACGACGGATGCTGAGGGACATTTTGAAGCCTGGACATATCGGAAAGGCGATGGACTCGCTACAGGCGAATACACCATCACATTGACTGCACATGATAAGGCTCCCCCGTTCACGCGAGAGAGTCAGATGCCGGATCTCCTCGGCGGTAAGTACTCTAACCCTCAGACTTCAGAATTTAAGGTCATCGTCCCAGATTCCGGCGAGCCGGTGGAGGTGGAGACGATTGAATTGTCACGCTAATGATTGACGTGTTGGACCTGTCTCTAATGCCATGTGACAGAGATCCGTCAACATCTCAAGGGCAATGACCGATCATCGCAGTCTTCGCACTGATCGGTGAGCCGATTGGCTTCATCACCGGCTTGTGTTCTGAACATTCTGCAGGAATGAGTAGAGCACGACATTGATGGCGATGCGGGTTGCGTCCTCGGTTGTGTAGCCGGCACAGGCGGCGGTGGCCTGCCGTTCGAGGGCGCAGCTGATGTCGTACTTGCTGTACACAATGGCGATCCGTCCGTCGATCATGAGACCCTCCAGGATGGGTTCGCCGATCGAGAAATCGGTGTCGAGTACGGAACTCGCGTTGTCATTGCGAGGCAGCCTCCTTTGGACCTGCCGGATGTCATTACCCCATTCCGAATGAAATAGCTCGTGAGTGACGGGAATCCGCTCCAGAGGACGGCCGAATGTCTGTTCGACCATCTGTCGAAAGGCCGTGTCGAACGCCTGGGCACCGCAGCATGCATCTGCAAACAACAGTCCGCCATTCTCGAGATGAGCTTTGAGTTGTTCACGCTCGGCGGGAGAGTAAGAGAATGTCTGCCGTCCATGCATGTAGAGCAGCGGAAAATCCAGAATCGTGGGATCGCTGGCAGTGAGGCTGGCGATCTGGGCTGCCGGTCGAAGTCCGACTTTTTCTTCGAGTGCATCGAGCAGATGTCGGGCTGCGTGACGGGCGGTGTCCCATCCCCCGGTGTGACGCAGCTGAGCCATTCGGACCGTTCCTCGGGCATTCAGGGACTCCTCGTCATCAACCTGGATGGCATCCGGGGCATCCAGTTTGTCGTGAACTTCGCGATTGGTCGCATACGCGACGATGTTGGTTCCCAGCTGCATGGATCGTCCGATCGCTGCCTTCAACTGCGGCGCACGACCACGTGGTTCGGACTTGATCCAATGCTCCCAGCGGCAACCATGATCGAATGGGGCGTACACAATGGCCGTCCGACAACCAACATCCACTCCCCACAACTCGGGAGGATTTTCGGTGATGAGAAACTCGGATCGGTAGATGTCATGGGTGTCAGGAAGTTTTCGCAGACGAAACTCGCCGGTCGGGAACATCCGTTTGATGAGGTCGTGGAAGCCCTGTTCAAACTCATCGCTTTCGCAGTTCTGCACAGCGAGGAGGAAACCGCCCTGGGCGATATAATCCCGGAGGACTTCGACCTGCTGCCCTTGAATGCTGGTGGGGGGATTGACTCCGGAGATCATCTGGACCGGGGCCTGAAGCAGCGACTGCACACCGTCATCCTGAACAGCTTTGTCAAAATCAAGTACCTGCCATGTGACGAGTGCAGGCCATTTGTCCCGACCGGAGATGAAATTGACGAGATTGCGGACATCGTTCGAATGTTTGTTCCAGTCTTCGTTCAGCGGCTCGCCGGTCGAGGGGTCGCGCGGACCGTATTTGAGCTTATTAATCAGTACCGGCGCGAGTCCTTTCGAAAGGAACAACAGAGCAAAACTCGTGGATAGCAACGGATCGCTTTCGAACCCGGGACTAGTCCGTCGCCACTCGCCGGTCCCAGCCATCTGTTCTCGAATGAGGAAATCTGCCCCTTCACGGTACCAGTCATGGTCTCCAAAAAATCGACGGCCCGACAGCCGACCGGCCCGCTCCAAGCCGTAAAGGTAATACAACAGCCAGTTCCCATCGCCCGGATTGCTCCTGACACTGAACCGGCTTCCCAGCCAGCGGACACCAGCGTCAATCGCTTTCTGAATCTCTTTCTCCTCAGAACTCGCGCAGCAATCGAGTTCTCCATCATCGGGGTCGTCCTTCAGAAACGAGTCGATGATGACAAGTGAGCCGATTCCGGCGACCGTCATACTGCCGGATGCCGGACCGTCTGGGAGTGCTCCGTATTGCCAACCAGCCCCCGTGACGGAGTCACGACTTCCAATCTGACCACGGAGCCAGTGGTCCTGAGCCTTCCGCCAGGTGGATCGATCCACTGTGTATCCAGCGTGGGCCGCTTCACGAAGCCCCAGGATCGCATACTGCGTACAGCTGTTATCAGACCCATTGCCTGCTTTCTTGTAGTGCCAACCTCCGCCCGGTCGTTGACGCTCTTCGAGTGCTTGTGCCAGGGCCGAGATGCGTCCGGCATTCGCCTTACCTCCATCGACGGCTGCATATGCCATGATGGTCAATGAGATATCGTAAGTTTCGTCCGGAACCTCAAAGTCCCGCAATGCTTTCAGGCCAGATACGATCGTGGGATGATCGGACTCCAATCCTGAGTTAGCGAGAGCCAGCATTACAAGTGCATTAACGCCGAGTCGTTCCGACCACGCCCCATTAGGGAGTTGCTGACTGACCAGATACTCCTGCGCCCGCTCAATTGCCCGTTTCACCCCCGCTCGCAACTCCGCATCATTGGCACGGGCAGATGTCGAGAGGACAACGGTAAATACGAGAAATGTCAGGACACAGCGAACGACCAGCACACAACGCATCATGATCAACTCCGTCCTGAAGGATACCAGGGACCCGATTCAACTGGGCTGAGCATCTCCCGAAAGCACCATTTCCATCAGTGTACGTTGAAACCAGTCCGAGCGCTAAGACAATATTGCGTTTGAGACAGACCGGACATATTCGATCCACGGCTCTCCAAGCCGCATTGCATTGGAGAACTTCAATGCGTTGGCCGGTGATGTTGAGGAATCGACGAAAACTCGGGCAGATTTCGTTGAATCTGCAAGATTCGTCGAATCTTGTCGTCCTCGCACAGCGACTGTGTCGCTTGTCAAGTCGGGTGTGCAGCCTTGCTCGCAACTGACCACATTCGATGCCGGACCGGATTCCCGCAATCGCGGGAATGACGGTAATCGTGTGGGGCGCCGGATTGAGATGAGTCGACCTCAACCGGAAAACCGGAATCAGAGACTCGGCTACAGGCCGTCACTCACGCGTTCTTGAAGTCGCTGGTCCATCTCGCTGACCAAAGCCGGGTTCTGATTCCAGACGTTCATCATCGGAAATGTTTCAGGGTTCGGCTCGCCGCTGATTCTGAGCACGTAGAACCACATCAATTGTGACTTGATAATGTCTTCGACCATTTCCTGCTCGTCGAGCAGAATCGGATGCTTTTCGAAGATTGCTTGAAGGTCGTTGAGTCCACTTTCAAGCAATTCGCGAGCCTGAAGGATGTCCTGCTTAAAGAAGAGCTTCTTGCCCTCGTAGAGTTTACGACGGGTCTCAACCATTTCCGGCTCGGACTCGACCTTGCTGCGTGCAGCCCAGTAAGGGTAGTTCGTCATCTTCTGGTAGCGGTCGAGCCAGTTGCGCTTGGACGCGACGTCGTTGTTGGGATCCTCGTCTGCGAGTTGCTGCAATTCTTCATCCGTCGCCCCCAACTTGATGATTCCTCCCCCAGTGGTCAGGAAGTCTTCACGGCCGTACACATTCGTCCAGTCTTCGTGCGCCGTCTTCCAGGCATTGACGGTCACCTCGTCGAACTGTCCGTCGTTCTCGATTGCCGTTGCGTAGTCCATCTGCGACCGAGCGGGGTATGAACGGAACAACGTTCGCTCCATGATGTGTTGCTCGACCCAAGGCAGGAGTTCTTTCTCGTTAGCGATGTTGTAGTACTCTTTCGCGACGAGATAATTGTCTTGTCCGTTGGGGTTGATCTCCTCATCGGCTTGTCCTTCCCAGCGAGGATCAGGGTCGCTTTTGAAGTACCGGCGGAACTGCTTGTGTTCGTCGGAGCGTCCCATTTTCTTGCCCATCATGGTGCCTGTATCGTGGTACAGCGGCGAGGCGTCCTCGTTCTGATTCGTCCCGCGCAACATGAATTTGACCCCTTTCTTCACCCAGAAGAAGCGATCTTCTACCGCGTCGCATTCGACAGAGACGTTGTACGCCAGGTTCCATCCCTGGAATTGCCAGACATCGAGAAAGCGAGGCTGCAACTTGATGATGGATTCGGTGGTCTGTTCAAGTTCGGACCAGTTCTTCATCCGCTTCTGTTCGTCTGCCTGCATCCAGAGCATCGTGCCCGCGACGCCGCGCATGCCGAGCAACACGAGGTTCATTGTCGCGCTTGCAGGGTCAACATCGCCTAACGTCGTCTCGCCGAGACGGTATTCGTGCCTCAGCCGGGCAATCTTGCCGCCAGACTGTCCGGGCTGACCGGGCTGCGACCGCTCCCTTGCCGGCATCCCCAGTGCCCCGATAGGGATGAGCAGCGCCAGGATCGAAAACATATAGACCAGTTTACGGTTCCGTGATGACATCTGGTTCATTTCGCTTCAAGCTCCCGCCATTGCAGACAGAAATAACCGAGAATAAGGGCCGGCAGAATAAAGGCCAACGTCGTGGCAATGCTTGGCATCATGGCATTGTTCCAAGGGACATCGAACCCGTTTGCGACGTAAGGCGTCATGTCGAAGTGAGTGAAATCGGGGATCACGTTTTGTAGCAACAGCAATCCCTGAAGCATGCGGTCGTCAATCCATTGAATGGCTTCGGTCAAGAATCCGCCGGGCAATTCGACCTGCGTATTCATTTGCGTCACCATCCGGTAGGCAGATTCGAGCATCCCACCGCCTTGGACTACCCCCGTCTGTTGATACTGTTCCAAGACTCCGGACATAAACGGGCGGAGCGTCAGACCGGTGAGGACCATGGCGAATGTCAACAGTGTGGCGACCGGGCCTTTCACGAAAGTGCTCGCAGTCGTGCCGAGCACGATCACCAGAATGGCCATCATCCAGGTTCCCCAGATAGCTTTGAAATAACCCACCGCGAACGTCTTGTCTGGAAGACGGACAAACAAGTCGGTCCGAGCGGCACCCAGGTATTGTCCCTGATCAACGCAGCGCACTTGGACAGTCAGGGTTCCGTCATGGATGACGTCTTCGAAGAGATCAACCGTCTTCGACGACAGTTCTCCCTCGGGCGTATATGTCAACTCACGTGGGATCGTGATGATAGGCAATCGTCCATCGTCCTCAGCGCTTCGAGCCTGCATATCTGCAAACTCTTTGACCTCAAACGGCACACGAGGATAGGGAACCCGGAGACCAGACTGTTCATTGACCAGCGTAAACTGCGCCTGAACGGCTTTCTCGATGTCACCCTTGTGGGTACGAAAGACTTCAAATCGATATTCAAGTTGCAACTGATCGTCTTGACTCAGGCGATTGGTGTTCAAATCTTTAAACGTAAAGATTGCTGCTGCCTTTGTGTTTCCTTCAACGAAACTTCGATAATCCCACATATCTCCGACGTTGATACCGCTGAACGAAGGAGCTCCAGTTCGATCCAGGTAGGTGAGTTGTCCATACTGGGGGACACGGCTGATTAACTGATGCTGTGCAGATTCGGGCACTTGTCGGGTGATCCAGACATATCCAACGAGCCCCATGATCGCGACGCCGACAGTCATGAGACTCGAATATCCCAACATCCGCCCCAGGACGACCTCGCTCCGGCGCGCAGGCTTGGTGACAACTGTGTGAAGTGATCGTGCCTTGATGTCAGCGGGGAGACCCCAGCAGGACAACAGTAAGGCCACTGGAAGAATGAGCCATCGAATGGCTGTCAACACGAAGCTGATGTACGGCTTCGCAGGCGTGTCAACGTTTGCGGAACTGAGAAACCATCCGGCAAACATGAACAGCAGCACAAACACCACACCCACCAGGACGTCCTGTCGACGAAGCGACTCCTTCAGTGTCAAACTGGCAACCGCCCCGATTCGTTTCGGAGACATGTCAACAATGTCTCTCACACCTCGGATCACGGCCCGCCAGACATTCGCAGGGCCGGACACGCCGCTCACTGAGAGGGACAGGACAACAACCACCGCTAAGGCAATCCCGCAGCAAATACACAGCGTCAGCAGCCACTGAATCGCGGCAAGCCCCATATTGAAGGGTTCTGGATCAAAAAACATGAGACACCAGTTGAGGATTCATTTTGTGATTGCTCCCGGCCCTCAATCGATTCTACGCATCGAATATGACGGGGTGCAGTCCCTGTGAAAGACAATCGACGGAATGACGTCATTCGCGGTCGTGAATCAGGAGGCCGCGCCTTCGACTTTGGCAGTGTCCGTTGAGTTGGCTGCAGCCGAGTTCCCGTCTTCTCCCGGACGTTCGCCCGGAACGAACCGGCGCCCCGGTCGCGCCTGACTCTCCTGAATGGTTCGCAGAAACAGGTCTTCCAGGGTCGTTTTGGGATGGTCGACCTTCATCATCTTGGCTTGATGTTTCGCCAATACGGCTTCAACCTCAGCTAGTGCTTCGTCACTCAGATGTGTGGTCAGCATCTGTGTTTCGTCCTGAGCCTGCAGAAGCTCAGACACGCTTCCCATGACCTTCAGTTCACCCCCGTAGAGGATGGCAATGCGGTCACAAACGTCCTGAACGTCTGCCAACAAGTGAGAACACATGACGACCGTTTTGCCTTCGTCACGCAGCTTGAGGATCATGTCCTTCATGTCTCGCGTGCCGAGTGGGTCGAGTCCGCTGGTCGGTTCGTCCAGCATCACTAGATCAGGATCGTTGATAAGCGCCTGAGCCAGGCCGATACGCCGGGTCATCCCTTTTGAGTATTCCTTTAACTGCCGACGACGGGCGTGCTGCAGGCCGACCTGCTCAATGAGAGCATCCTTTCGTTCTTTGCGAACCTGAGGCGACATTTTGAACAGTCGACCGTAGAAATCGAGAGTCTCGTCGGCATTCAGAAATCGATAGAGATAGGATTCTTCCGGCAGATATCCGATCCGCTCATTCTTTTCGACATCGTGGGCCGGTCGTCCCAGAATGGTGATCTCACCTTCGGTCGGGAACAGCAGACCGAGCAACAACTTCATAGTTGTGGTCTTCCCCGAACCGTTGGGCCCCAGAAGTCCGAAGATTTCCCCTTTCTTCACATCAAGGCTGAGTGAATTGAGTGCCTGAACCTTTTTACGTCCCCAGAAATCTCGATAAACCTTCGATAGATTACGGATTTGGATAACGGATTCGTTGTCCATCGATCCCCCTTGGTTTGTGCCGACCAACCAACAGAAACCCGAGACTTATCGGGCCGGTTGTCGGACACGACTGAAAATGGTGATAAATCAAATAAACAGCGGATGATACCGAGGAGTACGTCTTTCGGGATCAAACTGTTGGTTAAAGTTTCGTGAGCATTCGGTGAGGATGGACACGCCCTGATGGCATGACACAGGGTTCACCGGTGGTGCCCGCGAAATGACGAGATTCACGCAGAATAAACCGCCAATGTATTCGTCTGGCACACCGGTTTCAAGCACTGACAGGGGCAAGATTTGAGGCCGCAGAACTCTTTCCACGATCCAGTACGATTCTGATGCCTGCGGGGCTTGGGGAATCCCTCAATAACTGTGTGAAACGATTCTGCGTCTTGCTTTCGTTTCCGAGACGCCTGTCCTACGATGTTACAAATCTGCGGACCACGGATCGAACGAACTTCGTTTCATCCTCATCAAAGTGCTGCCAGAAGGATCCAAAGTTTCATGGCTAAACGGACAATTTCTGACGTCGAAGTTCAGGGAAAGACAGTTCTGATGCGGGTCGATTTCAACGTCCCGCTGGATGATGCACGGACGATCACCGACGACCGTCGTATTCGGATGGCACTGCCTTCGATCAAGTCGGTCATCGACCGAGGCGGACGACTCATTCTCATGAGCCATCTCGGACGTCCGAAAGGATCAGTCGTGCCCGCGATGAGCCTGCGTCCTGCTGCCATCCGGTTAGGCGAACTACTGGGGGCTGACGTCTCGTTTGCAGCAGACACCGTGGGCGAGGACGCACAGGCAAAGTCGAAAAGCCTCAACAATGGACAGGTCCTCCTGCTGGAAAACCTCAGATTTCAGCCGGAAGAGGAGTACAAGGATTCGAAGGCAACAGCCGAACAACTGTCCGCGAAGCGTGAATTTGCATCGAAACTTGCGGGTTTGGGGGAGATCTATTGCAACGATGCATTCGGGACTTGTCACCGCGACAACGCGTCGATGGTTGCTGTGCCGCTGGCGATGGAAGGCAAGCCCCGAGTCGTCGGCTTTCTGGTCCAGAAGGAGATCGAGTATCTCAGCGATGCGATCGCCAATCCGCAACGGCCATTCGTCGCCATTCTGGGGGGGGCGAAGGTCTCGGATAAGATCTCGGTGATCGAGAACCTGCTTGGCATCTGCGACAAGGTGCTCATCGGCGGGGCAATGGCTTACACGTTTTCGCTGGCGAGCGGTGGCAAAGTCGGAGGCAGCCTGGTCGAACCGGACAAGGTGGAACTGGCAAGGCAACTCATCGACAAGGGGGGGAACGTCCTTGTGCTGCCCGTTGATACGCATTGCGGCGATGCGTTCTCCTCAGACTGCAATAAGCAGGTTGTCCCCGCAGGTCAAATTCCTGACGGGTTCGAGGGACTCGACATCGGCCCCAAATCGGCTGAAAAATATGCAGAGATTGTTCGTAACGCCAAGACTGTTGTCTGGAACGGACCGATGGGGGTGTTTGAGATGCCTCCCTTTGACGAAGGCACGAAGGCCGTCGCTCAGGCCATTGCCGATTCCGAAGCCGTCAGCATCATCGGAGGTGGCGACAGTGCCGCTGCAATCCAACAGTTGGGATTCGCCGATCAGGTCAGTCACGTCAGCACGGGTGGCGGCGCCAGTCTCGAGATGCTCGAAGGCAAGGCCTTTCAGGCAGTGGGCCTACTGGATGATGTCTAATCGGTTCACTAGTGACCATCAACAAATCGTTTCGTCAATCGTGATGCTGTCAGAGTGACCGATGATTTCGTCAGTTTCACCCCGTGTATTCCTCCGTTGACAACTTGCGTTCACGGTTGATTCCATGACGAAATCCTCTGACATCACGATTGCTCTCGCCAAGGTCGACGTGGCTGCGGAGAAGGCAAAACTGCATCCGTCAGCCAGACAAAACATCCGTCGCTGGTTGCAGCGGCCTGAGTACGCCGAATTCCTTCCACAACTCCTAGAGCACATTGAAAGTGACGAATGGCCGACACTCAATGAGGTCTTCCATACGTCCCTCCCGTTCGGGACCGCCGGTCGGCGGGGACGGATGTATCCGATCGGAACAAATGCCATCAACGAACGAACGGTTGGCGAAACAATTCAGGGACTGGTCAACTTTCTCCATCAAGAGCTCGGACTCTCTGCCGAACTCAGTTGTGCCGTCGCTTATGACACCCGTCATAACTCTCGACTTTTCGCTGAACTCAGTGCGGAGATACTCGCAGCCGGCGGCATCAAGGTCTGGTTCCTGAATCGTCCGCGAGCCACTCCCGAACTGGCCTTCACCGTTCGAGAGAAACGATGTCATTGCGGCATCATGATCTCAGCCAGCCACAATCCTCCTGCGGATAACGCAGTGAAGGTGTTCTGGGAGAACGGCGGACAGATCCTTCCCTACGAAGCCGACGAAATCACACACTACGGAATCGCAGTCGAACAGGTGAAGCAGGTCCTCTTCGACGATGCAGTCTCCCAAGGAGAGATCGATCTCTGCGAACATGAAATGGACGCATCATACATCGACGCCGTTCTGCAGAACGATTTCGACGGTCCCCGCGACTTGAAGATTCTGTTTACCCCTTTGCATGGAGTCGGCACAACAAACGTCATGCCGGTGCTTGAGCGAGACGGGTTTATCGAGGTTGAAGTCTTCGAACCACATGCGACACCAGATGGAGACTTCCCCAACGTCCCCAATCACATTGCCAATCCCGAATTCTCTGCAGTCTTCGAGGCCCCCATTGAAGCGGCAATGGAAAGCAGAACTGACATCATTCTTGCCAGTGATCCCGACGCAGACCGCATTGGAGTTGCGGCAAGACGGATTCCGTATGGGGATTTTGCCACCCTGACTGGAAATCAAATCGCCGTTCTCCTGGAGGAATATCTCCTGCGTCGTCGAAAAGATCGCGGTACTCTGACCCGAAAACACTTCATCGTCAAAACGCTGGTCACGACCGACATGCTCCGGCGGATTGCCGATGCTTTCAACGTTCGCACCTGTGGCAACGTCCTGACCGGCTTCAAATGGATTGGGGACGTCATTGACACTGAGGGACCGGAACTATTCGTCTTCGCCGCAGAGGAAGCACACGGATATTTGGCCGGAACTCACATTCGTGACAAGGATGCCGCTGTTGCAGCGATGCTGATGGCCGAACTGGCCGCTGAGCAAAAGGCCGAGGGAAGAACGCTGCACCAGCATCTCGACCAACTCTATGAACGATACGGTTGCCACTTCGAGCGAACGATTGCCATCAGTATGCCCGGTGTAGACGGTATGGCACAAATGAACCAGATCATGACCGACCTCAGGGAGCATCCTCCGAAGTCGATTGCCGGATTGAGCGTCACCTGCCGACGCGACTACCTCCACAACCTGCGTCAATTTCCGAACGGTGTGACCGCTCCTCTCGATGGTCCACGCAGCGATTTGCTCTTCTTCGACCTCGATCCCGCTGGCAACTCCGTCGGCGTGCGTCCCTCCGGCACGGAACCCAAGTTGAAGTTCTATCTCTTCACGTCTGAGCCTCCTGGCGACGGACTCTTGTCCGAAACCAAAGGTCGCCTCTTCGAACGACTTGATGCACTCGAAGCCGAGCTAACCCGCTGGGTTTCTCCGACAACTCAAACGTAGAAGTCGCGGACTGATCGTGTTCGCGTCGTTCAGGCTACCTGATTCCGGACCTGGACCGCCCGGTCAGGGAAGTCGGTGAACAGTCCATCGACTTTCGCATCCACGTAGCACATGCGGAGCAGGGCCTCGAAGTCATTCGTCCAGTCCGGCATTCCGTCCGCACGCAGAGTGTAAGGGTGCACAACAAGTCCATGCTCGTGAGCCGCCGTGATGATCGGCGTCACCACCGGATTCCCTGACGCATCCGCTCCACTGATCACATGCGGTAAGGCCGGTCCGATGCCATCCGCATACTCTGCGATCTTCTTCATCTCTCTATTGATGAAGTCTGGGTCAAAGTCCGCCCCGTCACGGCTCCATTTCTTGTCGCCGATCAATTGTACCAGCTGCAGCTGACAACCGAGTTCCTCGCGCAGTCGTCGTGTCTCCTTGACGTCAAAACATTGCACGAAACAGGCATCATCCTTCGTGCGATATCCATTCTCACTTAGAACTCCCAGCAGGATACGGCTCAGGTCTTTACCTTGCTCAAGGTGCCACGCGGGGGCCTTGATCTCCGGATAGATGCCGATGTTCTTCCCCGTGCTGCGATTGAGTCCCTGAATCATCTCGATCTCTTCCGCCAAAGTCGGCACCTCGAAACGACTCTTGCCGGCAGGAAACCGACCGGGAAACACCGGCTTCCCAGACTTGTGATCGACCCGCTCTGTGACGCGCAGAGACTTCAACTCGTCCACCGTGAAATCGATCGCATAGTACCGGCCATCATCACGAGCACGGTCACCAAACACCTTGGCAACATCGGTCACAGTGTCGATCTGGACGTCATGCAGGACGACCGGCACGTCGTCCTTCGAGAGTACACAATCCTGCTCTAAATAGTCGGCTCCCATCGCATACGCCAATGCTTTCGCCTCCAGCGTATGTTCCGGGAGATATCCCGATGCTCCACGATGAGCAATCACAATCGGCTGAGTCATGGGTGTCTCGTTTATTCCATGCACTTGAAATCTGAGAACAACAGAGGGTTTCCCAGAATCACCGTATCCTCTGAAGAACGAATTCCTGTGACAAGTGAGAATTCATGACAGCAATCGAGAATCGATTTGTTGAATCCGAGCAATCTCATTCCCGGGAGGGCGAGGCTCCTGCCGAGCCGCAAACACAGAAGGCGCCTACGCTCGATTCGGGGCGGATTAAGGGTGAAGCAGATTACCTTGGAATGAACGATCACACATCGACCGTTTGACTCAATCGAAATGCGGTCGTCAGTGGCTGGAATGTCCGCACGATTTCCCGTGCGCTTCGCAGGCCGTCGACAGCGGCACTGATGATGCCTCCGGCGTAGCCAGCCCCTTCCCCGACCGGGTAAAGTCCCTCAATTCCAGGAGTCTGCCGCGTGATTAAGTCACGGTCGATTCTCACCGGGGACGACCCGCGCATCTCCGGGCCGGTGAGCGTCGCATCCTTCAGGAACTTGCCATGCCAGCGTTTGTCCATCAGGGGGAGCCCCTGCTCGATCGCACTGAGCACCACTGGCGGCAGAACGGAATGCAGGTCGCCTACGACCGTACCCCGTTGATACGACGATGGCAACGGCGTCCGCGCATTTGACACTCGTCCCTCAAGAAAGTCCTTAGCCCACTGAATCGGGGCCAGGTAATCACCCCGCCCCATCTCGAACGCAAGCCCCTCATATCGACGTTGAACTTCGACTCCGGCCAGAGGATGGTCGCTGCCAAACTCGTGCGGTTCCAACGTGATCATCAGTCCGCTGTTCGCGTATGGCGTATCGTGCCGCGAGTTGCTCATCCCGTTCGAGCAAAACTGGTTCGGCTCCGAAATACTCGGGATCACGATGCCACCTGCACACATGCAAAAGGTGTACAGGTCCCGCTGCCCCTTGGCGACGAGCGTATAATCCGCTGCCCCAAGTTGTTCCAGGTACTCAGGCCGACTGTACTTCCAGGCGTTCACCTGTTCCTGGGGCTGTTCGATTCGCAGGCCAAGTTGAAACGCCTTTTGCTGCATGGGCACACCCAAAGCATGAAGCATCTCATACGTGTCACGAGCCGAGTGACCGATGCCCAGAATGACGTTCGATGTGGGAATGAATCCGCTCGATGTCAGCACGCCTCGCACTCGACCATCACAAACTTCGAGTCCTTCCATGCGGCAGTCGAATTTGTATTCTCCTCCCGCTGCTTCGATCTTTCGTCGAAAGTTCCGGCAGATCATGGGCAGCTTGTTGCTCCCAAGATGCGGCCGATTCTCATATGTGAGCGACTCGCGCCCGCCACAATCGACGAACGACCTCAGCACCCAATCAACGTCCGGCCCGCTCATGCGACAGGTCAGTTTGCCATCCGAAAAACAACCGGCTCCCCCCTCGCCAAACAGGTAATTGTTCTCGGTATCATGCGGCCCGCCCCGATCAAAGCCGCGCACGGCCGGGACGCGTTCCTTGACCGCCTTCCCCCGTTCGATGATGAGCGGACGATATCCACGAAGGGCCAGATAGTACCCCGCCAGCAGCCCAGCCGGTCCCGAACCAACGACCACCGGACGCTCCTCCAGCGGCAACTCTCCGGAAGGTGGATCTTCAAAAGGTTCCGGCGAGAACACCTGCACGTCCCCGCCGCCCACGTTACGGAAACGAGCCTCCACCTCTTCCTGCAACTCGACGGCGACCGAGTAAACAAACCGCAAATCCCGCCGCGACCGTGCATCGAGGCTCTTCTTGAGAATCCGCCAGGAACAAATGTCCGCGTCCCGAACTTTCAATTGGCGCGCAATTGCCCCAACAAGATCCAACTCCGGCAACTCCACCGGGACACGAAGGTTATTCACACGCAGAGACATCACCCCATCTTAGCGACACATCGCAGATGAGTCCTCACTGCTGACATCCACGAATCAACCCCAGCAGTCCCACGAGGATCACCGCAACCACCGGGATAACGGTGATGACACTGAACACCCACCATTCCCTGCCGGTCTTCATGTTGTGAGTCACTCCCGCGTAAAGAACTCATCCAGATTCATCACGATCCGCGATGTCGCAATCCAGGCTGCCATCTCGTCCGCAGAAGTTTCCGGTGGCAGCGTGTCGCCTGCGAAGGACGTTGCTTCGTCGGGATGCTCGCCGTAATACGAGCGGGCAGCGGTCAGCAGGTCGAGCAGTCCGTTGAGTTCATCGTTTGAGGGAGGCCGGGCGACGCACAGACGAAACATGTGAATCAGACGCTCAGCATCATTCGTGTTGACCTCCTCGATGACACGGTCTGCGAGCGCACGGGCGGCAGTCACAAACACATCGTTGTTGAGTGTCGTCAGGGCTTGAATCGGCGTATTGGACGTACTCCGCTGGACGCAGGTGACGTTGGCGTCCGGGCAATCGAACGCAACGAGTGTCGGATGGGCCGCAGTCCGCTTGAAGAACGTGTACATCCCGCGGCGGTAGATGTCGTCCTTGGGGGGAACTCCATGCGGCTTGTCAGCCCGATCGTTCCACGTGCTGTTGCCCCATTTGAAGTTGTTGGCATAGCTCAGTTCCGCGATGCCCGGCGGCAACGGCGGGAAGACACTCGGGCCGCCGATCCGACGCTCCAGCAGGCCGCTCGCTGCCAGAGTGAGGTCGCGCACGATCTCCGCCTCGACCCGGAAGCGGTTCTGACGGTAGAGCAGCGAGTTTTCGGGATCAGAATCCGCCAGTTCCGGACGATGTGCCGACGACTGGCGATACGTGTGAGACAGCAGGATCGTCTTGATGAGTTGCTTGCGACTCCAACCAAGTCGGATGAACTCGCTGGCAAGCCAGTCCAACAGTTCCGGATTGGTCGGTAACTCCCCTCGCGCTCCAAAGTCGTTGACGGTCTTCACAAGTCCGATTCCAAACAGATGCGACCAGAGATGGTTAACGGCAACACGGGCCGTCAGCGGGTTGTCCTCCGAAACAACCCACATCGCCAGATCCAATCGGTCAGCATCTTTCCCTGCGTCTCTCGGGGCGAACTGTTGCAGAATCTCCAGAGTAGTCGGTTCGACGGGGCCGAGCGGTTGCAGAAAGTCCCCCCGCTTAAGGACATGAGTATCGCGGACGTCCTCGGTTCGTTGCTGAATGACTCGGACCGTCATATTTGGATTGAATGGCGCTGACTTCCGAAACTGATCGATGGCCGCCTGCAGTTCCTTGACTCGAGAATCCTGAGAGACGAAATACTCGAACAATTCGTTCTTCTGTTCGTCCGTGCGTTCTTCCGGCTTGACGGCAAGGTGAGTCCGGACGTTCTCCGGAAGCTCCAGCAGGTCGGGGTCGATGCCCGTCATTCCCGACAGACGGAAGCGGCCGATCGTGTGAATCGATCGTGCGTACTGTTGCGACAAGCGGACGGTCAGTGTCGTCGCTCCCTCTCCAGTCAGGGAGACGGCTTCTGCAAACGCGAAGACCGCTTCGTGATTTTGCCCTGTCTCAGGTCGGATTGCCCAGCCCTGATTACCATTCGCCGGCTTGATCGCATCGCTGACCGGATAGTCGTCCTGGGAATGGTCCGCTCGTGCTGCGACGAACGGGAGGCTGAGAGGCTCTGTCGCGTTCGGAAACTGGAGGCTGGCGGTGATCTCGCTCAGGACAAGGTTCCCATTCGGAGCACGACCCGGCCCCTGCTGAGGGAGTGACTCGTCCGCAAGAACTTCAAGTTTGAGTCCGGTGATTGGCTCCTCAAGTGCGAGCTTCAGGACATATACGTCCTTGTCCGGCTGTTCGCCACTGGCAAGGACGGAGCCGTCTTCGAGGACAGTCAGCGTCGCACAACCTTCTGAGGCCACACTCTCGACCCTGAGCGGATGAAATGCGAGCGGACTGGCAGCGGCATCTGCGATACGTTGCTGTTGTGCGGTCTCCCATTCCGCATATGCAGGCCGCAGCGACTCCTTCGCCTCCTGCAACGGCTTCTGCATCGCAGCCAGTTGACGATCAAACTCTGCCTTTTGCTGAACGTACCTGGCATGGGCCTCTGCTGAGGACGGGATATCCTTGTTGACTTCGTCCCCGTTATTAAAGAACGCGAACAACTGATAGTACTCCCGCTGACTGATCGGGTCGTACTTGTGTGAGTGACAGCGGGCACAGCCGACCGTGAGGCCGAGCCACGCTGTGCCCAAAGTCTCGACACGGTCGAACACGGCCTCGACCCGCCACTGTTCCTGATCCGTCCCCCCTTCGGTGTTGGTGAGCGTTTGACGATTGAACGCAGTCGCGAGCAATTGGTTTTCCGTCGATTCTGGAAGGAGATCGCCAGCCAGCTGTTCAATTGTGAACTGGTCAAACGGCATGTCCGCGTTGACGGCCTCGATCACCCAGTCTCGGTACTTCCAAGCGTTGTAACGCGGATTGTCCTTTTCATAGCCATCCGAGTCGGCATAGCGTGCCATATCAAGCCAGTGCCGCCCCCAACGTTCCCCAAAGTGCGGAGATCGTAAGAGCTCGTCAACCAGTTGCTCATAAGCATCGGGGGAGTTGTCGTTGACGAACTCATCGACAGCTTCGGGCTCCGGCGGAAGCCCGAGCAGGTCGTAATACAGCCGTTTGATGAGGGTGTAACGATCCGCGATTGGTGACGGCTCGATGTTCTCGCTTTCGAGTCGAGCAAGCACGAACGCATCGATCGGGTTGGCCTCCAGATCGGCGTGCTTGACCAGCGAAGGCTCATGATGCTCAATCGGTTGAAAGGCCCAATGGTCGGATTGTTCCTTCGGACCATCGATGCCGTCCGGCCAAACGGCTCCTCCATCGATCCATGCCTTGAGAACAGCGACCTCATCAGGAGAAAGTCGTTCTCCGTCCGGAGGCATGGCGGTCTCCGAGTCGGTCGTGGTCACTCGCTCGATCAACGGGCTTTCCGCTGAGTTGCCCGGAAGAATGACCTGTCCGGTATCGCTCCCAGCCAGTGCCGGTTCCTTGCGATCGAGCCGTAATCCCGCTTCGCGGGTCTCCGCTCCATGACACTCAAAGCAACGTGACTCCAACAGCGGACGGACGTCCTTCACGAAGTTGACAGTCTCCTCAGCTCGGACGATCGATGAGGTAAGCAAAACGGTGAGTGAGAAAACTTGTGGGCGAAATCGACGCATGACGATGTCCCGGTTTGGCTGGGGAAGGAGACCGTGAGGGCTGCCGCCGTCTGCTGTCAGTGACTTTGTTACTGACCATTGACGACATCATCTGTCAGTTCATCAAACCACGCGGGAAGTGTCAAGATGCCGACATGTCTCCGACAGTGCGGCACGGCATACCTTGCCGTGCATTCACGACGCGGAGCGTCGTGCCACACTTGCTGTGGATGTGAAAGCTCTGCTTTGAACCATCCATCGGCCACACTCAACACGACCATGCTCTCACGGAACCGATGTCGGCTTTGTGTCCACCTCAAATGCACCTAGATCGATGGCTCTGAAGATCTTACGCTGCCGTGCTCCACGGGGAGCCGCGAATTCCCAGTCGAGAGTGATCTCATGTGTCCGGTCGACGATCATCGGTGCTCCGGCATCGACGCACGGCGAGTCAAGACTCGGACGGAAGTTGTCGTGGGCAAAGTCGACAAAGCCGGGTGACTCGCCTTCGATGTTGCCGCTGGCAATGACTCGGCCTTCAAAGCCGTCTTCGTGAGAAGACTTCCATCCCTTCTTGATCCAGTTTCCCGTCATGCGCACGAGTCCGGATTCGTCAAGGACGGCGAGATGTGAGCCGGGAGCTGTCGTGTAGAAGATGTTCCCGGTCATCACTGCTGTCTCTGCGTTGGTCGAGAGTCGGGCAATTGTCGTCCCGCCGGTGAGATGTGAGATGACCGTGTTGTTGAAGAAGTACAGGACGCCCTTTCGGTAATCAGGCTCGTTGCCGTTGTCCCCGCCGTAGTGCAGGATCTGATTGTTTCCGCCTCCTTCATGCTCGATCAGCACGTTGCCATAGACGTATGTCTGCCGGTAACGCGGATCGTTGATGATGTCCGTGCTGTCGTCCCCCTCAACGAGATCCAGCTGGCGGTTCCCCCCCTCGATCCAGTTGTAGCGGACGACGAGTCCTGCTGACCGGTCCTTGAGACCGTTGCCGCGCGATCCCTCACGTGGACGGCCGATGCGGTTGAACTGATAGGTCATGCCTCGAGTGGCTGAGTAGCAGTTGTGTTGATAGTACGATCCCTCGATCCCGTTCGAATGGATGTCGCAACCTTCGACGAGAACCTCGCGCGACTGATAGGCCGAGAAGAACCCGTTCGCACAGTCGTGCAGGATGCAGTTTCGGATCGTGATATTTAAGCCGTTCTCGACATAGATGGCGGACGCAGCATCGGAGTAGGCTTGCAGTCCTTCGCTGCCGAGGAACATGGAATCCGGATGGGCTGCACGGATGTCGAGATTTTCGACAATGATGTGTGTCGGAGACTCGATGTCGGGCAAGTTTGACCCGCCGATCTTGATGACCGCCCGCTGCTCTGCCCAGAAGTCGATGCCGGGAGGAGTGGTCGCCCGTTCTCCATCGATGATGGGGAGTTCTCCATTCGGCCCCGGCACGCCACGCACAGTGATCGGCTGCTCAGCGGTGCCGTATCCCACCAGTACCCATTTGTTGCGGTAAGGCTTGTCTCGCCAGTGGATGAAGACCGTATCCCCCGATTGCAGGTCGTGCCAGGGAACTTCGAAGGGGCTTTCCAGCTTCTGCCCCGGTCCAACGTGATAGTCCGCGGCCAACGCCGCTGCACTGACACAGAGCGATGTGATCACGAAGAACGTCCAAACCCTGAGGCAGTAAGACCGCATATAGATGGGACCACTTTGGGAGTTACCGTAACGATGGAGACAGAACCTCATCGTACGTCGAAGTGTGTGATCCGAGGGAGAGCGACTCTCTGAAGTCACTCATTGAGACAGAATTGAACGGGGATTGTGCGGGTTACACAAAAGAGAACGTGGGGCAGGTAAATCGCTACTGGCGAACATCTTCTGCCTTGGCAGCGAAATTCACCGATTCGAACCCGGCAGCCCGGCTGAGATCGTAGACGGCGATCACGTCTCGCATGGGGACATCAGGACCATTATCGAGAATAACCGGACTTTCCGCAGACAGTCCGGCGAGCGTTTTCAGCGGCGCTGCCAATTGATCAATATCGGCATACTCGGTGCCGTTCATGTTGATCACCGTCTGTCCGGCGTCGGCGGTGCGAAGTTTCAACCAGACTTCAACAATCCACGGATCGCGCTCAATTGGTTCGCTCGACTCGATGCCTCCCGCAGCCGTCAGCTCAGTCGGAAGCAGTGACTCATGCACCTGTCCCGCTGCGGCCACCACGAAGAAGACCAGCAAAAGGAACACGATGTCGATCATGGGCGTCATGACGTCGTTCTCATGACTGCGATCTGACGGGGAATGCGAGGAGGGGATTCTCATCGGCTGTGAGGTCTCACTTCTCGATGACGTTAAAGCCGACATTCGTCACGCCGGCACGCAGACAGGCCAACAGGATCGGCTCAACACGGGCATAGGGAGTTAGCTGATCGCTGCGGATACGGACTTCGTAATCGGCTGTGCGTCCGTGCGGCTCCATTTCCAGCAGGTGCTCAAGTTCGTCCATGTCGACAGGTCGTCCTTTGACAAACAGCTGTCCCTCGCGAGTGACCGACACGATCAGTCGCCGCGGGACCTCGGCCGTGTCGTCGACCTGCGTGGCCTGCGGCAGTTCGACGGCAGCGACCTGTTCATTCTGGGCAAAGTGAGCCGTCACCAGAAAGAAGATCACGAGCAGGAACACGACGTCGATCAACGGCGTAATATTAAAGCGGATGCCCGGCGGACGTTCTCGCTGCGGGATCTTCACGGTTTGGCACCTCGTTCGACCGTTACCGGCGGAATCGGCGGTCGTGAGACGCGTCGCTCGGTCGTGCGGACCTCGCCCGCATCGGACTGTGCCGATCGTGCAGCCGTTCCGCGTTTGTAGGGAGCCAGCATCTGCTCTGCGAGCAGTGAAGTCTCCGCAACGTACTCATCGATGCGGTTCCTAAACAATGAGAAGGCGGCCAGAGCCGGGACGGCGACTCCCAGTCCCAATAGTGTGGTCACGAGTGCCTGTGAGATCGCGGGAGCGAAGTCAGCAGTTTGAGGAACTGCCTTGTTAGCGAATTCGCTGAAGGCCCGAATCATCCCCAACACAGTCCCCATGAGTCCCAACATGGGGGCCAGCGTTCCGATGACTGACAGATATTCGATCTTGCGATACAGTCTCGCTGCCTGTTCCTGAGACGCATCTTCAATCGACTTTTCAACAGCTGCATATCCGAGTCCGATCTCCTGCAGACCGGCTGAGACGACATATGCGAGAAAGCTGGGTTGCTCGCGACACTGTTTGTCGGCAGCTGCAAAGTGCCCGTCGCTGATCGAGCGGTGCACAGACTCCGCAAGCCCTGGCGGCATCAATGCAGACCTGCGAATGCTCAACAGGTGCTCGACAATCAGAGCCACCATCGCGATGCTGAGCCCGATGATGACAGCCCCAATCATTCCCCCGGCAGCAATCAGTGACCGCACATCAAGCGGGTCCGGATTGACTGCAGGTGCGTCATCAGCCATCAATGGCCGAAGACTGAGGACAAGCAATGTGATCGCTGACAGACTCGTCAGGCGAAAGAAACTTCTAACCATCTGTCCGAGCATCCTTGGGCGGAGTTGTCTGATCCAACAGCGACCGAGCTTCAGCGGCCGCGAGTGACCAACCGGCCTGTTCGGTTACTTCCTTCCACAGAGACCGCGCCTCGTCAATCCGTCCCAGTCGCATCAATGCTGCACCGGCGTTAACGGTCGCCTGGGACGTCAATGTTTCGTTCTCACGGAAAACCGTCGGCAGCCACAAAAAGGCAGCTGCCGCCTGATCATACTCGCTCTCCTGAGAAAGGGCACGACCCAACACAAAGTAGGGTCCGGCGCGGACGACGGACGGCATCGATTGAATACCGGATTGCCAACGGGCAAGTTCGTCGCGGGAGACTCCGCTGGTCAGACTCAGCCGCCAGAGTTGGGCAGTAGCTAGCGACGCGATCATGGGATCTCCCGACCGAGCCAGTCGTCGCAGCGTGCTCCGCGTGACGTCGGCATAGGCCGTGTCGAGCAAGAGACAACTGGCCCCCAGCAGCCGGGCGACGTCATCATCACCGGTGAGCCACTGCCGGGCTTGTTGGCGGAGGGACGTACTGAGTTCGGCCGAATCCCAGACCAATGGAATGAGAGGCCACTCGCGTGCTGATTGCTCATTCTGCGTGATCTGAAGGAAACGAATCCCCGCAGTTGCACGATCGGGATGACGCATGGCACAACGCACAAGCCAGCCCATAATCTCTCGCTTCACCCAGTCTCGTGGTTCGTCTTCGAGAGCCTGCGTGAACTGTCCGGTCGCCTCATCGATTGCTCCCATGTTGGAGAGTCGCACGCCTTCACGATGAGGGTCTGTCTGAACCACTTCGACAGCGATCACCTGATCGGACGGGAACGTGCGGATCGGAAGCTGATCATTGATATGAAGGGACAGGGTCTTCGAGGTGTAGTCAACAACGTCGCCTGCGATGATCAGCGGGCTTGCCTTGTCCGGAGGCTGCACCACGACACGGTCCTTGGCGCGAACCACGTGTGGTATGAGAAAAAGTCCGACAATGAAACTCAGCAGAACACGGTACGTTCTATGCAAAACTATTGAGTCGCAGTGTGAAGTTGCACAAGCGCAGGACATCAGAACTCCCGTCACTCCTCGCGACATGCCGACCGGATAATCCCCTGGGCGTCAGGTGCCTGTATTCGCGACAGTTGCAGGCTCTTCGCTTCGTCGGAACACAAACGGGAGGAGCAGGAGAAACCCAGCAGTGATCGCCATGTCGGCCACGTTAAACACTCCGGTTCGCAGGCCGCCGATGCCGAGATTCAGGAAGTCAATCACAACACCGTTTTGCGTCGTCATACGATCGATGAGATTGCCAACTCCTCCAGCGAGGATGAACGTCAGAGCAATCAGCGACAGTCGATCGATATCCTTTCGGACCAGCACGATCACACCGACGAACAGCAGCACTAGACTGTTCGCTACTGTTAACAGCCAGAATCTTGCGTCTTCCGGCAGATTCGCAGCGAGGCTGAGGAACGCCCCGGGATTCTCTGCATATTGAATGCGGAACAGATCTCCAAAATAGGATTGCGGCGGCGTTCCCTTGAGATGATCAATTGCCAGTTGCTTGGTCGCCTGGTCGCACCCGACGCAAGTAATCAGCACGACAGCGAGAAACGCAAGCCGCCAACGACCTCGGGTGATGTCCATGAAACTCTCTGAGATACTTGGAGACGTTCACGGCTGAGCAAACGAGTTTGTCCAGCAAGAGATGTGCCGGAATTGTAACGGCCAGAGAAAAGGGAGCCAAGATGGGTTCCCGCCGAGATTTATGGGTGTCCGCCACTAATCCAGATGTTTCACGTCGATGTATTTGTAAGTCCCACCGCTTTCAGTGGCCAGTTTTTGGAGAAAGTTGCGAGGATCTCCCGGTCGCTTGAGGTCCGGCCCCTCGCCGAATTCAATGCAGTGAATGCGTGCTGCACCATTGTTTGCAAGACGAATGGTTTCCATTTCTCCAAGGGTCAGCCCGGGTTCATCAGCGTCGGTGAGGAAGAAAATCACATCGGCATTGAACTTCATGGCCAATTCCAGCGCATTGAAGTGTGTCGTTCCGCCGATGGGTTGAACCGTCCCCAGTTGCCGTTCCACCTGTAGCCGATGCGTGTCGATCCCGCGAAACATGTCTGACCGATCGCTGGGGGGAGTGAGGAGCAAGGGTTCGTTGTTATAGAAAATGACCTGAAATTCCTGAGTTGCATCGAGATTCTCCAAGCTCGCCATCAACTCGGCTTTTGCCTGCCGCATGGCATGGTAGTCGTCCATGCTGTGGGATCGATCCAAGACGTAAACGAAGCGACGACCCGCATCCTGCACACCAAACAGGGACGTACTTCGCCCCAGTACGTTGGGAGTCGAGGCCGGAACACCCGACCGGGGCTGAGTCTCCAATGAGGTGGTGGGAGTGCTGCCGCTGAGAGCATCCGGCAACCAGCCGATCCCCAGCACGGGCTCACTGAACTCAGTGGGGCGTTCCAATTCGATGGGAGGAGCATCGAGGAGTGGGCCTAATTCAAACTTCGGAGCAGGCTCGACAGGCGTGGGATTCGCCTCGTCGGCCGATTCTTCTGTCGGCTCCTCCTCGGTGTCTCCCGAGGTGAGATAGACGCCGACTTCCCGAAAACCCTCACCCTCGTTGCCCTGATAGTCCGAACGACAACCTCGTGACTGCGAGATCCACAGAAACATCAGTAGTAACGTGCCGTGAAGTAACGCAGAAACCAACCAACTCGGGAAGACGAGTTGCTTGTGCCGCGAGCCGATCCAGTCGGGCAGGCCGCCTCGTGACCGTGAAACATCGAGCGGAGACGTCATATCAGAATGATACGACTGCACCATTTTTCGGGTCAATACGCATCTGACGGCAGTCAATCAGCGTTGCGATGTTCTGGGTGCAGTCCGCTCTTACTGCGGGAAAGTGACTTGAAACAACAAGGTTGTTTCCTGACGACCGAGACCAGAGTGACCTGAAACAGCCGCAAAAACCCTCACTGACGTTTCGCGAGATTCCGGTAGAGTGTGGTGTCAATGGAGTCAGCGATCGCTTTGACGTGTCCATCTGCCCAGAGAAAGTTTGCGCATCCCGGGTGACGGCTATCAAGCTCGCACTCATCGGCATCCTTGCGGTTAGGTCCGATCCAACAGTGACCGATGACACGCCCCGGGGCATCTTCCCCATCGAGGACTGTGCCTATCCAGGTTGAGGGGAGCTTGCGTGCAGTTCGTTCACCAACGATGAACACATTGCTCAACCCCCGTGTCAACTCACGTAAGCGAATCGACCTTTCGCCAAGAAATGTCCCCTCCCCGATTGCACCGGGAGTTTCATCCGCATCTCCGTTGCCAAAAATTCCCACATAGTTTGTACTCGGCAATGTGGTCAATGGATTCGCGGAATTGGGAGCGGGCACAAGTTGATTCGCTGGTTCAGGGAATAACTCAAACGTGATGAGTTTAGGATCGGACGGACAGAGAAACACGTCGGGTGACAGGTCGCGGACGCCATCGTTGTCCGGAGAGATGAGAGAAATATTCGTGTTGATACAAACTGATATTGATGACTCATCCAAGTGTGGGAGTATCGCGACAGCCCATCCAAATGCAGTCTCCCGAGCCAGATCCGATCGATAGCCGATGGGCAAGGACCGCTGAGCATCGTGGTAATTGTGAATTGCCAGGCCGATCTGCCTGAGATTGTTCTTACAATGAATCTGCCTTGCAGTCTCTCGGGCATTCTGCACGGCTGGCAACAGAACACCTGCCAGCAGGCCAATGATGCCTGTCGTCACGAGGAGTTCAAGTACCGTGAACCCTCGACTATCAGGTGGCCTCCTAATGTTACAGTTGTATCCACCACCACTAACCATCAGCGTCCTCCCGACTGGATGCGGAGTTCGTCGGAGTGGCGTGTGGAGTGTGCTGATGTTCCTGCTCATGAGGATGGAGACGATGGCCATCGATTTCATAGTCGCGAGCAGGTATTCCGAACTCGAACAGTGCGCTAGCTGACCAACTTGGCCAGGGAGACCAAAGGGAGCGACTCGTCGCTTCCACGTTGACCGGCAGCCAGAGAACAGTCATCAAGAGGGCTGCCGCAATGAGTCCAATCGAAGCGAAGCCCATTCTGCTTCGACTGACATCTGAAACCTCTTCGAGCTGCATGAGTCTCTCGACTCGCAATCGCATTAACGAGGGGTTCCCCTGGAAGTTCAGTCCGGCTGGCAGGCCGAAGCGTGACTGTGGCGCCAGTTCACAGAGGCGGAGTAGACTTCGCAGATAATTGGCGGTTTCGCGAGAATCCCGGTTCGAGGCGCGGTCACAGTGGAACTCACGGTGTAATTCGGCCTGTTTCGAAGCCCACCAGATCGCGGGATGGAACCAATACAGCATCTCGACCAGACGTTGCAGGAATAACGCCACCGGATGACCTGAGCGGAGATGTGCCAATTCGTGGCGAATGATGGCACACAGTTCCTCATGCGGGAATTCTTGAGCTCTCTCAGGAAGTACTACGATTGGCCGCTGCATTTGCCAGCAAAACGGCGAATGAACTCGTGAACTGAGAAGAATCGTTACCTCGCCCTCTTTTTCCTCGATGCAACGCAACATCGGAGTTGCGGTCGCCAGAATCCGACGGAGGTCCAGCATGCCGACGATGACTGCAACCGCGTAAAGTATTGCTCCGAGCCCCCATGCCCAGAGGAGGCTCTGCCCAAGCCAATACTCGGCTGTGGCAGCGTCTTCGAGTTGCAGGTGATCCGTCACTACCGAATGAGGTACAAGACGCAAGTGAGGCAGCAAAATCGCTGAGAGTGTCAGTCCAAGAATCATCGCATGGCATGTGGCCCACAAACGGTGCCCGGTATCACTGCCGGTGGTCTGTCTCACCAGCCAAGCGCAAACTGCTACCATGACGGCAACTTGCAGAGACAACGACAAGATCGTTTCCAGGAAAGCAGCCGTGCTCATCCGTCCCCCTCCAGTTGATCAAGCGCAGCTCGAATCGCATCCGCATCTGCTTCAGAGATGCCCTGCTCGTTAATCATGTTCAACATGAGCGTCGGGAGCCGGTCAGCGAAGAGCACTTGTTTTAAGTCGCCCAAAATCGTCCGGGAGACCTCATCACGCGTAAAAAGCGGACGATACACAAACGCACGTCCGACTTTTGTCCTTTTCAGCACACCTTTCTTGTTCGCCAGAAGGTTGAGCGTCGTCATGACAGTCGTGTAGGCAAGGTCCCGCTCCAGAACATCACAGACATCCTGAACCGTTCCTTCGCCGATGCGCCACAACACGTCCATGAGTTCCAACTCATAATGAGTCAGACGGGACTCTGCCATTCGTGCTACTCCTCAATGTGAATCTTTGGCCCAGGTACGAGTATTTGTCGAATTGCCCTCGACATGGTTACGACGAATATAGTATTTCCTGCGTCCTAGATGATGTCCTAATGGTTTCGAACGGTCAAGACGGATGTTTCAGTGGAAAACCGAGTGATCTGCAAGATCAAACTCACAGAAAAATCGTAGTCGAACGGGGGGATCATCTCGGCATTTTAGCAGCTGTGAAGCTGCAAAATCACTGTCCCCTTCTTTTACGATTCTTGTCTATACTCACACACTGCCGGTGTGATGGATGACCGCCGGAGTGACGTACACAACAGCAACCACGGAAGGTTCGCACGAATGTCGGATTTCAACCGGGCAATCGCCCCGTATGAACCATCATTTTCCTTGTCGGTCATCATTCCGGCTTGGAACGAGGAGTCTGTCATTGCCCTGGCGATTGACGAAGCGCTTGTTGCTCTTTCTTCGCTCGGTCTCAGTCATGAATTGATCGTTGTCGACGATGGAAGTCTTGATCGGACGGCTGAGATCGTAGAAGCAGCCTGCCAAAGATATCCTCAACTACGTCTGGTCCGGCATGATGAAAATCGGGGATATGGAGCGGCTTTACGAAGCGGGTTTGAAGCGAGTCGGGGTCGACTCGTCGCATTCACGGATGCCGACTGTCAGTTCGATCTGACTGATCTGGCCCCATTGCTTTCACTCGCAGAACAATACGACATTGTCTCAGGCTACCGCATTGATCGGCAGGACACACCACTCAGATGCTTTTATTCGTGGGGATACAACACACTCATTCGTGGACTTTTGAAAAGTCCTCTTCGTGATGTTGATTGTGCACTGAAAGTCTTTCGCCGCGAAGCTTTGATGAGAATTATGCCCGAAGCGAGAGCGTTCTTTGCGAATACTGAGATGTTCACGGAAGCACGATTGCTGGGCTTATCAATCAATGAAGTCGGCGTTCGACATCGACCTCGGGCTGCCGGCACGAGTAGTGTCTCGATCCGAGATATTCCACGCACACTTGGTTCGCTGCTTCCCTACTGGTGGCAACGTGTGCAGTTCCCCGGACACAAGACGACAAAGGGTTCACCATCTGTCGCCGCTCTGATGTTGATCATGCTGACCGCTGGCTTTCTTTTGTTTCAAGGTCTTGCCTACCCACTTGTCGAACCAGATGAAGGCCGATACGCCGAAATTGGCCGTGAAATGTTACGGTCCGGGGATTGGATTATCCCGAGACTGCATCATGAGCCCTACCTCGATAAGCCTCCACTCTTCTATTGGTTGTGTGCAACGAGTTTTTCGCTGTTCGGTCCCACCGACTGGGCGGCTCGGCTGGTCCCTGCTCTCAGTGCCTGGCTGACGGTCGTGGTGACGTATCTGTTTGGTTGTCGCCTGCTGGGGAGAACATCTGCCTTTCTGGGTACGATGACCCTGACGCTTTCCTTCGGGTTTGTTGCATGCGGTCGATTTCTCATTCTGGACAGCCTGCTCGCACTCCTTGTGGTGTCGAGTTTGTTCGCAGCTCATGAGGCCGTCTCGAGAGAAAGGCTTCAATGGGGATGGTGGCTTGCATCAGCATTTCTGTGCGGACTGGGTGTCCTCACAAAAGGACCGGTTGCATTCGTGTTGCTGGAACCGGTGGTTATGGCCCATTGTTGGCTCAATCGCTCATCAAGTCGCGTGAGACTTCATCACTGGAGTGCTTTTGCAGGAGTCATTGTGTTAACCGCAGCTCCCTGGTTTGTCGCAGCAGCGACAGTGATGCCACAGTTTGTCCGGTACTTCTTCTGGGACCATAATGTGGCTCGTTTTCTGTCCGGATCGAATCATCCAGAACCTTTTTGGTTCTATCTGCCGACACTCTTCCTGGCATGCATGCCTTGGGGATTGTTGCTCTTGCCTTTGACAAAGTTCCTGGCAACTGCATCTCCGCAGATGCGAAAACATCGTTCACCAGAGCTTGGATTTCTGACACTGTGGAGCGCTTGGTGCCTCCTTTTTTTCAGTGCCTCTAGCGGCAAGCTGCCAACCTATCTGCTGCCATGTCTCCCGGCCGTGATGTTGCTGATTGGGCATTGTATCCATGCCACCTGTTCTCCCTTCGCGGGAAATGTCTTCTCGCGAGTCAAAGCTCATGCAGTCTTCCATCGCGGACTCGTCTACCTCTCATCGGCAGGGGTCCTGTTCGCCGGATGTCTGTACTTGTTTGGCCTCGACGAACGAGTCGCAACGCTTTTGCATGGTTCACTCTGGACGGGCCTTCTTTTTGCTGCACTCGTGTTACAACGACGTGTCGCGCCACGAATTGTTTACGGTGTCTTTTGCGCGGCTGCTTTTATGGTACTCACGAAAATTACGCACGATGTGGTCCCTGCCGTTTCCAACCGGAACAGTGCATTCGGTAATTCGTCGAGTACGCTCGTTCATCAAGGCGAATGGAAGAGCCATCTTCCCGTCGCCTGCATTGTCGGAGATTGGGGCTCCGTTCCGTTCTACCTTGACCGAGACGATGTGTCAGTGTTCCCGGATACAGAAACAGAAAACGCGCGGCATTTCATCGAAGATCATGACGAAATGATCCTCGTGGTCAACGAGAACCTCACTGAAGAACAGCGAGAGGCGTTCCTTCCTCCTGATGCTGAAGTTCGTCAGTTGTCGACAACATCGAAAGCAACTGCTCTTGCTGTTCGTCTTCCCAATGCCACCAAAGTTCGCATCCAACTGATCTCCGCTGACGCGAACGAAATTCCCAAATCTATCGTTCGATGAGCAAATCTCAGAAGGTTAAATGACTGCTCTTCTCGAATTGTCTCCATCATTGGCTTGAACAATCGGGTGGGGCGTTCTGACTCACCTGTGCCATTTGGCCAGTTTTATCCCCACCAACACGCAGCACTCGGAACAAGCCGCCTTCCGCGTGAATCTCAACTGATAGGCTTAAAGCCAGCTATGTCACAACGAAATCCGTTCGAGAAAGTGTCGGTTCGATCTCAATTCATCGTAACAGCGATGCTGCTGGCCTTGGCTACGATCAGCCTGTTCACCATTGATTATCCCTTGTCGCAATATGCCACGAGTCACAAGTTTCCCGACGAGATTTATCGTGCACTCCGAACAATGGAACCCTTTGGAAGTCCCTATGGGATGACCTTTGTTCTACTGACGATCCTCGTGGTGACCACCGATCGAGTAACAGAGGTAGTTCGCCTAGGAGCTATCGCGATCGCTGGCGGCTTGAGTGCGGCATTCATGAAGGTACTCATCTCTCGAGCCCGCCCGGATCACTTTGACTTTACTCATCATCAGATTCTGGACAGCTTCCAGGGATTTCTCCCCATGATGAAGGGCGGCGGTGCCGTTCAGAGTTTTCCCTCTGCCCACACAGCGATGGCGGTCGCGTTCGCAGTTGCACTTGCGAACCGATTCCCTCGCTCACGCTGGTTGTGGTATTCCTTCGCCGCGATGGTTGGAATGCAGAGAGTCGCAGACGCTCAACACTTCGCAAGCGACGTCTTCGCAGGCGCAGCTTTTGGATGGACTATCGCGCAGTTCGTACTCATGCTCTGGCAACAATCTCATTATGAGGATTTGTCTACTGAGCCTGCCGAAAGAATGAGCCCATCGCTTCAATACAACTGATGTAAAGATCCAAAAGGATGCGATATGGGATCGTCCAGCGTTACATCCCGGCGTGAAAACTTGATTCGGGTCAAGTTCATGGCCAAGGGGCACAGGCTTCTTGATTACCGAGTTTTCCTCCGGCAGTTTCCTCAGGGACAACCGCATTGGGGACAATGTGAGTTCTTGTTCGACCCTGAAGCCAGGGAATATGACTGGCTCGTCGTTTATGACGACTTGGCCCCGCAAGGCCAGGAAAGGTTTTCGACAAGAGTCGAACAGTTATCGTGTCCGCAGCAGAACACCGTCCTGATCACTGCTGAGCCCTCTTCCATCAAGTTCTATGGAGCGGACTTTCTAAATCAATTCGGCGTGATCATCACCAGTCAGGAGTCATGGGCCATCCCGCACCAGCAGACGATTCGCACGCAGCCCTCCTTGCGATGGTTCTATGGGGTGAGTGACAACACGCTCGTCAGCTATGACGAGATGCAAATAAATGTCCCGCTGGATAAGTCGAGGGATCTGTCGACCGTCTGCTCCAACAAACAACAAAAAAACACCTGCCATCACCTGCGGTTCGCATTCACACAGCGTCTGCGTGAGTGTTACCCGGAAATGGACGTCTTTGGACGCGGGGTTCGGCCAATCAAAGATAAGGCCGAATCACTTGACCCGTACCGATACCACATTGTGATCGAGAATCACATCGGTGAACATCACTGGACCGAGAAACTGGCTGATGCATTTCTGGGAGCAACGTTGCCCTTCTACTACGGTTGTCCGAATGTCTTGAACTACTTTCCCCAGGGGAGTCTGATCCCCATCGATATTCGTGATTTCGATGCAGCGTTCCGTACGATTCGCGAAGCAATTGAAAGTCATCAGTTTGAGAGGCGCCTTTCAACAATTCTCGAGGCACGACGACGAGTTCTCGATGAATACAATCTGTTTAGTGTGCTCTCCCGGGAAATCGAGCGGAGACACGACCCAACTGTGATTTCCCAACCCAGTGCCAAGCTTTGGAGCCGTCATTCATCACGCTACCGGACTGTGAAGCACACCTTTAAGTTTGCGATTGAACAATGGCGCATGAAGCGAGTTAGGCGCAGTCACCAGCGGGCCGCCTAAGGTTCGAGACAGCATTCGCTGTCGCCTCACATCTGGTGTTGGAGACAGGCCGTATCGACTGACACCGACAACTCGGTTCGTTCAGGCCGTCAACTCAAACCCAACGGGTATGTCTGTCGGCGATCAACGATATCCCCATCAAAGGACCACCGAGAAGGCTTTTTCTCGACTGTCACACAGGACCCTGCGTGAGAGATTGGCAGTTGACTCTGTTGCAAAACGGGCGTGTGACTGAGTAGGTTTGGACACATTCTGATCCCAGATCCGCCTGAACTGTCGTCAAACACGAATCAACCAGCATGAGCGAGTTAAGTCTTTCGGAATCGACCGTTGAACGTTTGCAGCCATTTATCGGTGTCAAAGAAGGTCCGTCCCCGTGGTTCACAGTGACCCAGGATGCGGTGACAGCTTTTGCAGACCTGACACAAGATCACAACTTCATCCACATCGACCCCGAGCGAGCTGCGAGAGAAACGCACTTCGGCGGGACCATCGCCCATGGTTTCTATACGGTTTCGATGCTCTCGTACCTCTTTGGACTCATACCGCATGCGGACGACAATCCGTTTCGTGATGCAGTCACAATGGTGAACTACGGATTCAATAAACTCAGATTTGTTTCGCCGGTCAAAATTGGCCAGGAGATCCGGGTCGTGCGAACCTTGAACTCCGCTCGTCCCAAAGGCCCTGATTGGGTCGAAATCGCCTATGATGTTGTGGTTGAGATCAACGGAGAGAGTCGCCCCGCGCTCAAGGCCGAATGGCTCGTCCTGATGATTTGCGGACCGGGAAAGGCGGAATGACAGCCATGTCCTGCCGATGGACTCGAAGCAGCGAGATGCCTGTCAGGACGCTGCCTGTAGACTGTTCGATTCAGTGTTGGAGTTGAGCGTTGCCGACAGTCTTCATTCCACCGTCGCTCCGTCGGCACACCGATGGTGTCGACCGGATTCAGATGAGCGAAACCACCGTCCGGGAAATCATCGCTACGTTAGAAGAGCGGTTCCCTGGGATTCGTCAAAGACTGTGTGACGGCGACCACTTGAGACCAGGACTGGCGGTGGCCGTCGATTCCCGAATCAGCGATCTGGGGCTTCTGGAACAGGTAGGTGACGCGAAAGAAGTTCATTTCGTCGCTGCTGTCGGTGGCGGGTAGCACATTCTGCCGGTCTGCAAGCTGCCGACTGAGAAGACCTTGACGAACAGGTTGGCCCTGCCGATAAAGCGCGATGCCCCCACGGATAACGCTGATCGCAAGTCTGCCGGTCGGATGGGCGATAAGTGCGATGAGGGCACGTACGCAAGTCGCGTGCAGACGAGCCCGGTGGAGCTATCAGAGGGTAATGGCATGGACGCCAGTTTTGTCGAAGCGTTTCAGCATGCAGTCAATGAGTTTCTGATGTGGGTCGGCTTCGGCACCATTGTCGGACTCACAGCCAAGGCCATCATGCCCGGACGCGACCCCGGTGGTGCGATTGCCACCATGCTGATGGGCATCGTGGGTTGTGTTATTGGCTGTGGAACGGTGATGTTCTTCACGCACGAAACGGCTATCAAGCCCATCACGCCGATCGGCTTCTGTGCCGCGACCGGTGGAGCTTTCGTCCTGCTGCTCTTCTATCGAATTTTTGCAGGTTCATTCTTCCTCGAGGCGGAGGCCGGCGACAAGTGGGCACACAACACTCGCAGACGTCGACGCCGGGATGGGATGGCCAAGGATTTGTGATCTGCAATTTCTCTCGACGCAGTTCTCTCAACCGATCGCTAACTCATTGAAAACGCGTGCGGCTGCCTGTTCGCCGCTGTGAACGCTGTCTGGAACTCCAACGCCACGGTAGGCGTTCCCCGCCAGTGCTAAACCGCGATGTTCTGCTTCGCGTCGCTCGATGTCAGCAACCAGGTCAAGATGACCGACATGGTATTGAGGCATCGCACGTTCGTACCGGGCCAAGTGATGGAACAGTGGCTCTCCTCTCACGCCGAGGATGTCTCTGAGTTCTTCCCTAACCATTGCAATCAGTGATGCATCGTCCCGTTCAAACAACTCCGGCTGCATTGCCCCGCCGATGAATGTCCTCAACTGGATCGTCCCGTCAGGTGATCGTCCTTTGAACTTCCGACTCAGAAACGACACCGCCAGAACCTTTCTTTTTTCCTGATGTGGTATCACGAGCCCGAATGCATTCAGAGGATGCTCGATGTCGGAGAGGTTGTGGGCAGACACCAGGATCGCACTTGAAGCATAGGGGATCTGTGAAAGACGCTCAGCAAGCGACGTGTCCCATTCGGTGATCAGTTGACCGGACCGGTAAGCTGGCAGAGCGAGAATCAGACCGTCAAAGGTGCTTGCCTCACCGCCGGAGGTTGTGACGCGATACCAACCGGACGACTGTGGAGCCACAGACAAGACGGGAGACTCCAATTCCACACGGGCAATTGAACGCACGCGTTGTTCAAGGACATCTAACAATGTGGACATGCCATCCTTGAGAGACGCAAACAGTCCATACCTTGCCCCGCTGATGCCGGATGGCGGATCCATCTCACCACCAGAGCCATCCTGCTCAGACGACGTTCGTTCCTGCCAAACCGCACGCAACAGGCTTCCGTGCTCGCGCTCCATGTTGACGTAGCGCGGTAACGTGGCCTGCATACTGAGATGCTCCGGATTGGCTGTATAGATGCCACCCACCATCGGCTGCACAATCCGATCGAGCATTTCCTGACCAAACCGTCGACGAGTGAAGTCGGCCAGGCTCTCATCGGCCTCGTCCGTTCTCGGAGGCACGAACGCCTCATTCGCGACGTCGAGTTTGCCTTGCGGGCTCAGAAATGGTGACGACAGGAGTGCACGCAGTTTCCGTGGCACCAGCAACTCAAACCCGTCCGGCGTCTGAACCGGTCGTCCCTCGTACAAAATGAACGACCGCTGGTATTCGGAATTGGTACTGATCAGCTGATCCTCAAGCCCCAGCCGCTTGCAGAGGTCAGCGGCCCAAGGCTTGTTGGTGATGAACGAGTCAGCCCCCGTTTCGACAATATGTCCGTCAATGTGCAGAGTGCCAAAGACTCCACCCACTCGTGAACTCGCCTCAAACAGCGTTACCTCAATGGGAAGCTGTTTGGCCTCGATCAACTCTCCCAAATGATGTGCAGCCGCCAAGCCCGTCAGTCCACCCCCGACCACGGCAATGGAACGAGTCCCGTTCATCTTTGCCCCATCTCATGAACCATCTCAACGAGCGCCTTCACGTTCTCCGGTTTCATATCCGGCATCACACCATGCCCCAGGTTAAAGATATGTCCGGGGCGTCCTTCGGTAGCGTCAATCACGTCACGTGTCCGCTTTCTCAGGGTCTCAAGATCAGCAAACAGAGAGACCGGATCGAGGTTCCCCTGCACTGCCACGTCATGCCCCACGGTTTTCCAACCGTCTTTGAGATCCACCCGCCAATCGAGTCCAATGACCTGACCGCCCGCTTCTCGCAAGAGTGGAAGCAACGCAGGGTTACCGGTGAGAAAGTTGATCACTGGCACATCTTGCTCGATCGCACGAATGACTCGTTGTGTGTGAGGCATCACAAACTGCCGGTAATCGCCCGGTGACAGGCATCCCCCCCAGCTGTCAAACAGCTGCACCACCTGGCATCCAGCTGTAATCTGCCCGCGAAGATAGATGATCAGACTCTTGACCACCCTTTCGATGAACGCATTCCAGGCTCCGGGGTCTGCATACATCAACGTCTTGGTGTGTTTGAAGTCGCGTGACCCGCCCCCTTCGATAGCGTAGGAAGCCAGCGTGAAGGGTGCCCCAGCGAAGCCGATCAAGGGAATGTCGTCGGCCAGTTCCTTGCGAACCAGCCGAGCGGTTTCCATCACTTCTGCCATCTCATCGGCCGATTCGATCGCTCGAATTCTGCCGAGATCGTCGCCCAGGCGAAGCGGATTGTGAATCGTTGGTCCCGGCTCGTAGGTGAGTTCGAATCCCATCGGGATCAAAAGCGGCGGCAGGTCTGCAAACAGGATGGCCGCATCGACGCCAAGAATCTGTTGTGCCGAAACCGTGACTTCTGCAGCAAGGTCCGAGCGTCGACAAAGCTCGAGCACCGACGAGACTTTGCTGCGAACCTCCATGTACTCCGGCAGATAGCGACCCGCCTGACGCATGATCCAGACCGGTGTCGTATCGGACGGTTCACAGCGGACAGCTTTCATAAACCGGCTGTCGTGCAGCCGTTTGTCGTTCATCGATGTTGATCTCCGAGGGGTCTGACTCGCACTTCACGGATTGCTTTCAATCAGATCGTAGCACGCCGAACAGTCCTGCGTCATCCGAGACAATCGTCACGATTCTCGACTTCAGATCCAGTTAACTTCGGATTCTGCTGATGTCGCTCTCGATCCCGACTCGTCTTCTTGATCAGAGACCGTTCTAACGCCTCGGTGAGGTTGACGCCCGTCTGATTCGCCAGACAGATCACCACAAACAGCACGTCCGCGAGTTCATCAGCCAGGTCGATATCACGGTCGCTGTCCTTGAAGCTCTGGTCGCCGTACTGCCGAGAGATGACACGGGCCACCTCTCCGACCTCTTCGACCAGTTGGGCGAGATTCGTGAGTTCAGAGAAATAACGGACTCCGATTTCCTGGATCCAATGATCCACACGCTGCTGAGCTTCATCGAGTGTCACGCTTCATGCTCCTGAGGTCAGGTGCCATTTACATTCCCAAGATTCGCAGAATACTCACTGAACATCGAGATTTCACGGATGATCCCGTTCCGAGGTGCGAATATGATCTTTCGCCGTGCAACCAAGTGAAAATCCTCGAAAGCCGGGGCATCGCACATTCCTCGAAAACGGTTTAGAATGCGGTTTCAGACCAGCATCATGGAGTCAAACGAATGAATGTGACCGTCTTGCGACGGATTCGATTTTGTGCGGGACACCGTCTCCTCGGGCATGAAGGGAAGTGCGCGAACTTTCACGGTCACAACTATGTGGCCGACTTCTATGTCACTACGAGCGGACCTGATCACAGCCAAGTCGATGATGTGGGCCGCGTCATTGACTTTGCTGAACTGAAATCCTTGCTGAAAGGCTGGATTGATACCCATTGGGATCATGGCTTCGTGCTCAGCCGCGAAGACGACAACGGGATCGCCGCCATCCGCTCGGTGGTGCCATCGAAGCTCTTCATCCTGCCGAACAACCCGACGGCCGAGAACATGGCCCAGTATCTCCTGGAAGAAGTTTGTCCGGGTCTGTTGAATCCCTGTGGGGTGGAAGCGATCCGTATCGACCTTTGGGAAAGCGATGAGACTTCCGCAATCGTTTCGAAATCAACACATGAGCAGGGAGTTGACCTGATCGCAATCGTTGAGCCAATGTCGATGCAGTTCGAGTGATGCGGACTGCTCTGCTGACGTTTACCTCGATGCCCGTTCACTTGACGGCTTGTCGCGAACCACATGCAGAATGACCGGTCGGGTTGCGTGCCCACCTCCGGCATCCGTCGAGAGATGGAACATCCGAGTCTGCTCCGACACTCCTTCGTCAGCCGTAATGAAGATTTTCCGTTCTGACTGACCACTCAAAAGCAGCAGTCCGTTGAGGCCGATGTTGTCGACATACACGCCATGCGGCAGGTTTCGTCCCGAAAACTCCTTGCCGAACGACACCTCGCCATCTTCGCCGTGACGTTCGATCACCACCTGAAGCATGATCGTCTCTCCGGGAGTGATCGCAAATTCCAGTGGTCCGTCGACGGACGACGAGAGCGGCTCGGCTCCGCCGGGCGCGGGTTGAATCTCGACCGTCAACCTAGGGGCTTCGCCGAGTTTGACCTCTCCCAGCAAACCGCCGGAGTGCGATACCTGTGTCCCGTTGATCTCAGCGGTTGCAGTCACCATGGACGCCTTGGCTTCATCACCCTCTGGAGCAACCGCATCCGCATTGGCCCAGATCACGCCCATCGCCTCGACCTGACCTGCTTCGATGAGAAGCGGCGTTGTTACCCCAAAGCCGTAGGGCAATCCGGTGATGTCGACATGAATCGGTCCCTCATACCCATCGAGCCGAGTCGCCTGAACCGTGAACTCCTTCGCACTTCCCGGAGAGACAGTTGGGTTCTCTCCCTGCACCTTGACCTGAAAGTCTGGCTGTCGTGGTCGAATGCTCAGCGAATAGCGATACTCCGGTCCCTGTTGTCCCCGCACGTCCTTCAGTTTGGCAAGATAGTCACCATCCTGCGGTGCACTGAAGAACAGTTTCGAGTCGCTTCCAAGCGTACGACGGCATTCGTCGTCGTTTTCGAAGTAGAGCGTAAACACCGGAAGTCCGTTGGGAATCAGTTTTGTTCCTGGTGGATGAGGCTCAACGATGTAACAGGGCGCATTCAGAGCGTGTGCCAGAGGCGTCGTGTCGAAAAAACCCCAGCGGTTTCCCTGACCCGGATAAACATTGAACCCTGAGTCGGGGCCTCGCGGATACATCCACAGCTTCGTCACTTCACCGTTGGCGTACAGGTAATCATTGAGATGCATCTCCTGCCAATTGAAGATACGGAAGTCGCTCGACGTGTTGGCGTCCTTCCCCCGGAAGGTGAAGTATGAGTCCCGGACCGCCTGAAGAACCCATCGTTCGATCCGCTGGCCGTCAGATGTCAGCACCTCAACAAAGGAATCGACGGGAGATCCTGACCGAGAAGCATCCACCTCGATCACCCACTCCTGACCCGCGCGTGCGGAAAACCGAAACATGTCGAAGTCAACGGTCTCTTTCTCTCCTTTCTGATCGGCCTCGGCTGTTGCTTCATCAATCGACTCATGATGCAGCACGCCTTGAATTCGTACCGGCGTGTCAACGTTCATCGCTGCGGACGGTGAATCATTCGGCTCGACTTCAGTCAATTCCGATATTTCGGTTGGCATCGGTATGGGCTGAGCCAACGAGACAGTACTCGCGGCCACGGTTTCCGCAGCGTGAGGGCTTGCGTCGATCGGGAACTGTTCGATCGAGCCATCCAGACGTCCGACGCGGAATGTGTTTCCATCAGGACCGACTGCCAGAGCGTTCGCAACATCGGGTTGATCTTCCCAAAGCTGTCGCTCGGTGAATTCGGTCGTGTCCCAGACCTTGATTGTTCGGTCTTCGGCAACGGAAACCAGATTCCGGCCGTCGGTCGTGAACTCGACCCGAAGGACAGCTCCCTCATGAGCAAACCGGGAATGCAGCAGCGGGTTGATCCGCGGTCGGTCCTTCGAGATGAACTTCCAGACCCGAATACGATTGTCTGCTCCGCCGGCGACGATCATCTTACCGTCCGGACTGAAGGTGCAGGTGTATTGTTCCTTGAGTGGCTGGCCGAGCGTGTCCAGACGTTCGCCGTCTGCGACTCTCCATACTTTGCATGTGTCATCCGCACTCGCGCTCACCAGATACTGTCCATCCGGGCTGAAGGCGACGTCATACACAGGACCGTTGTGCCCCGCGAGCGTCCGCACCTGCTCACCGGAAGCGACGTCCCAGAGAATGATCGACTTGTCGTAACTGCACGTCGTCAGCAGCGAGCCATCGGGGGAAAGCTCAGCATCGTAGAGGATGTCTCGATGCCCTTTGAACTCGTGAACCAGTGCTCCTGTCGTCAAATCCCAGATCGCTGCGACGCCACCCAACCCGGTAACACCCGAAGCGGTGATCAGTCGATTCCCGTCATCCACAAAGTGCACAGAGGTCACATTGCCGGGGAACTCGTGCAACGTCAACACCGGTTTCGTGCCGGCGATGGCTCCTTCATCGGGGACCTTGTAAATCAGCACCTCCGCATAACGGGCCACAGCGAGTTTGCTTCCATCAGCCGACTGATCAAGGGCAGCAATCGGATGACGATCGACATGTGACTCGATCCTGGGGACCACGAGCATCAGACGATCCGGCTCGACACCAGCGGGACCCTTTGCACCACTGTCGATCCAGCGAGTCAACAGCGTGATTTCCTCTTCAGTCGGACGCGGTTCTCCCTCGGGAGGCATTGCGGGCTCCTGACCGGAAAGTACTCGAATCATCCGGCTGCCGGCAGCATCGCCGGGAAGGACGGCCGGTCCGTCTTCGGTCCCCTTAATCAGAGAAGCAAAGGACTCCAGTGAGAGGTTGCCGTCTCTGTCGCCATCGTTGTGACATCCTGCACAATACTTCGTGAGAATCGGTGCCACGTCCGTCGTGAAGTCGGGCGAGGGAGTTTCCGTCTGCGCAGCCCACAGAGAACCTGTCAACAAACTTGTGCTGACGATCAGCAATCCAGCGAACCTGACACGCGATTGCATTCCTGCAACCTCCGACTGAAGGACTATGAATCGAATCATTCGTGTTCCCTCAGTCTACAGACAAAGCTCCACTTCCAGAAACTGGTGGGGGGCCGTCCGATACGATTTTGCAAGGAATTGCAATGTTTCCCAGCGGGTCGAGTGCGTCGGACTCTCGAAGCCGGGCGTCTCTTCAGGAAGATTGGAAAGTAGCGACTTGCGGACGAGCATGGCCCGGACCTTCTGAGTCCGCACGGCTCCTGCTCGTTCGCAGGTCAGACAGATGAGATATGTCCCCACCTCGACCGGCAGCCCGAGGTCCCGCCTCAACTGCCCTTCCGCGAACTTCTCTGCGATTTCATTCAAGACAGCGTTGAGGTAGTACCAGTAATCTTCATTCTCAAGCGGAAGAATGGGGTTTTCTTCGGTCGTCTTTCGGGCAGCCGCGTTGATCGCTTCTGCTGCAACGGAATTCAGGAACACGTCCTGACAACTCTTTTCAATGATTGTACGAATCCGCAACGTGCCGTTCTCGATTGATGTGAGCGACACGTTGAGTCGATCGAGAAACTCTTTCTTCGCCCATTCGCTGCGGGCGCGACGTTTGCCGAAGAACCAGCCCACACCCATGAACAGGCCTGCGGTCACGAATTTGACCCAGTGTTCCTCAAGATGTTCAAACAGTGTTTCGATCAGTTCTTCCATTCTGCACCGATATCCGGAGATTATCAGCTCATCCGTTGTGAGCCCTGTTACTCACAAGTGACAACGCGAAATGTCTCAAGAAAGATCACAACCAACATTTGATTCCATCAGGCACCGTCGACCACTGTGAACTCAGCCGACGATCCTTCCACTCGGAACAGTTCGAGCCGCAATACGTCTGAAGATCGTGCGGCCGTGTCGACCCGCAAGAGAATCTGGTGACTCCCGCGGGGCAATGTGACCGTAATCTGATCCTCGATTGACGACCGGGGGCCGACCCACGTCTGCACCCCTTCCGCAGAATCCAGCGAGATGCCGATATCCCCATCCTGCGACACATCCACCTCAGCCTGCAGCCAGAGCACCGGATTTGTGTCGCGTGCCAGTTCACCGAGCGGCAGGTCTCCGTTCACGCGGGAGTACGCAGGAACAGTCTTCGGATCACTCGCCATATATTCTTCGAGAACAGACTCATCAACGGTCGGACCACTGAGTTCCGCCGGAGGTGAACTCAGCACCCGCCAGCGCTGCATCCGCGGGGTTTGACGAATTGCGTATTCCGTTCCCGGTTTGCCAAGCATCGACAGAAACTTCACGAGGTCGAGAAACTCACTGTCCGTCATGAACTTCATCAGTCCTTTGGGCATCAGCGATTTTCCCTCAACCTCTTCGTCAATGCTTGCGATCGGAATTGTGAGCTGCTTCCCTTTTGCATCTTTGAGAACGAGTCGTTCCCCCGTGCGATCAATCACGATCCCCTGATGGATCAGCCCCTGCTCGGTGATCACGATACGGGTGACAAACGCCTCCTTGATCTGCTGATCCGGATTGGAGATCGAGTTGATGATGTAGTCCACGGGCGAACTGGCACCGAGTGCACTCAAATCGGGTCCGACTTGTCCGCCACCCTTGCTGACCGCATGGCACTTCATGCACGACAGGTCTGCACGGCGAAAGACGGCTTCCCCGCGACTCGCATCGCCGTGTGCCTCGACCTCTTTCAGCTTGGCAGCGACTTGTTCCGGTGAGAGCGGCTGCGGGTCAGCCTCAATCCCGGCGATTGTCCCAAGCACCGTCGACAGACTGGCATCGCTGCGTCCCTGCGAGTACATGTGCCGCAGGGAAAGCATCGCGATCTCCTTCGAGGGAGGCGACTGTTCGATGGCCGTTGCCAGTTGGTCGCTGCCACCCTGGACATCGAGAAATGCCGAGACGATGCCAGTCGGATCATCATCCGCGTTCATACCGTTCAGCACACCGACCGCTTGCTCGACCGCGATGGGAAGGTCCAACGATGCCAGTGCAGCAACGGCTTCGCTCCTCACACTGACTGGATGCGTGGCATCGGTCAGACTGACGATCGCTTGCCGAGCGACATCGCCTCCGATCAGAGTCAGCGAATGCAGGGCTGCTTGCCGGACGTTTTCCGGCGTCTCCGGATTGACCAGCAGCGACTGTAATGACTCAGCTGCTTGAGCAACTCGCCAGTCTCCGGCCAGACGAATCGCCGCGAGTCGCAACTCGGGTGACGCTGCGGCCTGATCGGATGAGATGACATCAACAAGACTGCTCAGGTCTCCAGCGGGGATGACCTGACGTTCTGCCGCCGCGTCGGCCAACAGGTTGTAAATGTGCAGCCGCAACTCCGGATCGTAGGCATCTGTCCCGGATGCCTGCTCATAAATGTAAGCCAGGTCATGCTCGTTGCCTCGCCGAATAACCTGTTCCACGATCGCTTCCATCCGGGCTGCAGGGACGCGTCCACTCTTCAGCAACCGCATCACAGGAGCCACAGCACTCGGCGTATCGGCTGCTTGGACAACGCCAGCACTCAACAACAGGACAAAACCAGTCACGAGTAAGCAAAAAAACTTCAATCGACACATCGATCACTCTTCAGTCAATGAATCACTTTGTAAGACAGTCTTGTTGAAACCGGTCAACCGGCTTCATGGGAGGGCGAGTCTCCTGCCGAGCCGCAACAGCAGTTGACGCCCCTTCCTGGACGCAGGCACCGCAACAGTGTCACACGCTCCACTTCGCCCTCTGTGGACGCTCCAAATGCCTCACCAACGACTACTCCTTCGACTGTGCGTCAACTCGCGCCTGCAATGTGGCCATTGTCTCGTCGAGTGTGTATTGCAGGTAATCGTCGACATCGGACAGGAACGCTTCTGCGGAGATGTCCATTGCTGCTTGAGCGTCTTCGCCTCGATAGAAACTGAGGGCCCGTACGGCTTCGAGGCGGACGCGCGGATGCTCGTCGGCGATCTGCTGTTGCAGCAACTGCAGCGAGTCGTCGATCTGATCCGACCAGTAGCTCAGCACGCGCGTCGCAGCGGCACGCACGCGCGGATCGCTCGTCGTCAGCAAGCGGTTCAACAGGTCCTCATCGACCGCGTTATGATGTTGTTTGACCCACAGGCCCTCCAGCAGCAACTGCTCGTATTGATCGTCTTCCGGCTTTTGTTTTCCAAGCCACTCGTCGACGGCAGCCACAACTTGTTCCGTTGGATGCTCGCGCAGTTCTCGTCTCGCCCGGTACCGTGTGCGATCTTCGTACGACTTCAACAGGTCGAGCAAGTAGGGTAATGCCTGGCCGGCGATGAGTGGCGGATCGACGAGTGGTTTGCCCGTGTACACCACCCGCCAGATGCGGCCATGCGACTTGTCTCGCTTTGGGTCCCGTAACGAGTGCTGCATGTGACCTACGAGCGGGTTGAACCAGTCGATCAAGTAGAGTGCCCCGTCCGGACCAAATTGGAGATCGACAGGACGGAAGTTCGGATCACTCGATCGCAACAGCGGCTCGATCGGCTCCGCGAAGAAACCCGAGCCTTCGTCTTTCACCCGATACTGCAAGACTCCCTGGAAACCGATGCAGTTGTTGAGGAGATAGTCCCCCTGCATCTCTTTGGGAAAATTACGGCTGGAAACGATCTCGCATCCGGCAGTCGGTCGCCACTGCTTGACGAGAAACTGTTTCAGGTTCGGATGCTTCCGTGGGTGGTCGACGTCACCGGAAAACGCTGCCCCGAAGTAGTTCGCCCCTCCGGAGGCATCAGCGACGAAGTTCTGTCCCCACTGATCAAACACGTGCCCCCAGGGATTGGCGAACGAGTAACTCACATGCACACTGAACTTCTCAGTGCGAGGTTCGTAGCGGAACACCCCCGCGTTCGCAAGCCGCTGTGGACCATAGGGGGTCTCCACCTGAGAATGGTGGAACGTCCCCTCTTGAAAGTAGAGACCACCGCCCGGTCCCCACTCGAAGGCACTGATTGAGTGATGCGAGTCGGCGGAGTCGAATCCATGCAGGATGAGCTGCTTTTCGTCTGCGTGGTCATCGCCGTCGGCGTCCGGGAGGTACATCAGATTCGGCTGCTGAGCCACATACGCACCACCGTCCCCCAGTTCGATCCCTGTCGGCACATGTAAGCCGTCAGCGAAGATCGTCTCCTTGTCCATCCGACCGTCGCGATCAGTGTCCTCCAGAATGAGGACCTTGTCGTCAACAGGCGTGCCCGGAAGGTACATCGGATAGGCCCCCATGGTCGTGACCCACAGGCGACCCTTTCCGTCGAACGCCATCTGAACAGGATTCTCCAAATCCGGGAAGTCGATCTCGGACGCGACCAGTTGAATCTCAAATCCATCGGACAGCGTGAAGAGATCGATCGCCTCTTCGGGAGGGGTGATGTGGACATCCTGCTCGAAGTTGGTCACAACATCGACGAAATCTCCCGAGTTGGAATCATCAATGACTTTGGACACCTCTTCACCCGCAGCCAGTGCCCAGATGCGCGCATCCCGGTTCGCAACCATCTTACGAAGCTTTGTAAACTCCGCCGGGAAGTTCACCACACCAAACGGCTCCTTGCGATCGCCGTAGATGTAGTAGCCATTGACGGCCCGGAAGTCGTACCAATGTTGCAGATTCTTCTCAACAACCGCCGCCCGCAGCGAATCGAGTTGGGCGTCTGACAAGGTTTCTGCAGGCAGATCTCCGAACAGGGCCTCGTCCAGAATCGGAGCAAGCTTCTCGTGTCCATATTCATTGAGATGGACACCATTGAACGTCAACGGTTGCTCGTGCCTGTCCATGATCGCCTTCGTCGGAGTAAACAGGTCGACGAAAGGCACGTCATTCGTTTTGGCCACTTCACGCATGGCGTCAGTGTAAAGTTGCAGGTTCTCGTTATTCGCCTGACCCGCCAGGATTCCACGGTCCTTCAAATCCTCATTCGCGATCGGGGAGATGAGCACGATCTGTGGTGTCTTCTCGACTTCACCTGTGCCGTCGTACAGCTTTGGGGTCTCAGCCCCCCGGTCATACGTTTGATGCGGGTATTTCAACTGACGCAAATCGCTGATGAACTGTTTTAAGTCTTCTCGAAACTGATCTGCGCCATCAGGACCAGCAAACGATTCATTGAATCCGAAGAACGCGAGGATCGTGTCTGGCTGGTGATCGAAGAGCGTGTGCCCATGATCCTGAAAGTTGAGCGATCTCATCCGATCGTTGATCGAGTCGGCTGACCAGCCGAGGTTTCGCACCACAAGATGCTTATCCGGAAACCGGCTGTGAAGCAGCGTCTCCCAGTCACCGAAATACTGCATCCGCTCAGCAAGCGTATTGCCGATGAGCACGATCTTGTCCTCCTCCTCCGGAGGCTTAACGACTTGTGCCGACAGAATGTGCGGAAGAATGAGAGTGACGAGGAGTCCAGCAACCTGTGCCATTATTCGCCGGTGGAATCCAAACATGAGGGCGTGTTCTTCCGTCTGAAGGAGCAGAGATGTCATCTGATGAGGCAGGCAAGACTTGAAGAGCCAGAGGCTCCGCAAACCGGGTGAGACCTTCATTCTGACAGCGGCCGGAATGGTTGTAAACGGTCGATGAACGCACCCGAGGACAGAGGACTTGATATGATCCTGAAACTTGGAAGGCACAGCCTCTGCCAGGCCGGGGACAATGCAGCAATGGATTGTGCTACCAGGCCAGTTCGTCCGGGAAATACCGGCTGACCAGATCCTGATACCACGGCAACAGCCTATCCAGGTCGGGAGGATGATCAACCTTCGTGTAGAGATCATACGGGTTGAAGCATCGGACCCAGTCGAACAACTCCTGATCATGAGCGTTCATCAGGTGCTGGTATTCCCCTTCGCGATGTGCCGGGTAGAACGAGTGATACCGGATCATGACGAGTGCCTCTATCGGCAGATAGTCCTTCACCACGTGGTACAGATATTCATCGTGTCCCCAGGACATCAGCACGTTTTCGAGTCCGCAGTGTTCCTCGTAGATACCGCAGGTCGTCTGATACTCGGGAAATTGCGTGTCCGGGTTATCCGTGAAGAACTCCGCCAGCACGATCTTGTCTGAGAAGGCACATCCGACGGGGAAGGTGTCTCCCACGACTGCCCATTGCGGTTCCCCAAATAGACAGAGCACTTTTCCGAGGTCATGGATCAGTCCCGTGAGGACGAACCAGTCCGGATGCCCGTCGGCCCGGATCGCCTCGGCGGTCTGCACTGCATGTACGATCTGCGGCAACTCGGTGTCCGGGTCGCTGTCGTCGGTGAGGGCATTCAGCTTTTCGATTGCCTCCCAGATCCCCATTCTCTGTTGTTGCAGTGGCAGATACTTCGCACGCATCGACCGGACGAAATCGACCGTCTGATAGCGATGATTCAGGCGATAGAATTCCCGTACACCCGGTCGAGTCCCCTCGTCATAGTCGCGAAATGTATGACTTTCTTCTGCAGATGGAGACTCTTGAGGTTCCGGATAGCGTCGCAAAAGATCGTCCTCCCATTCGTGAAGGGAGTCGAGTGGCGAATCGTTCTCTGTAACCCGTTTGACGGAATCACTGGGGCGGACCATGATGTGGCTCACGAAACGGATCGGGATCTGATCGGAGTTCAAGTAGCGAGGTCCCATGGTACACAACCGTGTCGCAGGCAACCAATGCCTGAATCACGAAACCAGGCACAATCCAACGCGCAATCCTTCTTAACACTTCGACAATCATCATGAAGCACGCTGTCATCATGGCTGGAGGAAGTGGGACTCGGTTCTGGCCACAGAGCCGTGAGACGTTCCCCAAGCAGTTCCTGACGCTGTCGGGCGAGAGATCGCTCATCCAGTCGACCTTCGACCGTTGTCAGCCTGATATTGCTGCGAAACAGTTCTGGGTGGTGACGAATGCGGTCCAGGCGGACGCGACGCGACAGCAGTTGCCCGAGATCCCTGCGAGTCACATTATCGAAGAGCCCTGCGGACGAAACACGGCTCCCTGCATCGGTCTCGCTGCGATCCAACTTCTTGCGTCCGACCCGGATGCCGTCATGGTGGTGATGCCCGCAGATCATATCATTTCACCATCTGAGAAATTCCGTCAGGCGATCGAGCAGGCGACACGTCTGATCGAGACGGACCCCGGTCGACTCGTGCTGTTTGGAGTGCGGCCGACATATCCGGCGACCGGCTTTGGATACATCGAACAGGGCTCCCCGCTGTCGACAGATGAGCCGGGGACTCAGGTCGCCTCGTTTCGTGAAAAGCCGGATGCAGCCACCGCTCAGGAGTACGTCGAATCAGGACGCTTCTTCTGGAACTGCGGCATCTTCGTCTGGCGGGCGGAAACCATCCTCGATTGCCTGAAACAATTCGAACCGGATATTCATGCACAACTCCAACTACTCGTCCCGACAGTCGGCACCGATGAGTGGTCCGTAGCACTGGCGGAGCAATTTCCGCAGATGAAGTCGATCTCGATTGACCACGGAGTGCTCGAACGAGCTGACAACATCTGCCTGCTCGAAGCTCCCTATACGTGGGATGACGTAGGGAGTTGGCACGCACTGGAGCGGCTGCATCCACAGGATGAGCATGGCAATACGGTCGTCAATCTTCACTGCGGCGTCGACACCTCCGGCTGCATCATCCGAGGCGAGAAGGAACATCTGATTGCGACCCTCGGCGTGCGCGATCTGATCATCGTCCACACACAGGATGCCACTTTCGTTGCATCCAAACATGACGAGAACGCCATTCGTCAACTCATTCAGAAGCTCAGGGAATCCGGGTATGAGCAATACCTCTGAGTCGCAGCACGATTCACAGGAAGAAACGCGACATCTCATGTCGCATGGCATGGGTGCGATCCTTCCCAAAGAGGGCCGGTTGCTCGGACTCGACTATGGCACGAAACGCCTGGGAGTGGCCGTCTGTGATGACTTGCAGATCATCGCCAGTCCGCTGGAGAACTACTCGCGGTATTCGATCGAGGCTGACGAACTGTTTTTGAAACAGACCGTGAAAGAGTACCGTATTATTGGGATCGTGGTCGGACTCCCCGTCCACATGAGTGGCGATGAGGGGGGCAAAGCGACTGAGGCGCGCGAGTTTGGTCAATGGGTTGCGCAGGTCACCGGCTGTCCTGTCGCCTTCCGCGATGAACGCTACACCACCAGCATGGCCAACGATCATCTCCGCGATGCAGGCATCCGAGGGGGGCGACGCAAGGAACTCAGGGACAAGATCGCCGCTCAGATTATCCTTCAAAGTTACATCGACAGCAACGACCGCACGATCTCTCCTGCACCCTATTATCGATAGACCGACCCTGCTCAGATCGTTAATGCACACCCTGGAAGTGGATGTCGGATTGATCGAGTTGACCGGTCAGCCGGGCTGACGGGAGATTGATCCTGGACAACTCTCAAGTCGGCAAGGCGCGGCACCTTCCGATTCGCAACTGCTGATGAAGAAACAACTTACTTTGCGATTCGCGTGGACCTTCGCTCTCCCAATTTGAGAGGTGCGTTAGCCCCGGACCGCAACCGGATTCCCCTTCCTCCTTTTGGAGACGCGGCGTAGAATCCGTCTCCCCTCCTGTCGGCAGCGAGCGTTCGCTTCGTTGCCTGTTCCCCTCAGCTGCATTCGCGGAGTCGAGACTGTGCAACGGATTGCGCTGTTCGAGGATGAGACGTCACGTCAATTTGCACCGCTGACGTTGTTGCGCCCCGTCTTTGAGCTTGTCTGCGGACATGGTCCTCTGCGTGAACGCCTTATGCGTGACTGCAGAGATGCTGAATGGGGGGCTCTGATCCGGGAAGAACTCGCGGAGGTCTATGCCGAGGAACATCCGCAACTGGCGGTCAACGATCCTCAATGGCTGTCACAAGCTCCAACGCTATTGATCAATGGCCGCTGGTTGGCTGATCCTCAAATGGTTGGCAATATTGATCCCCAAAGCGTTGGAGTCATCGACGACACGCCTGTCGTGCTTGTCTTGCATCCGGACGAAGTCCCTCTGCTGGAATCGCAGCCGATTGGCACTGCGATCTCTCAGCTGGCAGCCACGCGTCAGGCCGTCCCGGTCGATGGTGTGCTCCTCCAGTACCCCTGGAACCTGATTGAACACAACTGCGAGCAACTCATTGCAGACTTCAGTCGACGAGTCACACGTCCCATCAAGGCAAACATCGATCCGCGCGTGGCCATCCTCGGCAGTGACGCTGACGTGTACATTCACCCGACAGCCGATTTGGACCCCTACGTCGTGATCGACGCACGGAAAGGTCCTGTCTGGATCGACGAAGGGGCACAACTTCAGGCGTTCACGCGTGTCGAGGGACCGTGCTTCATCGGACGGGAGAGCCAGCTCTTTCGGGCGAACGTGAAGGCGGGGACCACGATCGGCCCGGTCTGCCGCGTCGGAGGCGAGATCGAGGAGTGCATCCTCCACAGTCATGCCAACAAGTACCACGACGGTTTCCTCGGACACGGATATGTCTGTCCGTGGGTCAACCTTGGAGCCCTGACCACAAATAGCGACCTCAAGAACGATTACTCAGCCGTCAAAGTGCCTCTCTCCGGCGTCTCGATCGATTCGGGCTCCAAGAAGGTCGGCTGTTTCATCGGCGACCACGCGAAGACGGCCATCGGCAGCTTTCTCAACACGGGAACATCCGTCGGCGCGATGAGCCTGGTCCTGCCGGCAGGTGAACTCCTTCCGAAGCACATTCCCCCGTTCAGTCGTATTTGGCATGGCAACCCGGAGACGCTCAGTCTCGAAGGGCTGGAAGCGGGCATCGCGACTGCCCGCATCGCGATGAGCCGTCGGGATGTCGAACTGACTCCGGCACTCGAAAGGCTTCTGCGTCACGCTTATCGAGCGACAGCAAACGAGCGGACGGTCGCCGCTGATCGTCTGGCAGCAAGGACGGCTCGCACGACTGTCCGCAACTGATGCAATCCTATCGGCTCGTCCCGCTGTCGCGAATCCGTTCACACTGCTGTTCCAGACGTGCGGCGATGTCAGGGTGTTGAGCGATGACATCCGTGTGTTCACCGAGATCGCTTGAAAGGTCGAACAATTGAAACGGCCGCTTGAACGGCTCGCCTCGGGGTGCCTGACGACCTCCTGACCCGTTGCCGAGAACCAGCTTCCATTGCCCGTCTCGAATGGCGAACATGCCGTTCCCCGAGTGATGAATCACCGGCGCTCGTGGGGACGACCGGTCCGCTCCTTCGAGCAGCGAAAGGATGCTGAAGCTGTCCGGTCCCGCGTCACTCTCCGGTGTAACGTTGACGATCTCAGCCGCTGTCGCGAAAAGGTCCGTCAGGCAGATCGTGAGATCACACCGGCTGGCCGGTTCGATTGTCCCCGGCCATCTTGCGAAAAACGGGACGCGGTGTCCGGCCTCCCAGATGTCGGCTTTGGTCCCACGATAGGGACCATTCGCTGTGTGGTGAGCCGACGTGTATCGCTGTTGGGTCGGATCGGAAACATGATCAACCGCGTCGGCGTCATCCGTGCGATACATGAACGACCCGTTGTCGCTGGTAAAGATGACGAGAGTTTCATCAGCAACTCCTGCATCCTCCATCGCAAACATGATGTCTCCAACGGTTGCATCGACCTGCATCACGAAGTCGCCGTAGGGGCCAAGGTTCGTTTTGCCCACAAAGCGGGGATGTGGCCAAACCGGCTTGTGGGGAGCTGTCAGCGGAACATACAGAAAGAACGGATCATCTGATTTGGCCTGCTGCTCGATGAATACGATCGCTTGCGACGCTAACTCATCGAGCACACCCACCATGTCGAGATCGGGAGACCGTTCTCCCTGACGGAGAAACCTTGGGAACTCCATCGCCGCTTGAGTGAGCGAGGGATATTCGGTTGGCTTGCCGTTTCGCAGGTACAGATACGGTGGGAAGTCGAGTGACGCAGGGATGACGCAGGAGAAGTCAAACCCATGCGTGTGTGGTCCGTCATCAACCGGCTGGGAGAAATCGAACTCGTCCCCCTGTTTGGCGAAGCCGAGCCCCAGGTGCCACTTGCCTACGATGCCCGTGTGATAACCGGCCTCTTTCAACAGTTCGGCAATCGTTTGACGCTCCCGATCGATCAACGGTGGACCGTATCCATCCTGCACACCGCTCTTCAGCCGGGTCCTCCAGCAGTATCGTCCGGTCAACAGTCCGTAACGGGTCGGAGTACAGACAGCCGACGGGGTATGAGCATCAGTAAACGTCATCCCCTCACTCGCCAGCCGGTCGAGATGTGGAGTCGGGATTTGTGAAGCGGAGTTCAAAGCGTGGACATCGCCTGACCCCATGTCGTCCGCAAGGATGATGACAATGTTCGGTTGCGAGTCTGTGGCAAACATCTGCCTTGAGAGCAGGATTTGTAGAACGATTCCCCAATAGAAAACGCGTGAAAGCATCAGTGCTCCGTCCGGTCAGTGGTATTGGGATCAGGAGAAAATGCCGGGGACGACACGTCCGGCAATGTCCGTCAGGCGGAAGTCGCGACCGGCGTAGCGATAAGTCAGACGCTCATGGTCGAGCCCCAACAGATGCAGCAGCGTCGCGTGCAGGTCGTGCATGTGGACTTTGTCAACGATCGCCTCATGACCGAACTCATCGGTTTGGCCATAAGCAAATCCGGGCTTCACGCCGCCGCCGGCAAGGAAGTGCGTGAACCCCTTCGGGTTGTGATCCCGACCATCGGAGTTTTGGGCGAAGGGATTGCGACCGAACTCACCTCCCCACCAGACCAGCGTGTCGTCCAAAAGTCCGCGGGCCTTCAGATCAGCGAGCAACCCCGCAACCGGTTTGTCGGTCGCCTTTGCGTGAACTGCATGCAGAGGCATCTTGGAATGCTGGTCCCAGCGGGGATTGTTGCCGTTGTCAGCGTAGTTCACCTGAATGAACCTCACGCCCCGCTCGGCCATCCTGCGAGCAAGCAGACATTGGCGACCAAAATCGTCCGTCTCCTCCTCGCCAATGCCGTACATGGCCTGTGTGGTAGCGGATTCCTGCGACAGGTCCATCAGCCCGGGTGCGTGCATCTGCATCCGCCAGGCGAGTTCAAACGAACTGAGTACAGCCCGCTGTCGATCGTCTGCATCTTCGCCGAGTTGTGCCCGGTTAAACCCCTGCAGTAACTCAAACTGCTGTAACTGTTCCTCGTGCGAAAGTTCGGAGTTGGTCAGATGGCGGATGCGAGCCTCGGTCATGGGCTGGCCCGCACGTCCGATCGCTGTCCCTTGGTAGTCTGCCGGGAGGAACGAGTTTGCAAAATTGCGAGGACCGCCATTCGCTGACGAGGGGGCAATCGTGATAAAACCGGGCAGGTTCTGGTTCTCGGTGCCGAGTCCGTACGTGACCCAGGCCCCCATCGAGGGACGAATCAGGTTCGTCGCTCCGGTATGCAGGAACAGTGTGCTCGGCCCGTGGGCGACACCGTTCGTGTGCAGGCTGTGCACAAAGCAGAGGTCGTCGACGTGCTGAGCGATATTCGGAAACAGGTCACTCACCCACTGGCCGCATTCGCCATACTGACGAAACTTCCACAGCGGTTTCATGACACGGTGCTTCGTGACCTCCCCCGTCTTGGCGAGCACACGGGCATCTCGAAACTCGTACTCCTTACCGTCATCCTGAATGAGGCGAGGCTTGTAGTCGAAGCTGTCAACCTGCGAGGGTCCTCCCTGCATGAAGATGAAGATGATCCGCTTCGCACTTGCAGGGAACATGGGGTCCAGTGCGGTCAACGGGTTCGTCAGCTCATCTGTTGACGCCAGCGATTCCGCCGCACAAATTCCGGCCAGCGCGAGCGATCCGAATCCACACGCGGCGGACTTGAGCAGATGTCGGCGGGTCAGCGGGTCAGACATGCGAGACTCTGTGTTACTCCACATATCGGAAATCGAGACTGGCGATGACCGCCTGGCACAGGCTGGTCCATCGATCGCGTCGTTGTCCCTCGTCGAGTCGTTCGTTGACTCCGAGGAAACTCTCTGCGAGTCGTCGTTCTTCGTTGGTGGGAGGACGTCCCAAGGCTCGATCATACAGCACGTTCAATCGCTGGTCATCGCTGATCGCGGTGTTGGAAAGCAATCGCTCCGCAGCATGTCGTGCCTGCTGAGCGATGAACGGGCTGTTCATCAGGAACAATGCCTGTGTTGAAAGTGTGCTGACATTTCGACGACCCGTCGACAGGTTGGGGTCCGGAAAGTCGAATACCGTGAACAGGTCCGGCAACTGATTCCGAAATACAGGCAAATAGATGGCTCTGCGTCCGACGTCGAACTCATAGCTGTATTCGGATTTCGTTCCCTCTCGCACGGTGTCGCCTCCGACGGTCGTATCGAGCGACTCGCATACCCAGAGCACCGAATCATAGATCGCTTCTGCATCAAGCCGACGTCGTCGATGATGTGACAGCAATCGGTTCTCGGCATCGATTGCGGCAGCCTGCTGAGATGCCTCACTCGACAAGCGATACCCCCGTGAGAGCATGATCTCCCGAATTAGGGATTTGACCGACCATCCACTCTCGACGAATCTTGCTGCCAGATGATCCAGCAGTTCCGGATGCGACGGTTTCTCTCCGGCGAAACCGAAGTTGTCGACGGTCCGCACCAGACCTTCCCCAAACAGTTTCTGCCAGATGCGATTGACAGCGACACGTGTGGTCAACGGATTCTCCGGACTTGCCACCCATTGAGCCAGTTGCAGGCGACCGCTCATATCACGCGGCACCTCTGGCACTGTGTCACTCATCGCGACACTCAGGTAACCACGGGGCACTTCTGGCCCGAGGTTCTTCGTGTTTCCACGGATGCAGACGTGGTAATCACCAATCTCTTGGGCGTCTTCCTCTGTGACGACAACTGTCTTGGGCGGAGTCGGCGGAGCATGTTTCTGGGCCTCGTTGATTTGAGATTTCAAATCTGAGATTTCAGATGTCAGGCTTTCCAGGCGTGCTGTTAACTGGGTGAATTGGTCTCCAATCGACACGCCTTCATTGTCGGTCGTATCCAGTTTGATCGGCACGAGTTCAATCGCGTCCGCGATAACTGTCCCGGTGGCTCCAGCCGTACTCACGGTGACGATGGCAGCATCGTCGAAGGCGAACTGTCCGAGCGACTTGTACAATCCGTCGATCGACGGCTTCTCGCGCTGATCGATCCGTACTTCTGACTCGCCGTCACGATGTGTGATGGTGAACCGTGCATTCGGACTGCGATTCTCATGCGGGCTGTACGAGACACGGACGTCATAGGTGCCGGGTGAATGAAGCGGAAGGCGATATCGCATCTTGAATCCGGGACCGCTGGCGTAGCGATAGGCTTCCCCCACAAACTTCTGGACGCCGCTGCTTTGGCTCCATTCGCCGGAGACGATTTGAGCATGAACGTCATCCATCGTCATCAACGGAAGTTGACTGCGGGTTTGTTCCAGTTCTTCCGTCCGCAACTTCAGGTCCGATTCCAGTACCTCCAGAGCCTGCGTGTGATCGTTCAGTCGTTGTTGCCATAGCGGATCGACCGGCAAAGAATGGGTGAGCCAGTTCGAGACATTCGAGTGCTCCATGGTCTTCGTACTGCGAAAGATGCCCACGAGGCCGTAGTAATCGGTCGTCGGGACCGGGTCGAACTTGTGATCGTGACAGCGGGCACAGCCGAGTGTCATCCCGAGAAATGCTCGACCGACCGTGTCGATCTGTTCATCGATCACGTCCATGCGCAGTTGTTCTTTGTCCTGCAACTCGTAGTTGGTCGGACCGAGTGCCAGGAACGCCGTCGCGGTCAACTGTTGCTGTCCGGAAAGGTAATCCTCAACCGGCAGGAGGTCCCCCGCAATCTGCTCGATGATGAACCGATCGAACGGCTTGTCGGAGTTGAACGCATCAATGACGTAATCACGGTATCGCCAACTGTGTTCATAGAGCAGCGACCGTCCGCCGCCGGTCGACTCAGCGAATCGCGCCAAGTCTAGCCAATGGCGGCCCCAGCGCTCACCGAAGTGCTGGGAGTCCAGCAGTTCATCCACGACCCGCGCGAATGCCTCTGCATTCGATGACGGATCATGGACGAACGCGTCGATCTGCTCGGGAGTGGGTGGCAGGCCGATGAGATCGAAGGAGGCACGTCGAATGAGTGTGCGACGGTCTGCATCTACTGATGGTGTCAGATCAACATTAGACATCTTTGCCAAGAGAAAGCGGTCAATGTCACTCTCACTCCAGAGATCATCCATCGACTGGGGGACCGCTTGTTTTTGCACCGGTCGAAACGACCAGAACTGACGCCCCGCTTCGAGGTCGATGCCTGGCGAGGTCGAGGCACCTGTCATCTGGACCGGTTCACGAGGATCGACCGCACCCTGGTCGATCCAGAATCTAAAGTCCTCGATTACCGACTGCGGCAACTTGCCGTTAGGGGGCATCTCAAACGACTCGTATTCCAGCGCATCGATGATCAACGAATTGCCAGGGTCTCCCGGGACCACGGCCGGCCCACTGTCGCCACCTCGCCGCACGCTCTCACGGTCATCCAGACGCAGTCCGCCCTTCTGTGTTTTTGAATCGGCAGAGTGACACTCGTAACAATGCTGGATCAGCACTGGACGAATCTTCGCCTCGAAGAACTCAGCACCCGATTTCGTCTCATCAGCTGCCTGCAATTCCCCAGCACACATCAGGGAAGCGATTGTTAATAGGCAGCGTAACACGAGAGAAATCCTCCACTGGAAGAGCGACAGCTCACTCGACAATCGCAAGGTGTTATGGCATGTTCAGTCTATGCTACTCCGGACGACTGCGGCGAACAAGTTGTAACCATCATGCCTGTATGGAGATGTGGAATCATTTCGATGGCGGAGCTTTCGCGATTGGGTGACGTATTTGTGATGCGTCTCTAACCCTTGCAATCCGACATTTCAGTTTGGTTGCCCGGCTCACGATGATCGTCGTCGGTTGGACTTCTTTCGAGAGGCGGAGTTCTTGCGTGAGGAGGACTTTTTGTGGCTGCGCTGATTCCCCTTGGACTTCGATTGTTTGGAAACTGTCTTTTTTCCAGTCGTGCGTTTGCTGGATTTCTCCGTTTGTGTGCGTCGCGATTTTGGCTTTGGCTGGGCGTGGCCAAGTTGTTTGACCAACTGGAAGTCAAGTTCCCTGCGGTCGACGTCCACGTGTGCGACTGCCACACGGACTCGGTCGCCGAGCCGAAAGACCTGACCCGTGCGGCGTCCGGTCAGCGTCATGACATCACGGTCGAAATCGAAGTTATCCTTCTGGGGGAACGTACTGACGTGTACCAGACCCTCCGCGGGGAGTTCCGTGCCGCGGCAGAAGAAACCGAAGCGATCGACGCCGGTGATGACCGCATCGAGTTCTGTTCCAATGCGTTCTTCAAGGAAGGACAGGAGCTTGATCTTGGTCAGTTCCCGCTCTGCACGCTCTGCTCGTCGTTCCGTGGTCGAACAGTGTCGCCCCAAGCGAACAAGCTCTTCCTCACTCGACCCCTGGTGTGTCTTGCGGTCGGAGAGGATGCCGTCGATCAGACGGTGAATGAGCAGATCCGGATAGCGGCGGATGGGACTGGTAAAGTGGCAGTAGTCGTCCTCGGCCAGGGCATAGTGGCCGACGTCAAAGGGCGTGTACTCCGCCTGCTTCATAGATCGCAGCAGGGCATAGTTGACGGCTTGTGCTTCGGGCAGATCCTTCGCCTCATTGAGAATTCGCTGGATATCCCGTCGGCTCTGCACATTCTTGATCTCAAATCCAAGTGACTGCACGAACTGGCCGAACACCTTGAGCTTGAGTTCGTTCGGCTCCCCATGCGCCCGGCGGAGGAACGGAAGTTTGCGTCGGGAGAGTTCGGTTGCGACGGCAATGTTTGCGGCGAGCATGAACTCTTCGATGATCTGATGGCTTTCGTCGTGCTCTCGTTCGTGTGCACCGCAAACCTTTCCCTCCTTGTCGAAGTCGAGCTTGATCTCCGGCAGGTCCATCTCCAGTGCTCCACTTTCAAAGCGGCGTTTACGGAGGATCATGGCCAGCTTGTACATGTTGCACAGGAGCTGATGGATGTCCGCAGAAACTTTCCCTTTCGCTGCCTTGCCAGCTTTGATCAACGGCATGACCTGCTCATAGGCAAACCGTTTGGTCACTGAGATGGCCGTATTTGCAAAACGGGTGTGCACCGGCACCCCTTCCGCAGTGAACTCAATGAAGGCTGTCTTCGCGTATCGGGTATGCTTCTCCTGCAGGCTGGCGAGTCCGTTCGAGATCACTTCGGGCAGCATGGGGATGACTTTGGTCGGCAGATAGACGCTGGTGCCGCGCTTCTCTGCTTCGCGACCGAGAGCAGTCCCCGGCTGAACAAAGTGTGAGACATCTGCAATATGAACGCCGAGGTGCCAGTGCCCGTCTTTCGACTGTGTCAGCGAAATGGCATCGTCAAAGTCCCGGGCGTCGACAGGGTCGATCGTGACGATGGTCTCTTGTCTCAGATCCTCACGATCTTCGACGTTGTCCGGGTCAAAGTTCTCGGCCTCGATCCGGGCATCCTCGAGAACTTCGTCCGGGAATTCATCCGGGATGCCGTACTCATGAATGATGGTGAGCGTATCAACACCCGTCTTGCCTCGCGGTCCGAGAACTTCTGTAAGGACGGCTTCTCCTTTCTTTCCGACGGATGGAAAGCGGAGCATTTCGATGACGACTTTATCGCCGTCCTGCGCCCCTTTGGCTCCGGGATCGCCGACCCAGATCGGGTCATTGAAGTTCTTGCCGTCGATGTCGACCCATCCGGCTTCCCCTTCGACGAAATACGTCCCGACAAACACATTGGTCGCCCGTTCGACGACATCGACGATGATGCCGCACCTCTGTCCGCCACCGCGGCGTCCGCTAATCAGACGGACAAGAACCTCGTCCCCCTGCTGGGCATCGTGCATATCGCGGCGGTCGATGTAGACGTCACCAACCAGCTGCGGCGGTCGCGGTTCGTGAGGAATGAGGAACCCTGCGCCGGACGAGGTCTTTTGGATGACGCCGAGGACGTAACCCGGCGGGACGGTGACAGCGACTCGACCACTGTCGAGAAATCGCAGCCGTCCCTTCGCGACAAGGCTGTGCAGTGTCGAGTCAAAATCGGCCTGATGTTTTTTGGTGATGCCCAGCTTCTTCGAGAGCGACTTAGGCTTCTCCGGGCGATAACCGTCCCGGGTCACGTAGTCGAGGATCTTCTGCGAAAGAGATGCCATCTGGTCATCCATCGATGAGTGTGTTGATCTGTTGCCGGGCAGACTGCGGTCGGAGCCTGTGTCTCATCGACGGCCAATGATCGCCGTTTGCCGAGAGACGTCATCGTAGCACTGTGATCGACACGTTGCGAAGCAGGAGCTTCGCGAAACTGCGTTACCAAGCTGGAGCTTGGGAACGAGGAATACAAATTCTCCCGGATTGGCGGACTCATTCATTGAGTTGAGCCTGGTTTGAATAAGTCATTCCTGCGCAGGCGGGAATCCATTGAGCGCAGATTGCAAACTCTCACATTCTCCTCTTCACTCATCGCTGGTCGGGATTCCCGCCTGCGCGGGAATGACGGGGACAAGGGAACAGCGACGGCCCGTGTCGAGTTAATCTTCGGCAGGCACGCCTTTGAAGATCTTGCGCTGGAGATTGGTGTTGTACGGCGTCCAGACCGAATCCGAGTTCGGATCGCTGTCGATGAGCGATTGGAACTCGTTGAGCTTGGCATCGAGATTGTCGAGGTGGTGCAGAGCGATCGCTTCGGGGGTCATCGGGAGCTTGGGACTGCCGTACTCATAGCTGCCGTGATGACTGACGATCATGTGCTTGATCCGCAGCAGCATCTCCGTCGGGAAGGGGCGTCCCGTGCTTGTTTCGAGCAACAGCACCTTTTCGTTGAGCATTTCGACCCCTTGGACGAGATGACCAATGAGCTGGCCTTCATCCGAGTAAGAGAATGTACTCTCGTACTCAAGTTCACGCGTCTTCCCGAGATCGTGCAGGAAGATGCCAACCGTCAGCAGGTCGAAGTTCACAGCGGGGTACAGATCGCGAATCTGCCGGGCCGTCAACATCAAATTGACGATGTGTTCGAGCAAACCACCATGAAACGCATGATGCAGTTTGATCCCAGCAGGACAGCGGCAGAGCTGTTCGACGAGTGCGGTATCATCGAGGAATGTCTGCATCAAGGCTTTGAGATCCTCATCCTCGATGTCCGACATGATGCTGCGAAGCTTCTCAAGAAGTTCTCCCGTGTTTTGCGACGACTCTGGGATGTAATCAACCATGTCGAGATCGTCTCGCTCGGCCGGCTCAATGTGCGTCAGGATCATCTGCAGATTCCCCTGATACAATTGCACTCGTCCGCGCGCGAGCACAATTTCACCCGTTGAGACGGTCGCTGCGACGTCTTCACGCACGTTCCAGAGAAAGCCGCTGATCTGTCCGGTGCGGTCCCGCAACTGCACAAGCAGGTATGTCTCCGCGTTGCGATTGGCTCGCAATTGCTTATCTGCGAGCAAGAAGTATTCATCGACCGACTGTCCGTCGGAAAGTGTGTTGACGTACTGACGGTCCATGGAGCATCTCAAAGGAAAGCGCGAAGAACGTGCGAGAGGCGCGATTCTAGGGGTGATGGAAGTGGGTCACAAGGCACGAGCGGATTTGTCACAACTCCGCTGCAAATCTCATGTTTCTAACCAGATGCGAGTGTGCCATCCAACCAGATAGAGAGGTTGGAACATCCCAACTCCTCGAAAGATCTAAAAGGGTTTCGAGTCGAGCGACCTGGCATTTCAGGTCCGAGGAACCAGACCTCGCATTACAACGTCGATCGACAGCCGCTGAGAACGATGCAATGGGAAACATTGCGAAGTGCCAATCCGTCTTGCCGTGAGAGGTGAAATTGCGTAAAACCCTGTTCTCATCAGGAGTTGAGGCTATCGAGACGGACGTCACACATGGTTCTCAACACGAGAACCTGAAACTGACAAGGGATTGAGAGCAATGAATGGACGCATTGGACCTGCGTGGGGAATCGCTGCACTGATTGTGTCGTGGGGACTCGTACTCGCAAGTGGTTGCGGGAAACAAGCTCCTCCGACATCGGCAGAGGCTCAGCCCAGCCAATCGAGTGAACCTGAATCCGTTGCCACTGCACAACGCACAACGCCTCCCGTGGCGGCCATTTCAGCTGAACCAGCTGATGCCGAGATGCTTGCTGTCCCTCAACCGGACAAGGGGACACCTGAGTGGATGCTGCGAGAGATCGCCGGCATCCGGACCGAGATGAATGCCTCAGCAAGAGGCGAATCGGGTACGACACCTGTTGAGACGGATTCACAACTCATTGCTCAGCATCAGAAGATCATTCAACTCGCCCGTCAGGTGATTGCGGCGACACATCAGGATGAATCAAAAGGGCAGGTCTTCAATAACGCTGTTCATTATCTCAGCGATGCCCGACTCGAACTGGCAATGCAGGGCGATACCGAGCAGGCGGAACTTCTCGTCGAAGATGCAGAATCACTCTATCGCAGGGACCCCAAATCGTTCGCAGCGGTCGAATCCGCAAGCAAAGTCGTGGATCTCGCTCAACGGAAGGTCGAAAAGCAAGGAAAGCAGAACCCTGAATGGTGCACCGAATACGCCAACCAGGTCCGTTTGTTTGCAGAGAAGTTCCCGCACGAACCCAATCGCAGTGCATTGATGCTCCTGACCGCCGGCCAGATTTGCGATCGGCTGGGACTCGATGATGACGCCCGTCGATGCTTTGCCGTCGTTCGAGACGAATTTCCGGACACAATCTTCGCAGAGCAGGTCAATGGATTTCTCAGGCGTTTCTCACTCATTGGTCAGCCATTAGAACTCGCAGGACCGACCATCGACGGGGGATATATCTCCATCGATCAGTACCGTGGACAGGCCGTACTGGTCGTCTTCTGGACCTCTCAGTCTCCACAGTTCCGGCAGGATCTGGAACAGCTCCAGGAGATTGAACAACAATTTGGCCAACAGGGACTGAGCGTGATCGGGGTCAACCTCGATCAGGATGAAGGCAGCATCGATGATTTTCTGGCCGAGCAGGCAGTGACTTGGCCGCAGATCTTCTATTCCGAACCGGAAAAGCGAGGAGGTCGCAACCCGGTCGCCCGCTTCTATGGAGTGCAGACGATCCCTACATACTGGCTCGTCGATGCATCAGGCAATGTCGCTGCAATGCCGAAGGATCTGTCCAGTCTCTCAGCGAAAATTCATGCACTCGCCCGAAAAGACTGAGGCCTCACCAGAAACTGCTTGCCAACTGGACAGAGGTATATTAAAACCTTTTTAGGCGGCGTGACGTCTCGGGCGGTGGTTTCCCCCGACTGATCAAGAATGCGGAGGTTTTTCCCATTTTCTTGAGACGTTTTCGTCGACGAGGTTTCGGGTCAGCTTTCGTCGATCTGCCGATTCAAATCCAATCTGCTGGGCATTGGATGACCACTCCGTTCGTTGAATTGACAGTGTGTTGTGGACAGTGTCTCCAGACAATCCACGAATCGAGCGGATGAAAATTCCCACAAGGACCGTGATCCGCGGAAGGCAAGCCAATGTCTGAGCAAGCGTCGCTGACCAAGCGTCAGCAAGAGATCTATGATTTCCTGAAAGACAAAATCATGAACCGTGGATACGGCCCCACCGTTCGTGAAATCGGGAATCACTTCGGCATTCTCTCTCCTAACGGAGTGATGTGTCACTTACGGGCATTGGAGAAAAAAGGTTTGATTACCCGAGAGTCGCACATGTCACGTGCGATTCAGCTGACCGACCAGCCACAGCTCAAACGAAGCAGTCTCCCGCTGGCAGGTCAGATCGCAGCGGGAAACCCGGTGCTTGCCGTCGAGGACAATGAGCGGATCGACTTTGCCCCGCTGTTCGACGACGATGACAAGTTCTGTCTGCGTGTCAAAGGCGAGTCGATGATCGAGGCGCAGATCGCTGACGGTGATTTTGTCGTCGTGAAGAAATCCTCCACCGCCAGAGATGGTGACATTGTGGTCGCACTCGTAGATCATGAGGATGCGACGCTCAAAAGGTACTACCGCGAAAAGCACCGTTATCGCCTGGAGCCCGCAAACTCCGAGATGCAACCCATTTACTCGAACAACGTCGAGATCCTGGGCGTCGTGGTCGGTGTCATTCGCCAATACTGACCTTGCCGATTTCGATTTGTCTTGGCGGTGACGCGAGATTGCATCCAAGAAAAGGGAAGCAACGCGTCATCCCATAAACGACCAACGGCGCTGTTCTGACGCAATCGACCTACCCTGCTTTGGATTGCGTCTGGTACTGATTGAGCTTGTTGTACAACGTCTTCAAGGCAATCCCGAGTTGATCTGCCGTTGCTGGCTTGTCTCCATCGTTCATATCGAGAGTCTGCTCAATCACTTCCTGTTCGATCTCCTTCAATGTGAGGAGTCGCGGGAAGTTCCGAATGTCAAAGGGACGCGATCCTGCACCGGACGATCCTCCGACAGTTGTCGGCAGATGCTCGGGGAGAATCGTCTCTCCGCCTGAAAGGATGACCGCGTGTTCGAGGGCGTTCGCCAGTTCCCGAACGTTCCCCGACCACTCATGAGCCCGCAGCAGGCGAATCGTCTCGGGGGCGAGAATGTCGTCTCGAACGGTCCGTCGTTTGAGGTGCCGTGCGACGAGTGCCCGTGCGAGTTGAGGCAAGTCGTCCTTGCGTTCACGAATCGGCGGGAGATGAATTTCAAAGGTGTTGACCCGGAAGAACAGGTCCTCGCGGAATGTCCCTTCCTGCACCATCTCTGAGAGGTCACGGTTCGTCGCACACACGACCCGGACATCAACATGGAAAGGTTCATTCTCACCAACGCGGCGAACTTCGCCAGACTCAAGGAACCGCAACAATTTCACCTGCATCGACTTGTCGAGTTCACCCAACTCATCAAGAAAGAGTGTGCCACCGTTGGCAACTTCAATGAGTCCCTTGCGAGGTGTGTCTGCACCAGTGAAGGCACCTTTTTTGTGTCCGAATAGCTCACTCTCGACCAGATTCTCGGGCAGAGCACCACAGTTAACCGGTACGAATGGACGATTCGCTCGTTTGCTCAACTCGTGAATCCGGCGCGCGATCAGCTCTTTCCCGGTTCCGGTTTCGCCAAGGATGAGGACACTTGATTCCGTCGGTGCGATTTTCTCGACCAGCGTTTTCACACGCAGCATGGCCGGAGTTTCGCCGATGAGTTCCGTCTTGCCCTCGGCAGCGATCAGACGCGTTTCCAAGGCGATGGTTTTGTTCGTCAGCGCCCTTTTGTCCGCCACTCGCTGCAGTACAGTGGCGATGGTGACCAGACTGGAGGGTTTGGGCAAAAAATCGTGTGCCCCGAGCCGCAGGGCGCGAATGGCATCATCGAGGTCGCCGTGACCGGTCGAAATGATGATTTCTGTCTGAGGTGCGACTTTTCTGAGGTGGTCGATCACGTCCCAGCCTGAGAGACCGGGCATTTTGAGGTCGATGATGGCTGCGTCGAAGACGTTTTCTTCGAGGGCCTTCAAGGCTGACTCCCCGCTCTCGCAGATGGTGACGTCATGTCCCATCTGAGGGAGTTCAGTTTTCATCACCATGCGGATGGGTGCTTCGTCATCAACGAAAAGCACCCGAAGCTGATCTGCGGTCGGCGAACTCAAGGCGTTACTCCTTAACGACGTTCGGACTTCCTGTCCTGTCTATGATCGTCGATTCGATGCCGGGATTAGCGTGGATTGAGGGGAGACGGGTGATAACATAAGGGCCAGAACGACACAATCGCGGTTTGCGAGTTTCGGCAGAATCTGCATCTGGAGCAATTGCAAGAAGTTAAGTCAGACGTAATTCAGACACTCGCGATCCACACATACCAGAATGGACCACTAACAGAGACACGGTGAGACGCATGCCAATTTGGGAGTTTTGGGTCGACGTGGGGGGAACGTTCACTGACTGCGTGGCCCGTTCACCGGACGGAGCACTTTCAACATTCAAGACGCTGAGTTCCGGGGTCACGCCAGGATGTGTCCGCCAGCGTCTTGGTGACCAGCAGATCGCTGATCCCGCCAGAAGCGACAATGCGAGCGGCTTTTGGAATGGCTATCGCCTCCGATTTTTGCGGACCGTTGATGGAACCAAATTTGAAACGAGCGTGACCGACAATTCGGAGTCAGGAATTCTCGTAACGAGTGATCCGCTGCCGAGTTGGATCAAAGAAGGCACGAACTACGAGTTGTGTTCCCACGAGCAGGCACCCATTCTGGCAATTCGGTCAATCCTCGGATTACGGCTCGATCAGCCGATCCCGCAAGTCGCCGTTCGTCTGGGGACAACACGCGGCACGAACGCACTGCTCGAGAGAAGGGGGGCTCGGACTGCACTCATCACGACTAAAGGTTTCGCGGATGCGCTGCTAATCGGGAATCAGGACCGTCCGAGACTCTTCGATCTCGCAATCAGGAAACCGGAACCGTTGTTCAATGCGGTGATTGAGGTCGAGGAACGAGTGGATGCCGAGGGGTGCGTACTGCAGGAACCGGATTGGGAGATGGTCCGACAGCAGCTTCTCGATTTGCGGCGATCTCAACGTGTCGAGTCAGTTGCGATCTGTCTGTTGCACTCGTACCGGTTTCGGGAGCATGAAGAGCGTGTTGCGGACATCGCGCGGGAGGTCGGATTCGACGAGGTCAGTCAATCCTCGGACATCTCCCAGTTAATCAAGTTTGTCTCACGGGGCGATACGACTGTACTTGACGCGTACTTGCAACCGGTACTGCGAGACTATGTGGCGAGCATTCGTGCTTCACTCGATGCGGGAACTGCAAACAAAACAACATCGGCTAATCGGTCGTCGCTGAAAGTGATGACCTCATCGGGCGGGATGGTTGACGCGGAGAACTTTCAAGGGGGCGACAGTATTCTCTCCGGACCTGCGGGGGGCGTGGTCGGATTCTCCCGTGTTGCGGAACAGGCCGGTTTTCCCCGATCGATCGGCTTCGATATGGGGGGCACAAGTACAGATGTCTCCCGATACGATGGGCACCTGGAACTGGAATTTGAGACGCAGAAAGCTGGGGTCCGTATCATGACCCCGGTGCTCGCGATCGAGACGGTGGCTGCCGGTGGTGGAAGCATCTGCCACTTCGATGGAGTCAAACTGGTCGTCGGCCCGGAGAGTGCAGGGGCTGATCCGGGCCCCGCGTGCTACGGTCGCGGGGGCCCGCTTACCGTGACGGATGTGAACGTGTTTCTGGGTCGTGTCCCGGTTGTTGAGTTCCCGTTTCCTCTTGATCTGAACGCGGTTGAGAGGCAGTTGGATGAGCTATGCGACGAGATTAACAGCACACTCGAATCCCAGTCGTACACGCCGATTGAACTGGCGAGCGGGTTCGTCGAGATTGCAAACGCCAACATGGTGCGGGCCATTCGGCGAATCTCGATTGCCAAAGGTTACGATCCGGCAGAATACGTCCTCGTGACATTCGGCGGGGCCGGAGGTCAGCACGCATGTGCGATTGCGCGAGCGCTCGACATGCGACAAATCCTGATCCATCCGTATGCCGGAGTGTTGAGTGCGTATGGAATCGGCCTGGCGGATGTCCGCAGGCACCGGGAAGTCTCCGTCCTGAAAAGGCTGACTCCGGAGACGCTTCAAGGGTTGGAGGAAGTGTTCGACGATCTTGTGACCTCAGCGATCGAGGATGTCATCCGCGAAGAAGTGCCATCGGATCGAATCGGAGAACCACTTCGCTCTCTGGACCTCAGGTACGAGGGAATCGAGTCATCGATCAACATTCCGCAGCCGGACAATGGCGACTATGCATCTGCATATGAGGTGCTGCATGAGCAGATGTTCGGATATCGCAGACCGGGGCGTCCGATCGAGATTGTCGCGGCACGGGTTGAGGTCATCGGCTTGACTCCGAGCTTCAATGAGACTGAAGAGGTGATACATCGTCGGCTGTTAAATCCCACAGGGACGACAAACATGGTGTGCGAGGGCAGGGAGCAGGCGGTCGGCTTGTACCATCGGCGCGATCTGCGGGCAGGTGATGAGATGGAAGGGCCGGCGATTCTGTGCGAGCTGACGTCGACGGTGGTGATCGATCCCAGTTTCTCAGCGAGAATCACCGGACGAGGAGACATCCTGCTCACGAAGAGTCAGTCGAAAATGAATGAGTCTGCCGACGCACTGTCAGTGCCAGAGATACATGGGGAGCCGGACCCGGTCTTACTGGAGATCTTCAACAACCTGTTCGCATCGATCGCGGAACAGATGGGGGTCACATTGCAGAAAACCTCGGTTTCGACCAATGTGAAAGAGCGGCTCGACTTCAGTTGTGCCGTGTTCGACGCAGCTGGCGGGCTGGTGGTGAATGCTCCGCATATCCCGGTCCATTTGGGGGCGATGGGAGCGACGGTCCGACACATAATTGCCGACAATCCGGACATTTCTCCCGGTGACGTGTTCGTGACAAACGATCCGTACCGCGGCGGGTCGCATCTGCCGGATGTCACAGTCGTCACGCCCGTTCACGACTCGCACGGACAGTTGCTGTTTTTTACGGCGAGCCGGGCACATCACGCTGAGATCGGCGGCATCACCCCCGGAAGCATGCCGCCCTTCTCGAAAAATCTTGCGGAAGAGGGTGTTCTCATTCGAAACTTCCACCTCGTGAACAAAGGGCAGTCGCGAACTGATGCACTGCGCGAGTTGCTGTTGTCCGGTGACTATCCGACGCGAAATGTCGAGGACAACATGGCCGACCTTGCCGCTCAGGTTGCAGCCAATCAGGCAGGGGCACGCCTGTTGCGAGAGCTGATTGCTCAACACACGCTGGATGTGGTCCTGGCCTATATGGAGCACATTCAATCAGCAGCGGCTCGCAAGATGCGGATGGCGATCAGTGAACTGGCCGATGGCGAGCGGAAGTTTACTGATCACCTGGACGATGGAGCACCAGTGACTGTGACGATCACAATTCGGGGAGAGTTGGCCAAGGTTGATTTTACAGGGACCGGGCCGGTGCTCGTGTCAAACCTCAATGCCAATCGAGCGATCGTGACGGCAGCCGTCCTGTACGTGTTTCGTTGCCTGATCAATGAAGACATCCCGCTCAACAGCGGCGTGTTGGAGCCGATTGAGATTGTGCTGCCCGAATGCCTGTTGAATCCGCCCGCCGAGGACGACCCTGCGAAGTGTGCTGCGGTCGTCGGCGGTAACGTCGAGACATCGCAACGAGTCGTGGACGTTCTGCTTGGGGCGCTGGGGATTGCCGCTGCGAGTCAGGGGACGATGAATAACCTGACCTTCGGCAATGATCGGTTCGGGTACTACGAGACCATCTGTGGCGGAAGCGGAGCGACGGCAGAGTCGGACGGAGCCGATGCGGTGCACACCCACATGACAAACACGCGGCTGACTGATGTCGAGATCATTGAGCGACGTTATCCGGTCCGGATTCGGGAATTCTCGATTCGCCGCGGCTCTGGAGGGAGGGGGACTCACCAGGGCGGGGACGGTATCAGGCGGGAGATTGAATTCCTCGAGCCGCTGAAGATCTCTCTGCTAACCCAGCGTCGTGGAACCTTCGCACCTTATGGTTTGAGTGGCGGGGAGAACGGCCAGATCGGTCGAAACACTTTGCGACGCCTGGGGGCTGACGAGGTCATTGACCTGACTGGTTGTGCGCAGGTCGAAGTGGGGGCAGGTGATGTGTTGACGATCGAAACGCCTGGCGGCGGGGGATTCGGGCAATCGGATGGGTGAGATTCACTCTGCTCGGAAGCGGGATCGTTATTGGACTGTCCTGGATGGCAAACGCCGTTGGCTCGTGGCTAACGAATGGTTCCCTCCAGCTGGTCGAAGTCTCTGGTTCAATTCCCTACACTGTCCGACGATTCGTCGCTGAGGAACGCGGCGCACCCAATTGGATCTGCTGACAGGAAGGAAGCTCTCATGGCCAGCCGCCGCGCCGAAGTCGATGCCGCACTTGAAGATGTCGATTTTGACACCAACGATTACGTTGTGGAATTCATCACCAACAAGGGGCCGATTCGCCTCGAAATGTGGACGGACATCGCCCCCGGACACTGCCGAAATCTGATCGGTCTCACAAAGATCGGATTCTACAATGGCATCATCGCTCACCGGGTCATCCCCGGATTCGTCTTGCAGGTCGGGTGTCCGCAGGGGACTGGGACTGGAGGACCGGGATACACGATCGACGCTGAATTCAACGATCGTCCGCACGAAGCGGGAGTCCTCTCCATGGCTCGGACCAGCGACCCCAACTCGGCCGGATCGCAGGTTTTCATCTGTCTGGATCGTGTCCCTCATCTCGATCGGCAGTACACAGCATTTGGGAAGACCGCTGATGACGAGAGTCTGCGTACGGTTTTGGCAATCGGAACGGTGAAAACCAACTCAGCCGATCGGCCTCTTGAGGACGTTCGCATCGAATCCAGCCAGGTGATCGCGACCCCCAAGTGAGTCAAGAATCGAGGCGATTGGTTGTGGCTGTCAGTCGGTGTCGATAAAATCCCGACGCGCGAAATCGAAAATGGCAACACATTTGATAGTTTTTGAAGGAGAAGACTGTGGCTATTGCTGTTGGTATTAACGGGTTTGGACGAATCGGACGAATCAGCTTTCGGGCCATGATGGACCGAACGAACGATCCAAATTCACCTCATGACTTTGACATTCTGGCAATCAACGACTTAGGGGCTCCATCCGCATTAGCGATGCTCCTCAAGTACGACAGTGTCCAAGGCCCCTATCCTGGCTCTGTTGAGGCAGGATCTGACCATCTCATTGTTGATGGAAAGAAGATCAAAGTCACTGCGGAACGAGATCCGAACAAGCTGCCCTGGAAGGAGTTGGGAGTCGAGATCTGCCTCGAATCGACTGGTTTCTTCACCAGCGAAGCTACGGCGGACAAGCCCGGCTATGACAGCCATCTCGCAGCGGGAGCGAAAAAAGTCGTCATTTCGGCCCCTTCAAAAGGCCGAGCCAAGCTGATCGTGCTGGGGGTGAACGAAGGGGACCTGACAGCAGGTGATGACTGTATCTCAAATGCGAGTTGCACGACGAACTGCCTGGCTCCGATGGCGAAGGTTCTCCACGAGAACTTCGGCATTGAGAAGGGGTTAATGACCACGGTTCATGCGTACACGAACGATCAGCGGACCAGCGATCAGATCCACTCGGATCCTCGGCGTGCCCGAGCGGCTGCCGTCAACATCATTCCCACGTCCACGGGTGCTGCTTCCGCAGTGGGCAAGGTGTTGCCTGATCTGAACGGTAAGTTGACCGGGATTTCGTTGCGTGTCCCGGTTCCGGTCGGCAGTGTGACTGACCTGGTTGCTCACATGAGCAAGGACGTGACTCCGGAAGAAGTGAACGAGGCGATGCGGGCAGCCGCTGAGGGACCACTGAAGGGAATCCTCCAGTACGTCACCGATCCGATCGTTTCGAGCGACATCGTACGCAACCCGCATAGCAGCATTTTTGATGCAAGCTGGACGCAAGCGATCGGCGGAAACCTCCTGAAGGTTCTGAGCTGGTACGATAACGAATACGGTTACTCGAACCGAACTGCAGATCTGATGATGAAGATCGCCTCACTGTAGAACGAGACGGCATGCGAAAATCGGGAGCGGCATTTCACAAGGATCTCCATCTTCATGAAATGTCGACTTCCCGTCTCGCAATTCAACCGGCGACTGGCGAGACGTTAACCCATTGGATGGAGCACCTTACGCCATTTTCTCTGGCAAAACGGTTGGCAGGCCGAGAACACCGACTGGACGGACCTCATCGAACTACTCACAATGATCTGCTTGTAGCGAACCAGCACGACTCATTCTGGATTGCGTGTAACGGGTTTGTACTTGAATCACATGTTGACGGCTGGGAACAGTCGAAGGCAGCCCCTCGACGAACATCTTCATGAGCCGAGACGGACTTCGAAGCCAATGGCGTGAGCGTGCTCCGCTCATCGCCCCCTCAATGTTGAAATGCGATTTCAGCAACCTGAAGCACGAGGTCAAACTCCTTGAAGCTGGTGGTGCTGAGTTGTTGCACCTCGATGTGATGGATGGCCACTTCGTTCCAAACCTTTCCTATGGCCCTGTCGTTATTGAGCGTCTTCGTGAAGTCACCGAACTGCCGTTCGATGCTCACCTGATGATTTCCGATCCGGCGAAGTATCTGGATGAGTATGTTTCAGCGGGCTGCAATGCAATTACATTCCATATCGAGGCAGTTCCCGAACCGGTCCCGTTGCTCACGAGGATTCGAGAAGCGGACTGCTTGGCAGGACTGGCCATCAACCCGGGAACGCCTGTCGAGGCGATTCTCAATGTGGTCGGCGATCTGGATCTTATTTTAATCATGAGTGTCGAACCCGGTTTCGGCGGACAGGCGTTTCAGCCCTCTGCGCTCGAAAAGGTCAGGCAACTCAAACAGGAGGTTGAGGACGACGTCCTCATTTCAATCGATGGCGGAATTGGACCAAAAACCATTACAGACTGTGCAAATGCCGGTTGCGACCTCTATGTGGTCGGCAGTGCGATCTTTGAGGCGGCGGACTATCAGGCCGCCATCAGTGAGATGGAGTCGCTGGCTGCAGCGCCCGCGTCCTGATCAGGAGCCAAGGAGACATGTCATGCCCATCGCGGCTGTGATTCGCCCCGGAGAGACGGACTTCGATCGACAGGATCGAATCCAGGGGACTTTGGAGTTGCCTCTCAATGAGCAGGGGGAAAGCCAGATCGGCGAAATTGTCGACGCCCTCAGGGAACTCTCGATCAAGCACATCTACACCTCTCCGGCCGACCCTGCTCTCAGCACGGCAACGACTGTCGGCAAGGCCCTGGGGATCAGCGTGAAGGAAATCGACCAGTTGACGAATGTTGACCAGGGTCTCTGGCAGGGATTGTGTATCGAAGAGATCAAACGCAAGCAGCCCAAGATCTATAAGCTGTGGCGGGAGAATCCGGAATCGGTGTGCCCTCCTGAGGGCGAGTCGTGTGCGGAGGCATATGAACGTGCTCAATTGGCGTTGCGGAAACCGATGAAAAGAAACGTCAACTTCGCAGTCGTCGCTTCAGAGCCGATGGCCACAATTGTCGAATGTGTCCTGCGTCGGAAGGGCCTGCAGATGCAGGGTCTGAACGGCCGGGAGGACGATCCGCTGGTCGAACTGATTGACATGTCGATGTCCGAGCCAGTAGCGTCGATCCCTCCGGAAGAATAAAGTCACAAACCGGTGCGTTTTTGAGACCTCTGATGGGTACAAGAAGACGATCAAGATGAGTTCAGTCGAACCCACCGATACAGCCGCAGAGAACGCATCTCCTGAAGCGCCTCGTAAGAAACGTGGCGTTCCGGAAGGGTTGTGGATTCGTTGTGACGGATGCGGTGCGACCGTCTTTCGCAAGCAGGTCGAACAAGGTTTGGGACTCTGTCCGGAATGCGGGCACCACTTCTACGTCTCTGCTCAAAGCCGCATTCAACAACTCCTCGATTCCGACAGTTTCGAGGAGTGGTTTGCGGAAATTTCGCCCTGCGATCCGCTGGGATTTGCTGACAAGAAGCCCTATCGGGAAAGACTGGTTGCTGAACAGAAGAAAACGGGTTTGCGTGATGCCTGTCTGGTCGGTCGTGGATACATGCGGGGACGTCCGCTGGTGTTCTGCATCACCGATTCAGCGTTTATTATGGGAAGCATGGGATCAGTTGTTGGTGAGAAGCTGACCAGAGCGATCGAGCGGGCGACTGATTTGAGGCTCCCCCTGTTGATCGTGAGCGGATCCGGCGGAGGAGCAAGAATGCATGAAGGGATCTACTCACTCATGCAGATGGGGAAGGTCTCCGCAGCATTGGCACGCTATCACGAGGCAGGAGGGCTGTTTGTCTCCGTCCTGACGGATCCCACGATGGGGGGCGTTGCGGCAAGTTTCGCGTCATTGGGGGATGTGATCATCGCCGAACCCGAGGCGCTGATCGGTTTCGCCGGTCCGCGTGTCGTGAAGGCCACCGTCAAAGAGCCTCTGCCAGCCGGGTTTCAGCGAAGTGAATTCCTACTCAAACACGGGTTTGTCGACCGAATTGTCGCGAGACCGGATCTGCGAGGTGAACTCTCTCGCATCATCGATTATTGTGAAATGGCGTCAAAGTGATGCCTCCCGATGTCGGACGATGCTGTTCTTCCGATGCCGGACGTGACATGATGTGCTCAGAGGTCCGGTTGCCGTTCTCTCACAGCCAATTCGTCGATGAAGTTCCTGAAGAACATCCTGAAGCGCGGTCCCCGAGTCAAGAAGGTCGACCTGTCAAAACGGTTTGACCTCATCACACGCGTCGGTCAGGGAAGCATGTCCAAAGTCTGGCGGGCGACCGATCGGATGACGGGAAGAATGGTCGCCATCAAAGTGCTCGATAAGGCCAAGCTGATCCGGCTGGAACGGCGTTTCGTGGGGATGAAAAAACCGGATGAGGGCGACATCGCAATGTCTTTGCGACATCCGAACATCGTCAAGACGCTTGAGCACGGCGTTACCACTAATGATGAACAGTATCTGGTGATGGAGTTCGTGGAAGGCCGCGGGTTGAGCTTCTACGTCGATCAACAAAATGATGTCATGCTCGCGAATCGGTTGAGTTTCATGATTCAACTGGGGCAGGCGGTCGCTTACCTGCATGAGCAAGGATGGATTCACCGTGATATCTGTCCGCGGAACGTTGTCGTCACCAACGACCTGACGTTGAAACTGATCGACTTTGGCCTGACCGTCCCCAATACCGAAGAGTTTCAGAAGCCGGGGAATCGGACCGGAACAGCCAGTTACATGGCTCCGGAGTTAGTCATGCGGCATCGTACGGATCAGCGAATCGACGTCTTTTCTTATGCGGTTTCCTGCTATGAGATGTGTGCCCATGCTTATCCCTGGGCAACCGGCGATACGCTGGAAAGCGTGCTCGAACATGTCAACAAGCCCCCGGAACCTTTGCAGAAGTTTGTCCCGAACATCGACGACGAGTTGGCCAAAATCATCATGAAGGGGCTGACTCGCTATCCCGACGACCGCTGGCAGACCGCATCAAAGATGGTCAGTGCCCTTCAGAAGATTCGCAGGAGACTGGAGCCGGTTCATGCCGACGACGAATGAGTCGCGTCGCATCAGGCCGTCACAGTCCGTTCGACCTCTGGCTGACGGTCTGAATGACGTCCAGAGTGCAGCTGTCCATACACTTTCCGGTCCGATGCTCGTGCTTGCGGGAGCAGGTACCGGGAAAACACGTGTTATCACACATCGAATTGTCGAGCTCATCCGTTCCGGTGTACCAGCGGATCGTATCCTGTCAGTGACGTTCACAAACAAAGCTGCCAAGGAGATGCAGCAACGGACGGCTGACCTGATCGGTCGTCGTCTTCCTGCGAGGCCGTTCATCTCCACGTTTCACTCGCTGTGTGTGCGCATTCTGCGAGAGGAGATTGAACATCTGGGATATCCGTCGCGGTTTCAGATCATGGATCGCGGGGATCAGGAATCAGCTGCGAGAAGAGTTTTGAGAGATATCCGGGTGACGGAAAAGTCACTCAAGCCTGGAGACCTCCTCGGCGTGATCAGTCGCTGGAAGTCTGCGGGCATCGGGGCGGATCGTGCAGCAGAGACCTCGGAGAACGATCAGGAGTTTCTCGCGTCGATGGGATATCGGCGGTATCAGCAGAACATTCGAGCAGCGGGAGCGGTCGACTTTGATGATCTGTTACTCCTCACCGATCAGCTGTTTCACGAGTTTCCCGAGGTGCTCGCACGACAGCAATCGCGTTTCGATCACGTTCAGATCGACGAGTATCAGGATACGAACGGAATCCAGTTCCGGTTGATTGCGGCCTTGGTCCGGGAACATCGGAATCTGTGTGTGGTGGGTGACGACGATCAGGCCATTTATGGATGGCGTGGAGCGGAAGTCCGCCACATTCTTGGTTTCAGCTCTCATTTTCCAGATGCCGCTGTCTTTCGGCTGGAAGACAACTATCGCTGTACCGATCGCATCCTGGAGTTGGCGAACCGACTCGTTCGACACAACCGAGGTCGTCACCCCAAAACACTTCGCGCTCATAAGACATCCACGCAGGATGTTCGCATGATCGAGTATCCGGACGAACAGCAGGAAGCCGAGAAAGTCATCCTTGAGATCCGTTTCCTGTGGCAGAAGAAGGATGTGCCATTGCGGGACATTGCCATCCTGTTCCGGACGAACGAGCAACCTCGACTGTTCGAAGCTGAAATGCGAAGGACTGGTGTGCCCTACGTGCTCATTGGGAGTCAGTCGTTCTACGACCGTAAGGAAATTCGCGACCTGCTCTCGTACCTCAAGGTCATCTCTCACCCACAGGACGAGGCATCGTTGTTTCGCATCATCAATGTGCCTGTCAGGGGCATTGGAGCAACGACCGTTCAGAAACTGCAGGAACGTGCTGTCCGCGAAGGGCGGAGTTTCTGGGATGTCGTGAGCGAAGCGAGACAGGCGAACGAACTCTCGGCCAAAGCCAATGCAGGTCTTCAGGAATTGGAGCACCTGCTCGAAAGTTTCCGACGACGGTTCGATGAGTCACCTCGTCAGATGGAGCATCTGTTGCGGGAATTGATTGAAACAATTCACTACGAATCGGAAATTGAACGGCAGTACAAAGATCCTCAGCAGCAACTCGCGAGGTCAGCAGTCATCGACGAGTTTGTCGAATCCGTGGGAGAATATGTGCAGCAGACAAATCGTCCGACATTGGAGGATTACCTGACCAGCATTACTCTCGAAGGACGAGACGAGGAACCGGATAAGGAAGCACAGGCAGCCGAAAACGCCGTGAAACTCATGACGTTACACAGCGCAAAAGGCCTGGAGTTTCCGCGGGTCTACATGGTGGGCATGGAAGAGGGAATCTTGCCGCACAAACGATCGGTTGATGCCACAGAGAAAGAGATCGAGGAGGAACGCCGATTGACCTACGTGGGTGTGACACGCGCAAAGGACATCCTCACCTTCACTCGCGCAGCCACACGACGGAAGTGGGGCAAGGTCCGCCCCTCTGTCGCCTCACGATTCCTGTTTGAGATGTTCGATGAAGCCTTTGCTCCGATTGTTGAAGGCGATCAGTCAGACGAGTAAAGGCGATCAAGAGCAGGGGACAACTCATGTGGACAGTCGGGATCGAAACTTCCGCTCGAGATGGCAGCGTGGCCCTGCTGCGAGATGAGGAAACGATTGCTGAACGGTCACTCTCGCAGGAGGGAAGGCGGCATGCACGCACATTGGTGCACGAACTCCACTCCATGCTGAATGAGGCAGGCATCGCTCCACGAGACTGTGATCTCATTGCTGTCAGTCAGGGGCCCGGAAGCTTTACGGGACTTCGTGTGGGTGTCGTCTGTGCCAAAACATGGGCCTACGCGACGGGTTGTCAGCTGGTGGGAGTCGACACGCTGCTCGCGATCGCCTCCTCAGCAGCTCTGGAGACAGGCAGCGTGCACGTCGTCGCCGATGCACAACGGGGTGATCTGTTTCATGGGGTTTATCAAATCGCTGAATCTGGAGAGATGAAAGCCACATCAGATGTGAGAGTGGTTTCAGCGGACGACTGGATCAGAGAGTTGACGGCGGGGTCTGTCGTGGCAGGACCAGCGACGGGGCAACTCAAAGAGCGACTCCCAACTGGCGTAGAGACTCTGCCCGCTTCGACCTGGTTTCCGACCGCAGTCTCTGTTGCAAAAGTAGGCCGCAAATTGGCATCCGCAAAACCGACTGCCGATCCGTGGACGTTGAATCCAATCTATCTCCGAAAGAGTGCTGCTGAGGAAAAGGCTGGTCTAACGAACCAGTAGCAATCTGACCGGAATTTGATGACTCAGCAGGCTGATTGCGGCTGTCTCTGGCGTTCGTTACCCTGCATCGTTCGTTCACTCCATTGCAGGCTCGAGAATGCAGTTTCGGGATCAAACACCTCAAGGAAGACTCATGTCCTCTGAATCGACGGATTCCCCCGAGGAATCTCCGCCGCGTCCAGTCATTGAGGGGAAAGAGGCCGAGGGAGACAAGGCAGAAACTAACAAAAGGGGTGTCCCCGGCATCGGACTGATCCTGGTGTTGCTGCTGCTGTTCGCGATTGCCTGGCAGTGGATCAAGCTGCCGGGCAACATCGGCTCCCGTGTGGATTACAGCTTCTTCCGCCAGCAGATGATCGAGGATGACAATGTCAAATCGGTCACGATCAGCGACAGCATCATGAGCGCCAACAGCGTGCTCACCGGAACATGGAAGACGATTCCCGAGAATCCCAAACTCGCTGAGGATAAGGATGCCCCCAAACTCGACGCAAAGTTCAACACGGTGATCCCTCTTCTGGAGGGGGAGCGACTTCTCGACGACCTCGAGAAGCAGCATGTGAGCATAGATGCGAGAGACGTTTCGGTCGGTCCACTGCAACAGATGCTCGTCTATCTGCTGTTGTTCATTCCCATGATGGCGTTTCTGTTCATCATGATGCGTCGCTCTTCAGACCCGTTCGGATCGGGGATGTTTGGCAGTTTCATTCGAAGTCCTGCCAAGCGGTTCAAGCCTTCAGAGAAACATAACACATTCGACGACGTCGCCGGGATGGAACACGCCAAGCGAGAACTGCAGGAAGTGGTTGAATTTCTGAAGAACCCCGCCAAGTTTCAGCGGCTGGGAGCGGAGATCCCGAAAGGCGTGCTTTTGATGGGTCCGCCGGGAACGGGCAAAACCCTTCTCGCTCGCGCGACGGCCGGCGAGGCGGGTGTGCCGTTCTTCTCGATCAATGGCTCGGAGTTTATCCAGATGTTCGTCGGTGTCGGGGCCAGCCGTGTGCGTGACATGTTCCGTACCGCGAAAGAGTCAGCCCCCAGCATCCTGTTCGTCGATGAGATCGATGCGGTCGGACGAATCCGTGGAGCTGGAGTCGGCAGTGGTCAGGATGAGCGTGAACAGACGCTCAATCAGATCCTCAGTGAAATGGACGGTTTTGAATCAAACGAAGCAGTCATCGTGATTGCCGCGACCAATCGTCCCGATGTGCTAGATCCGGCGCTGCTGCGTCCCGGACGATTCGATCGTCATGTGACCGTCGAGAAACCAACACGTGAGGGACGTGTCGGCGTGCTCAAGGTGCATAGCCGAAAGGTTCCGCTGGCGGATGACGTCGACCTGAACAAGGTGGCGAGCGGCACGATTGGGTTCTCAGGGGCCGATCTGCGAAACCTCGTGAACGAGGCTGCTCTCAATGCCACCCGGGAAGGGAAGGACGCGGTCGACATGGAGGACTTTGATGCGGCTCGGGACAGAATCCTCATGGGAGCCAAGCGTGAAGAGCTGCTGAACGAGCACGAACGTGAGATGACTGCCTATCACGAAGCAGGACACGCTCTGCTGGCATGGTTAATCCCGGATGTCGACTCGGTTCATAAAGTGACGATCATCCCGCGCGGCCGGGCGTTGGGCGTGACGCAGTTACTACCGGACGAAGAACGTCACAGCGTCGGCGAGACGCGACTTCATTCAGAGCTGGCTGTGCTACTCGGAGGAAGGGCAGCCGAGAAGCTGGTGTTCGACGAGTTCTCTGCCAACGCTGAGGACGACCTGAAACGTGCGACCAGTCTGGCGCGGCGAATGGTGGGTTACTGGGGTATGAGCGGCGTCATTGGTCCCGTCGCATTCCGCAATGGCGAGGAGCATCCCTTTCTCGGAAAAGAGATGCACGAACAACGCCAATACAGCGACGAGACGGCACACGTCATCGACCAGGAGATGCAGCACTTCCTCAACGATGCCTCCAACCGAGCAACGCAGATCCTCCAGGAAAATCGAGACAAGCTGGACGCCATCGCTGCGAAGTTGCAATCCGAAGAAATGGTGGACCGGGATGAACTCGTGGCAATCATCGGCCCCCAGGTCGACCGCCGGATGGCCGTCAGCAAGGTTCCTTGATCACGGATCATCCGCAAGTGGTCTGTGTCCATCCGTTCACAGCTCGGGACCGTTCTCCGCGTGGAAGAGCGGTCCACACACGTGTGGGCACCTCACAAGCGAGTTTGGTTGAACCGATAACTCCAGAATCGGATGAACTACTTGCCGTAGAGCCCTCCCAGGGCACTGAGAAGTCCGCTGGCGAGTGGTGACGGTTCGTTCCACATCCACATGGAGCGGACAAGATCAAACATCACGATTCCCACGAGTAGCATCAGACCGGTCGAGACCAGCAACCCAACGAACGGTCCCGTTCCCCAGTCGGTCTCCACAGCCGCAGCACGGGAGACCGGAGCGACGAAATCGCCATGGCTGGTTCCCGAGGTGAATCCCTCCTCGAATCCGCCCTCTTCGTCCTCAAACACATCAAGGTCTTCAATCGAATCCTCATCGAATTCTTCATCAAACTCCATTTCGTCAGAGAACTCGGCGCTCTCGTCCATATCAAACTCAGCATCACCGAAGTCGGACGAGTCCTCCAGGGAATCCAGCAGTGCGGTATGTTCCTCTGAGTCTTCGGTCGCGAGGTCGAACGTGCCCGTATCGTCGTCGAACTCAAAGTCGCCGTCGCTGTCCCCGGTCATCGGAGGAATCTCAAAGTTGGTTTCCGCCTGACTGTCATCATCGACGGAGAGGACGTCCATCATCGGCATGGTGCCTCCATCGTCATGGATGGGTGACAGGGCAATTCCACTGTCCTCCGAGGAAAGGGAAATCCCGCTGTCTTCGGAAGACAGGGAGATGCCACTGTCAGCTGCCATGTCGAGAGCGATTCCGCTATCAGCCGCCAGTGTGATCCCCTCATCGACATCGAGATCGAGGGAGATCCCGCTGTCGGTGGGACCTTCGAGTGAGATTCCACTTTCCGAGGCCAACGTCATCGAGCTGCCGCCGGTCAGGGCAATCCCACTCTCGTCAGAAAGGACCGAACCGGAGTCGTCACTGTCTGCCCCCAAGTCGAGGGAGATGGCCGAATCATCGGAAGTGACCAAAGCGATATCGCTGTCGGAGGCCGCCTCATCGATGCCGGACGAATCGACAAGTTGCAGATCGCTGTCACTGCCTTCGATCTCCGCGTCGATGTCATCATCGACCACAAGCCGAACATCGCTGTCGCTGCCTAATTCGAAGGGGAGATCGAGTGAGATGTCGCTGCCGGAATCGTCGCCGACGAGTTGGACATCGCTGTCGGAGGCCTCTTCCTCGTCGAGTTCCAGTGAAATGTCGCTGTCGCTGGTTTCCTTCAGCTGGTCCAAGTCTCTTTCGGTTCCCGCACTGAGATCAGGAGCAAGCCGGATGTCGCTGTCGGAATCATCACCGACCAATTTGACATCGCTGTCCGTCGAGTCGGTTGCCGGTGCAAGCATGACATCGCTGTCTGAGTCGGACGTTCCAATGATCTTCACATCACTGTCACTTGTACCCTGGACCATCATCACATCGCTGTCGCTATCATCTTCGACCAGCTTGACATCACTGTCCGAGTCATCAAGACCGTCGGCCGAGAGGCGGATGTCGCTATCGGAATCATCCTGGGGGCCGACATTGAGTTCACTGTCACCGCTTGAGATGAAGCCAGAGTCCGAAACAAGTCGAACATCACTGTCGGACGCCCCCAAGCCTACGTTTAAGTCAGCATCGTACGGTCCCGTGAGCATGCCGCTGTCACCGATCGAGATCACACCCGACTCACTGCCCAGCCCCAGTTTGCTCTCAGGTCCAGTCGTGGCGAAATCGTCGTCGTCCTCCATGAAAATCGGCGTCTCTGGATCGGAGTCCAACTGTCGCTGCCGAACCAGAGTTTCAATGTCCTCGACCTTGAACTTCCAGTTGCCACGATCTGCGTATCCGCGAATGTCTCCCTGCTCGCGCATGCGGACCAGGACATCCTTGGCAATCGACAGACGTTCTGCGGCTTCTTCAAGGGTGAGATACTTTTTGGCCATGTTGATCGGCTCCCGGTCGATGTCGTTCGTTGAGTGGAGGACTCAACGAATTGTTCTGTACGGTGGGTCAATGATTGACAAGGTCCGCTCGCTGAGATGGTCTCTCGAACGGACACGATGATGTCAGTCCTCATCCGTGGGAATGACCGTTACTGGCTCAATACGCATACTTGCCGACTGATTCGTGTCCAGCGATGTGCTGAGCACCAAATGACCGGCAAGAAATACGGCGTGCCCCGTTGTCTGAATCGACCATTGCCCATTTTGCCCACAACATAAACTTCGCCGCCTGCCTGATGTGATCAATCCACACAATCAGCAAGCGAACTTTTCAGGCAAAACGACGAATGACCGTTTGTTCAGATCACCAAACGATGCATTTCTAATTCTACGCAGCGTCGGGTCTGATGCAAGAACTTTTGATTCGAGGACTTGTGGTCAATGCCGCAAGCGGACTGAGGAATGAGTCCTTGATGGCTCACGCGGTTCTGATTCACCTGTTTAACCGCTCACGGACCCACCAGAAACCCCTGTGCTCTCCATTTTGACCACTGGTCACAATCAGCAGAACCGATCGAATCGATAAAGTCTTCCATCGGACTCGTCGATATTCGCTAAAGAGTGCGTGACTTGCGCCCTGCAGAAGCTCTGAGGTGTGAACGTGCTCATGTCTCTCAGAGCGAGCAAAATCAGACAGTCAGGATGCGGAGAAGTTCCCATGGATGGGTCACGGCGAATGGTGTTATTGCTGGGGGTCTCCCTATTGACCTCTCTGGCAGGCTGTCATGGCCGTTTTCTCGTCCCACCTCCACCGGGCTATGCTTATGGGGCGCATCCGGGGGCAGGAGGAGCTTATGGCCCTTATGGCGAGTGCGTCACCGGAGGGTACGGATCCGACGACTACTACGGCTACGGAGCATCCGGACCACGTGGCTACGGTCTTCGTGAAAACCTGATGGCCCGGCGGGATCAACGGCTCGCGAATCGACAAAGCCGATACCCGGGCCATCGGCGAACCCGCAGACAGGATCGCCAGGGAATGCACGGAGACATCGGTTGTGACACATGTTTCGATGTAGGATGCGACGGGTCAGGCATGTGTGATCTCGGAGGAGCCTGCGACTCATGTGATGGCTGCACAGATTGCGGAATGGACTGTGGAATTGATTGCTGCGATCCGTGTATGTCCTGCAGTTCGTGCGGCTGTGGAGGCACGATGATGTGTGGAACGAATCCTGGTCCCTACATCGCCTATCTCATTCCGATGGAATCCTATCAGGGCGAAATCGGAGGTGGCATGTGCTGCGATCCTTGCGACTCGGGAGTGATGGAAGGGGGCTGTCCGTGTGAGTTCGGCGACGCAGGAACTTGCGCGGGAGGTTCCTGCCAGTCATACCCTGATGATGATCAACATTGGATGAACGCCCCTGAGGGAATGACCTCACCAGACACATTCTCCCCCGGCTCCGAACCCCAACCGATCCACACACGTCCGAGAGAGACACTCCCGGCTCCCCCCTCCGGAAACTCGAATGAGCCAGCTGAAGGGAACTTTCAACCCGGTTCCTCAGATTCCGCGGAAGAACCGCAGGCAAACTACCTGCCCTTGCAGCACAGCCAATGGGTTCCCAGCCAGTTCTGAACGACTTGACAACCTTCGACGACAGCATCCCGGCAAGACCTGACTTCCGGGAAACCGAGAGTCACGATGTCAGAGAACCCTTGCAGATCTTCGTTTTATCGTCGATACTTCTTGTTCGATAAATCTCTGCAAGAATCGCAGTTTTGAACGAAGGTTGAGACGATGGCTCATAAGAAGGGACAGGGATCCAGCCGCAACGGTCGTGACTCGACCGCACAGCGACGCGGGATCAAGAAGTACGGTGGTCAACACGTCATTCCCGGGAACATCCTGGTACGCCAGTGCGGTACCAAATGGCACCCCGGCAAGAACGTCGGCATGGGTAACGATTACACGATCTTTTCGCTGGTCGAGGGGAGCGTGTACTTTGACCAGAACGGACGTCGGATCAACGTCCTGCCAGCTGAAGTCAACTAAGACTATCAAGTAACGATGACAAACAAGCAAGCAGCCCACAGGAGCGATCCTGTGGGCTGCTTGCGTTGATGGGAGACACAATCTCTGCTCGCTTGCTCTGTCGATCCTCATGTTTTTGATGACACAGAGATTTCGGTCTGTGCCAGAACAAGTGAGTCACAGTCATTGGGGCAGACAGGAATGTCTGCCCCACCCTCGTCGAGAGGTCTATTCGGCTCCAACGACCACGAACAGCGATCCATCACCACGTCGCACAAGAAGCACGACTCCTTGATCCAGTGACTGATCCGCAGCAGCAGCGTCGTACTCTTCAGGGGAAGCGACCGCGTTGCCACCAACTCGCTCGATAACATCACCTGCCCGCAGTCCGGCTTGTGCAGCCGGGCTGCCTGGCTCCACAGATGTGACCAAGACGCCTTTGACAGATGAATCAATCGAATACTTCTCGGCACTTGAGGAGTCCAGGCTGGCGATTTCTAACCCGAGCTTGTTGAATTCGGGCGTCCCTTCGGGCTGGTCCTCTTCATGATCCGATCGACGCATGGCGGCTGTGTAGTCGCCCGGCATCTCCTGGACTGTCACGTTGAGAGTCGTTTCGTTCCCATTCCGAAGAACGGTCATGGGATAGGTTTCCCCCACCGAAAGTTGCTCGACGATTCCCTGCAGATGAGTGCTGTTCCGCACGTCGTTTCCTGCGAAGTTCAGGACGACATCGCCCGGTTCCATGCCCGCTGCTGATGCTGGGGTTCCAGCCATCACATCGGCAACAAGCGTGCCGTGTCCGTTCGGGACATTGAACTGCTCACGCAGACGGGGATTCATCTCCTGCAAACGGACTCCGAGGTACGCTCGTTTGACCGCTCCGTGATCGATCAGCTGATTGGCAACCCAGCGTGCATTGTTGATGGGGATGGCAAAGCCCACGCCATCGTATCCGCCACTCCTCGTGGAGATGGCCGTGTTGATGCCCACGACTTCACCGCGAAGGTTCACCAGTGGTCCTCCACTGTTACCGGGGTTGATTGCTGCATCAGTCTGGAGGTAACTCTCGCGCTCATTGATGCCCGTATTTCGTTGCTTGGCACTGATGATGCCCGAGGTGACAGTCGTCCCGATATCAAACGGATTGCCGAGTGCGAGCACCCAGTCACCGATCTCCATCTGATCGCTGTCTCCCATTGCCATGCTCGGAAGTGCCTCACCGGCGTCGACCCGCACAATGGCAACGTCCGAACGAGGATCTGCCTGCCATTCCGTCGCTGTCAGTTCCCGTCCATCCTCCAGTTTGACGATCACTCGCTCGGCGTCCTCAACCACATGTGCATTGGTCAGGATGATACCTGAACCGTCGATGATGAAGCCTGAGCCACTGCCACGCTGTTGTGGCATCTGACGCTGTTGGAAATACTCTTCTGGAATGTTGTTTTCTCCGAAGAACCGCTTGAAGAACTCGTCTTCAAACGGGGACCGTCCGCCAGGCTGGTTGACATGAACCGCTTTGCTCCGAGTTTCGATTGACACGACAGCAGGTAGGACGGCCTTTGCGACGTTTCGAAATGTGAATGAAAGCGCCTCCGCATGTTGGACGCCTGGGCCGGCATCAGGGACATGCAGTTGTTGTTGTGCGACAGCAACTGCCGCTGCGATGACGCAAACTCCCGCAATCGCGGACAGTGCTCCGAAATAGTGATTCTTCAGTTTTTTCATAATGATTCTCCTGCGGGTAAACAGTGCTCTCGGTCCTTCATGGCCCCTGCCCGGGCAATTCGGCCGCTGGAGCATGATTTGTTATCCAATCCCCGCGATGCTGACCTACTTACGGGATTACAGCACACATCGTTGGATGCAAACTCAAATTTTTTTCTGGTAACTTTCTGGGGACAATCGCCGGTTCGTCACAAATTGTAGGCAGCCAATAACTGTCGGGGAACGCCAATTGGAAGGACTTCCACCGGCCCAGTCCATTCAAGGGAATCCGGTTGATCGAATCCGATTTTTCTGGAGACAAATGTGACGGTCAGGTCTGCCCTGATGCACATTCCCAGGGGTTCCCCCAGGTTGCAGTCCAGTCCCGATGGGAGATCGACTGCCAAGGTTGCCCCGCGCGCTCTGTTGATGGCATCGATGATGCTTCCATACGGCTCGCGGACTTTTCCGGAGATACCGGTTCCGAGAAGTGCGTCAATAATCCATTCCGCTCCGTTCAGCAACGACGCACCCTCGCTGCCTTGTTTCATCAAAGAAATTGGTGTCCGTGCTGCCTGAAGGATCGCCAGATTGACAGCGGCATCGCCGGAGATCTCCTCTGGCTGACAGGCAAGAGAGACCAAGACATCAACCCCCGCCGCCTCCAGGTGGCGTGCGATGACAAAACCATCGCCGCCGTTATTCCCTTTCCCGCAACAGACGACAACGCGACCAGAGATTCCCCGCCTGAGCAATACATCCGCCGCACCTCGACCCGCATTCTCCATGAGGACCAATCCGGTCATGCCGTACTCCTCGACTGCCCGAAGATCCACGTCTCGAACCTGTTCTCGTGTGAGTGCACGGGGAATTGATGTCATGGCCGCACTTTCCTTTCAAACCGGTTGTGATAGGATCATTCCATACTCTTGAGGTAGTGAGAGTGCCGCAAGGCCTGATTGCGAGGTGACTTTTTGACGGACAGGTTTGCAGATCAATGGGGACTGATCACTGGTGCGTCCAGCGGAATCGGAAAGGAGTTCGCACGGCAGCTGGCTGCCCGTGGAATGCATCTGGTACTGACCGCTCGGCGGGAAGAACTGCTCAAGGAACTCGCGGAGGAACTCCACACACGACACGGCACTCGGACCGAACTCATCGTGGGCGATCTCGCTGAGACTACCTTCGCGGGTCACCTCTACGAGACGATTAAGAGCAAAGGGATTCAAATCGAACTGCTGGTCAACAACGCCGGTGCTGGTTATGTCGGCACGATTCAGGACGCGGATGTCAGACGGATGGCACAACTCGTCGAATTGAATATCAGATCACTCACGGAATTGACGTATCTCTACCTTCACGAGATGCTGACACGAAAACATGGCGCGATCATCAATGTTGCGTCCGTTGCCGCCTTTCAGCCGGTGGCCTACATGCCAGTCTACGCAGCCAGCAAAGCCTTCGTCCTCCACTTCAGTGAAGCTCTCTGGGCAGAAACACGTGATCAGGGGGTCACGGTGATGGCAATGTGCCCGGGCACGACACAGACAGACTTCTTTGACTCCGCAGGAGTCGGCGGATGGCTCAAAAAGCACCGTTCCCAGACGGTCGATCAAGTTGTAAAGGCAGCATTCAAAGGCCTGCGTAAGAAGCGCCAGTACTATATCTCAGGCTGGCTGAACTATTGGCTGTCCCTCGCCGTCCGCCTCGCCCCACGCCGACTCGTTGTCATCGAGTCCATGAAATACTTCCGTCCGACCAGTTCCGGCTCCAGGAAAAACAAAGATTAGACTCGCGGGGCGTCTGCCTGACGGGACTGAAGCCCCGCAAGCTGCCTTTCTCCCGTTTCGAGCACGAGTTCGTCCGGAGCAATCTCCAGCGGCGAGTAACGGGGGTGCCTCGATTCTTTGTATGGGTCATTCCGACGGGTGTTGTAACAGCAGATCAACGCCCAACGGGGATGCTCGCTACGATTTTGGTCAGAGCGGTGTAAAAGATTCGCGTGAAAGAACACGGCATCACCCGGATCGAGCAGGACGTGCACCAGATCAAACCGTTGAAGGGCCACTCCGACCCGCTCAAGATCGGCTCCAGTCTGATCTCCCGTCCGGCCATGATCGATCCGCCCGATGAGATGTGAGCCCTTCAGGACCTGCAGGCATCCGTTCTCCTCCGTCGCCCGATCAATCGCGATCATGCAGCTGGCCATGTCTGGCAACAGACAGCCGTTGTGATACCAGTAACCATAGTCCTGATGCCACTCCCAGGCTCCCCCGACGCGAGGTTCCTTGAAGGTCAATTTGTGATGGTAATGATAGACCTCATCCCCCAGAAAAGCGGTCATGCGGTCGACGACGCGATGACTGCGTGCAATGGTGCTGTAGATGTCGTCCTTCAATTCGTTGCGGACCGCAAGCGTTGTGACTTGCCCTGAGGCATCTAGACGCCCGTACGCGGACTCTGCCAACTCGTGATCCGCTCGTGCGACATCACCAAGCAGCCGTGCCTCCTGTGGATCCAGGAGGTTTTTGACAATAACGAACCCCTCTTCTCGAAAGCGAGGTCTCTCGTCGTGACAGGATTGCTCAGTCATCTTCATGCTTTCTTCATGGTTCTCATCCGGGTCTGCAAACGTGATTCTCGCGAATCGCGACCTAGGACGAAAGGTCTTTCAGCGTGCCTTTTGACAGCATCCTATTCAACCTGTTAGTTTCCACCTGAGAGGGACTCTCAAACGGTGTTGCTCAACGTTCAGCACCATTGCAGCTGCTGTACTCTGATCGAATTGCTCATGGCGAAGAAAAAATCAAGCAAACTCACAACGGGGGCGGCGGTACGGATCAAGCAGGGCACCCCGCTGCCGGAATTCCCGGACGTCTGCATTGATGACTGGACCGCAATCATTCTGGAGACAAAGGGCCGAGGTGCCGACCTCCAGTACATCATCGAATGGGATGATGCGACCGTCGAGAAGATGCCGCAGTCGTATCAGGATCAATGTGAGGAGCAGGGGCTCTTCTTCCGCATGGCCTGCCTGCCGGCTGATCAAGTCGAGCAAGCCATGTCAGACGCCCCTGATGCATGACCACATCAAAGCTCAATCTGGTCGTGCTTCGAGTCCGGGACTTGAACCAATCCCGATCGTTTTACGAAGCACTCGGGATTGTGTTTACTGAGGAACAACACGAAACCTGACCGGTTCATCTCGCAGCTGAGCTCGGCGAATGTGTGCTGGAATTGTACCCCGCAACCTCCAAACGTCCCCCAACAGTCAGTACGCAGTGAGGATTTACAGTCACTTCAATTGAGCAGACGCTCGCTAAACTTCTCGATGTCAGTGCGAAAGTCCTTTCTGCTCCTAACGACAGCTCAGAACCTCGCAGAGCAATCGTAAGCGATCCTGACGGACATTCAGTGCATCTGACGGAAACATGAGACTGAACGCGTTACCGAAAGTCGTCAGACCTTCGAACTCCAGTCTCAATTTGTTGCCACGAACGTTCTTCGAGATTTGCAAAACCTTGCAACACTTCGTTCGGTCTGTCGTTACAAGTCCGCAGGCACATTATCTTGTTGCCGATTCTGCGGATTGTGCCGGTGTGTTGCAGTCTGGAAACATCGATTTCGTTCAGCCGCTGTGATTCTCACGATCGTTCTGTACAGCAGAAGGCAGACTTTCCGCGAAGTCGGAAGGATACGGGCGACAATCCCTGGACGGATGATTGGGCTTGACACGATTTGCCCCTACCAAAGGATCAATCGTGCGAACAATCTAAAGTCGTCACGTCCGCGAACCCGATAGTACAGGTCAGACGGTTTTGTGCAGATCAATGTGATCAGACAAACCAGACGTCAGCAAGAGGCTGCCGTCAGGGGGGAAGCCGTCAAGGGGGGATTTGGACGCTCAGAATGCCGATCGACCACCAGAGCATGAAGCTCTGTGGTGGTGTTTTGGTCCGCTCCCCGTTTGTGCGGCTGCACTTCGGTGCCGTCGCCTCACACGACGCTGATCATCTCTGATGACCAGCAACCATCTCATCCTCACAACGTGTGGGGATGAAAATAAGACCCCTGGATGTGATCCAGACCCTGTGACTGCCCCAACCCAGACTCGATGTTCAATGCGTAGGACCCGTTTTAACCGGACATTGATCATCGAAAAGTGCCCACGAAGCAACTGTGGTGCTCGGAACGTCCGAACTTCACAACCCTGCGATCAGGCACATGGGGTGAAGATCCAGAGGGAACGACGCACCCTCTGACCCAGAACACGTCAATTGGAGAGCCCGCAATGAGGACGATCTTCACAACTGGTCAAGTTGCCAAGATCTGTAAGGTGGCACCGCGCACCGTGAGTAAATGGTTTGATTCCGGACGCCTTCGTGGTTACCGGATTCCCGGATCACAAGATCGCCGCATTCCACGCGAGCATCTGATCCGGTTTCTCAAGGAGCACGGAATGCCGCTTGGCGAACTTGAAGACGAGGCGATGGGCAAGCTGCTGCTCGTCGGCGTCGATCCCACAACCCGAGCTGGACTGAACGAAGTCATGGGCCCGGAAGACTTCAAAACCGAACTGGCTGCCAGTGGTTTTGAAGCCGGTATCCAGGCGGAGTCGCTTCATCCGGATTGTGTGGTGATCGATTTCGGCATGGGTCGCAACGAAGCCCTGATGATCGCTCAGAACTTGAAAAAGAACTCCGATTACGCCGATACGGTGCTGATCGGTCTGCTGAGCGACGAAGACAACGCGAGTGGTTTTGACCGAACTCTCTTCAACGAGACGTTCCGCAAGCCGTTCGACGCTGCCTTGCTTGCCGAGCGTATTCGCACGCTCGTCGGCCGTAAGAAGCAGATTGCTTAATCTGTGACATTGCTGTCAACGCCGATTGCCGGAGCCTTACACGTCAGCTTATGATTCGAAAGAATCTGCTGGCGTCTCCGGCATCACCGGCGACTGAAATCAAAGGTTGGATTCTCGCCAACCTGCTGCACGGTGCTTCGCCCGTGCGACATGGCTCGTTTTCACTCGTGACCAGTCCCATGTTCGGGTCCACCACCTGAAGGGATTTAGGACGGGGGACGCGGCGTCACGTCGTGCGCGCGAAGCATTCGTCATTTCAGCAGCCAGCAACTTTCCTCACAGACAGCAATCACTCTTTGTAATGTCCGACTCCGCCGGTCATCCTGCATTGCCGACGATGCCGACGCATTCGACCGTTCGACATTGGCCGCTTCCGCTGCTCGTCGCTGCGCTCGCCTGGCTGGCCATCCTCGCCACGCTCGACTCCAGCGGTGCTGTCCCGCAACTGGGAGAAGGCCCCGGTCTCACGTTCGATGAAACTTTCAACGTCCAGATGGGCGTTTATCACGTGCGTGCTGTGCGTGAATATGGACTCGGCCTGCTCCACATGGACAGTATCCGCGAGATCTTCGGGGCAGAAGTCTACAACCCCGATCATCCGCCCCTCGGTCGCGTGCTGATCGGCCTCGCTCACGAACTCTCATGGCCCCTGCTCCACCCCACCGTGCCGGTAGACTCCGTCGCCGTCACCTGCGGACGGGTCGCCTCCGCTTGTGGTTTCGCACTGACCATCCTCCTCATCGGGTGGACAACCTCCCGCTGGTATGGCCGCATTGCGGGATTGATTGCCGCCCTGAGCATGGTCCTCATGCCCCGACTGTTCGCCCATGCCCACATCGCCTCGCTGGAGACATTCACCAATCTGTTCTATGTCGCCACAGTCTTGTACGTCGCTGACCGATGGACACGAGGCGACCGTCCAAATTGGGGACCAGTCATGCTCAGCGGCGTGCTGCTCGGACTCACCCTGCTGACGAAGATTCAAGGCATCCTGCTCCCGATTCCCATCGCCCTGTGGGCACTCTGGCACTGGCGACTGCGGGCCATCCTGCCCATCATCCTCTTCGGTCTGACTGGCGTCGCGGTTTTCTTCGTCAGCTGGCCCTGGCTGTGGCTCGATCCGGTCGCCCACGTCAGCGAATACCTCGGCCGCACGACCGACCGACTCACACTCTACTGCTGGTACATGGGCCAAAAGTGGGCCGACACTGACGTTCCATGGCATTACCCGGTCGTGATGTTCGCGGTCACGGTGCCCGTCGGGTTGCACGTGTTGGGCGTGTTGGGAGCTATTGGAGATCGGCTGTCGGCGTTCGGCGTTCGGGTTTCAGAAGAGGACAGCGACACCCGACACCCGAAACCCGATCGCCGAATCACACAGTTGATCACCCTCAACGTGCTCTGGCCCCTCTTGTTCTTTGCCCTGCCCGGCATCACCGTCTACGACGGCACTCGACTGTTCCTGATGGTTTTCCCTTTGTGGGCAATCCTCATCGGACGCGGAGGCAGTCTGTTGTGGGAATGGCTCGCGCAACGCTGGTCATCCCGAACGGCCACAATTGCTCTGACGGTCCTGCTCCTCTGTCAGTCCTACGGCTCAATCGCCATGCACCCGGTGCAACTCAGCTATTACAACCTGCTGGTCGGTGGCCTGCGAGGAGCCGATCACCTCGGCTTCGAAGTCACCTACTGGGGCGACAGCGTGACACGGTCGATGCTTCGGGACTTCGGTGGTGGCGAAGGGACGCAGCCCATCTTCGTTGCCCCGGTGCTACATCCCTTTCAGCTGAGCGAACTCCAGTCGCAGGCTGCGGATCTCAAGCCACGCCTCATGCCGTTCGACGACAACCAACCGTGGGACGTTCGTCGTGTCCTCGTCATCCGACGCCGCGCCGACTCATGGTCCGCACTGACTCCCGAGCCGCAACACAGCCAACTCAACGGCGAGATCACTCGCGAAGGTGTGCAACTGTCGGGTTACTACGAGATTGAACCCGGCACTTTCGGCGATCGAACTCCGTATCTGAACTCGCCAGAGTTCAGACCGACGTACTGAATTCTGGCGAATCCAGCTACGAAAGGTCAGCGATGATCTCTTCCACACTCGCCAGTTGCCGCTTGAGGTTCTCCAGTGTCTCGCGCACGCCGGCGACGACGTCGTCCGGGGCGTTGGCGGTGAACTTCTCGTTGCTGAGTTTGCCTTCGGTCCCCTGGATGTGCTTGCGGATCTTCTCGGCCTCCTTTTGTTGACGGGCCAGTTCGGCCCCCCGGTCGATGAGGCCTTCCAATGGGACATATC
>JAGQQG010000089.1 GCA_020426325.1 Planctomycetaceae bacterium | reverse complement strand
CGACGCAGCGTTTGGTGTCACTCTTGGCGATATCGTGTTTGATGATCTTAACGTGATGCAGCCGCTCAATCGGACGATCGCGCTGCTGGGCATTCCGTGGTACAACGTCATTGGCAATCACGACATCAACCAGGATGCCAAGACTCGACGATTGGTGAACGAGACCTACGAGCGAGTCTACGGCCCATCGTACTATGCCTTCGATTACGGGCCGACGCACTTTCTGGTGCTGGACAACATCGACTGGATTCACAACCCGGCCAGCGGCGAAAGCTCGTATCAGGGGGGCATTGGACCGGAGCAACTGGAGTTCATCCGTACAGACCTGGAGCAGATCCCTGAGGATCAGATGGTCGTGCTGATGATGCATATCCCGCTGACGGACACCGAAGATCGTCATGGGTTGTATCGACTCATCGAGCAGCGGCCGTTCTGCATTTCGATCTCCGGTCACACCCATACGCATGAACATGTGTGGATCACTCACGACGATGGCTGGGAGGGGCCGCAGCCGCATCATCACATCATCAACGTGACCGTCTGCGGCAGCTGGTGGAGCGGTGCGCCGGACGAACGAGGCATTCCCCACACGACGATGGCCGACGGTGCTCCGAACGGATACTCGCTGCTTACGTTCGATGGGACGGACTACACGCTCGACTTTCGTGCTGCCGGTCGTTCACCGGACTATCAAATGGAGATTGACGCCCCGGATTTCGTAACAACGGCAGACCTGTCGCAGCAAACGATTTCCGTCAACTACTTCAACGGCTCGGAGAAGTCAGCGGTGGAACTCCGCGTCGGTGACGGCGAGTGGCGACGGATGACCAAAGTTGATGTGGTTGATCCGAAGTTTCAACGCACCTTTGATCGCGAAGCCGAACTCCTCGCCAAGAAGGAAGCCTGGCGAGCGCTCCCCAAACCGAAGCCGTCGACACACGTCTGGCAGATCGGGCTGCCCGATGGCTTGACCGTCGGCACTCATTCGCTGGAAGTGCGTGCGACAGATTACCTGGGGCGAGAGTTCACCGGACAGCGAATCATGCGAGTCGAGTGATGGGAGTGTTTTTTTCTATGAAGTTGCTGTCGAGATCGATCGCCGTCTGTGTTTTCATAGTGTTCCTGATGGGAGCACAGCTGGAGGTCGATGCCGCACAACATGGTCCCAACATCGTGTTCATCATCGCGGATGACTTGCGATACGACTTGTTGGGATGCAACGGTCATCCGCATGTCCGCACACCAAACATTGACCGGCTTGCCGCTGAGGGAGCCAATTTTACTCAGGCATTCGCGACGACACCTCTCTGCTCACCGAGCCGTGCGAGCTTTCTCACCGGTCTGCATACGCACCAGCACCACATCGTCAACAACGATGGACAGGGATTGCATGTGCTCAGCCATCGATTGATGACGTTCCCGCGCATCCTGCGGGAAGAGGCCGACTATGAGACTGCGTACATCGGTAAATGGCACATGGGCTTCGACGACACACGCCGTCCCGGCTTCGATCACTGGATCAGTTTCAAAGGGCAGGGACAGTTTGTGGACCCGGTGGTGATCATCGACGACGAACGCAAGCAGACTGACGGCTATCTCACCGATTTGATTTCCGACTGGGCTGTCGAGTTCGTCGAACAGGACCACGAACGACCGTTCTGTCTGTTTCTGTCTCACGAGGCGGTTCACTATCCGTTCCTGCCGGCTGAACGTCATGAGGATCTGTACAACGATGTCGAAGTTCCTGAGCCTGTCGTCGATGAGGCGTCGCTTCGCGGCAAGGTTGCGTTGACCCGCGAGATGCCTGAGCCTGCCACGCCGTTGTGGTTTGAACTGCCGGATGCGAGTCCCGAACGTGCAGAGCCGCGTCGCGGGAGGCCCAACGATCTCGAAACGGTCGTGCGTGATCAGTTGCGGTGTCTGACAGCGGTCGATGAGGGAATTGGACGCCTTTACGAGGTACTTGAGCGGAAAGGCATCCTGGATAAGACGATCGTCATCTTCACCAGCGATCAGGGATATCTGCACGGAGAGTGCGGACTTATTCGACAGAAGAGATGGCCCTACGATCCGAGTCTGCGGATCCCTCTCGTCGTTCGCTATCCCGCACTCATCTCACCCGGAACACAGGTTGATGACATGGTGTTGAGCCTCGACATTGCTCCGACCTTGCTGGAACTGGCTGGCGTTGAGTGGGACACGCCTTTTGATGGGCGGTCGCTCATCACGAAGTTACAGAAGCCGGAGTCCCTCTGGCGTGATTCGTTCCTGTTCGAGTACTTCGTCGAGAAGATCACGCCCCATTGCCCGACATACTTCGGCGTTCGCACGAGTGACTGGAAGTACGTGCATTATCCAGAGTTGGAGGGGGCGGATGAGTTGTATCATCTGGCAGAAGACCCGGACGAGCGGACGAATGTCGCTCATAACCCGGCTCACGCAGACGAACTCGCACGCATGCGGAAAGAACTGTTGCGGCTGAACCGTGCGACGGAGAATCCTTTTGCGATGTCACTTCCGTAATATTTCTCGGACTACTCCTCCCGCACTGACATAAGGCACGCTGACAAGGCTGATTCATGGACGACGACATCCCTTACCTGCTGCTGACTCCCGGTCCGCTCACAACGACTCGGACCGTGCGCGAAGCGATGCTCCGTGACTATTCGACGTGGGACGTGGACTACAACAGTCTCGTCAATGACGTCAGGACTCAGCTCACGCGGCTGGCGAGTGCATCGGACGACTTCACGACGGTGCTCATGCAGGGGAGTGGCACGTTTGCGGTTGAGGCGACGGTCGGGTCGGTCATTCCTCCCGAAGGCTGCCTGCTGGTGGTCAACAACGGCGCGTACGGCAAACGCATTCTGCAGATTGCCCAAAGGCTGAAGATCAAAACCATCGAGGCGGCCTTTCGTGAGACCGAACTGCCGCAGGTTGAGATCATCGAATCGCATCTCGAACAGCACCCGGAGATCACCCACGTCGCGATGGTGCACTGTGAGACCACGACCGGCATGCTCAACCCGGCTGCTGAGATTGGCGCGTGTGTCAAGCGGCACGGGAAAGTCTTCATCCTCGACGCGATGTCCTCCTTCGGTGGGATGGAGATGTCGATGGAGTCGATGTCGGCTGACTATCTCATCTCGTCGGCGAACAAATGCATTCAGGGCGTGCCCGGCTTCGGGTTTGTGATCTCTCGCCGGTCCAAATTCGAACAGACACAAGGCTGGGCACGGTCTTTAAGTCTCGATCTCTACGACCAGTGGCAAACCATGGAAGCAGGGGGTGGCAAATGGCGATACACCTCACCGACACACGTGGTTCGTGCCTTTGCTCAGGCGTTATCAGAACTCGAAGCCGAGGGAGGCACCTCAGCCCGTGAGCAGCGGTACACTGCCAATCAACGTCGACTCGTCGCCGGTATGCGAGAGCTGGGCTTCGGGACGCTCCTGACTGACGCCCTGCACTCCCCCATCATCACGTCCTTCCTGTTCCCGACCGCGTCCTTCAATTTCTCACAGTTCTATGACCAACTCAAAGCCCGCCGCTTCGTGATCTATCCCGGCAAAGTCACCAACGCAGACACCTTCCGCATCGGGACCATCGGCAACGTGCACCCGGAGGACATCGACGAGTTGCTCTCAGCAATCGCCGAGGTCAGCCGTGAAATGGACATCAGCAAGTAAAGTGAGCGATGCTCACCAGCAAAGCCTCACCCGTGCCTGCAGAGATTGCATCGTCAATCCTCACAACACCGGGCTGACGAGCCGCAACGTGTTCTCCAGCAGTTTTTCGTGATAAGGACGTCGTCCCCAAGTTGACACATCGAGTTGATCGCTCTCATCGATGTAGGACTGCTGAAGTGAGTGCAGATGTTCTCCGAATGCCTGTCCATAGACGAACAGAGACACCTCGTAATTCAGCCACAGGCTGCGCATGTCAAGGTTGACCGTGCCGAACATGGAGAGGCTGCGATCAGCCGTGATCGACTTGGTGTGTAACAGACCCTTGCGATACAGGTGGATGTTGACCCCGACGTCCATCAGTTCTTCGTAGTAGGAACGGCTGGCATAGCGAGTCAGCAGCGAATCGACTTTCTCCGGGAGAATCAGGTGCACCTGCACTCCGCGTCCCGCTGCTCCGCGAATCGCCCGCATCAGGGACTCATCCGGCACAAAGTAGGGCGTCGTGAGGACGAGTTCCTCGCGTGCTGCGTTCACGAGTGCCAACAGCATCTGTAACAGGCCGTCATCCGTCTCGACAGGTCCGGACGGAACCACTTGAGCATCGGACTTCCCCTGCGGTTCGACAAACTTCAGACCGGCGGTCTCAACAATTTTCTCGATGGTTTCGTCGGTCTCCAGCATCCAGTCGCCAATCATGACGAGCGCCAACGGGACCACAATCGTCCCTTCGACGCGTAGCATCGCATCGACCCATTGACCGACGTCTGCATCCTGCTTGAAGAAGCGGGGGTCGACGAGATTCATGCTGCCAGTATAGGCCACTTCACCATCGATCACGACGATCTTGCGATGCAATCGCAGGTCATTCCGGCCGAAAACCATCTGCCAGAGTCCTGCGGGGAGAGCAGCCTGCACATTCACTCCCGCTTGTCGCAATTGGTCCGGTTGAGTGCCTTTCCACCAGGGGCGGGCACCAATTGCGTCGATGAGCACACGGCACGAAACGCCTCGTTGAGCCGCGCGGATCAAGGCATTAATTACCTCGTCAGCCAGCCCTCCTTCATTCCAGATGTAAAACTCAATCAGGATGCTCTTCCTGGCTGCGTCGATGTCGGTGACGAGACTGCTCAGGATCTCTTGTGCATCGGTCAACAGGCGTCCCGTACTTCCGGCGACGGTGGGGATGCCGACAAGAGATGTTCCCAGTCGATCCATGCCTTGGGCTTCGGGACGATGAGCGTCCCAGTCGAGTTCCGTCATGCCCCGGTCAATGACCGCTTGTGCCAGGCGTGCGTAATCCGTTCTCAGGCGGGCGATGCGACGGGCACGCCGCGCCCCGACCCGGCGTTCGCCGATCAGCAGATAACAGACCGCTCCCAGCAGCGGAATCGCAGTGACCAGAAACATCCACGCCAGCGCGACCCCCACTGCAGGCTTTCGCATGATGACACGTGCAGAGATGCACGTCGCAACGATGAAGTGCAGAAGTGTAGCAAGTTCAGGGACCAGCGAAGCGACGACCATGGATTTGGTTTGTCTGGTGATTGAGGTTAATCGAATTGGTTCAAGACAGGTCTATGCTCGATGGTCCTCGATTGCAAGGACGTTCCTCGATCAACGAGCCTGACATCGTTTCTCGAGGTCGGTCGATTGGATTGAGCACGCACGCTACAGTGATGATTGAATCAATGTCTCATTCCCCACAGAACGTTGAGGAGACCCGCGGTCTCCGGAGTTGTGCATGCATTCGACGCCCAGAACGATTGGCTCTTTCGTGGTGTTACTGTTCGCTACCTGCCTGGCTCTCATTTCAGAAGCAGGTCTGTTCGCGGAAGAGCGGCCGAACATCGTCTTCATTCTTTCCGACGATCATCGCTTTGACGTGATGGGTTTTCTCGGGCATCCGTTTGTCGAGACGCCCGCGATGGATACGATGGCCAGGGATGGCGTCTACTTCAAGAATGCGATGGTCACGACGTCGCTGTGCTCACCCAGCCGTGCGTCGATCCTGACCGGCCAGTACATGCATCACCACGGCGTGGTCGACAACAACGTGCTGACGCCGCCGGGGACGGTCTTCTTCCCGCAACTCCTCCAGCAGGCGGGGTACGCGACCGGCTTCTTCGGCAAATGGCACATGGGAGGGCACTCCGACGCTCCGCGACCCGGGTTCGATGAATGGGTCAGCTTTCGCGGACAGGGGCATTACTACCCTCCGGAGAATCTCCCGAACTGGAGCCTGAACGTCAACGGCGAGCAGGTGCCGCAGCAGGGTTACATCACGGATGAACTGACCGACTATGCCATCAACTGGCTTGATGACGTCAAGCAGCAGGAGAAGCCGTTCTTCATGTACCTCTCGCACAAAGGTGTGCACGGCATGTTTCACCCGGCCGAACGGCATGCTGGGCGATACAAGGATCGGCCTCTGCCCGAGCCGAGCACGATGGCCAACACCGAGGAGAACTACGAGGGCAAGCCGCTGTGGCTCAAGAACCAGCGCAACAGCTGGCACGGTGTCGAGTTCGCCTATCACGAGGACACAGACATTGCTGAGCACTACCGGTTGTACTGCGAAGCCATGCTCAGTGTGGATGAGTCGATTGCCCGCGTGCGGCAGTGGCTCGCAGACAACGGAGTCAGTGACAACACACTTGTGATGTACATGGGGGACAACGGCTTTCAATGGGGCGAGCACGGCCTCATCGACAAGCGGACCGCCTACGAAGCCTCGATCCGCGTGCCCCTCGTCGGCGTTTATCCGGGCAAGTGGAAACCCGGCACCGTACTGAATGAAGTGGTCGCCAACATCGACATCGGCCCCACCTGCCTCGCAGCCGCCGGCGTCAAGACCCTCGACAACATGGACGGCCAAAGCTTCCTCGACCTCGCGGCGGGAGACCTCGATGCATCCAAGTGGCGAAAGAATCTGCTCTACGAATACTACTGGGAATACAACTTCCCCCAGACGCCCACGACGTTCGCCCTCCGCTCGGACCGCTACAAGTTCATCCAATACCACGGCATCTGGGACATCGACGAACTCTACGACCTCCAAACCGACCCCGAAGAAAAGCACAACCTGATCTTCGCCCCGGATCAGAAAGACCGCATCCAACAAATGCGCGCTGATCTACATAAACTCCTCGCCGAAGCCGACGCAGCCCGCGTCCCCTTCAGCGAGAAACGCAACATGGGCCAGAATCTCAGACTCAAAACCGGCTCACGGCCCGCCAACTTCCCACCCGAGTTGCTGCGGCACAAGAACGCAAAAGACTAACGACCACCGAACGGGTGGCCCAGCCGACCACGGCTGGGTGCCGAAGGCACAAGACGAACCCCACTGTGCAGACGATCGACCTAGAACTCTCGAATGCGGAGTGTGATTCGTCCTGTCGCTACGCGATCCAACCGTCGTGACCTCCGGTCGGACCACCCTGCGCAGGTTAACAGGATGATTGATGCCTGTTAACACTCAGTGGTGTTTTGATCAGAATCACGGTAACTTAGGAAGTGGATATGAGTTCCATTTGTTTTTGAATGGAAGTGTTCGCAGATTAACTGGCAAATGGCCGGGATTAACCGGACCCGGATAAACACATAGTTCGTCGATGAGGGATTACTCGATCACTAAGCCGCTCTTAACACTTCGCAAGCGTGATTGCCCGTGGAACACCTCGCTTTTGCTGCGACGGTCATTGTCCTGTGGATCGTGATTGCATACGCATGGTCACGCATCGCTTCAAGGCATCGCTTGCAGGACGATGACAATTTCGACATGACTGTTGAAATGTCTCGAAGCAGAGGATACGGATTGAGGCTACTCGTTTGCGGATTTACTGCGGTGCTTGTCACGTTCTTAATCTTTGCGTTCGCTGGTGCAATCTGATCGTGCGCGAGTTTGGATACGAATTAGCGAATCAGGGCTTAATCGTAGGCGCACCGCGTCAATTCCAATTTGAACGCTCGAACATGCTCGATATACTTGCGTCACAGGCCCAGGGTGATGTTCGCCCGTTTGCCGCTTCCAAAACACGACGAACCATGGGATGCAACGGAGCGGCGGTAGAGCGGTTTTTGATGAGATCAATGTCAACTCCCGCCGCCCGCTGATCCCTGACGTTATTTGCCTCACAACTATATGAGTGATCTTCAGATTCACCGATTCAACGGAACTGAACACTTCGCGATCGGGGTTGCGAAATGCTTCACTGTCGGATCAGGCGATGACCTCATGCTCTGGTTCGAAATTGAAACCGTACGCGACGGTGCCCAACCATGTGATGACACTGCCGGCTTTTTGGCTGCTCCAAATGCTGAACTTGGAATACCGATCTCTGCCTTCGACATCAACGATTTTGTCGGGCATGAGTTTCATCGAGTGGGAACAGCCAACGACGACGAGGATTCATGTGAGGCGATATTCTACTACTATGAACATCAACCACTTCGAGACAATCGCGTAACTGTTTTATCGCGTTCGGGCGATCGGACATTCCGGATTCGATGGACAGCGCGTACACAGGACGTCAACCACTACGATGGCAGCAAACCTGATGCACAAATCGAAATCGAATGCAACTTCGATGTGAGACCGTAACTGGCAAATAACCAAGCGGTGAACCGAAGTCGCCGACAACGCGTTTCTTGAACTCATAGTTTCTTGGCGGCGACTCGGTTACCGCCGTCGTTATCCGTCTTACGCGAACCTGTCTGGACTGCTTGCACTCTATCACCCTTGAGCACGTGTACACGAACTACGTCGCGAGATAGACATGGACGACACTCTTTTGGAACTCCAAGAACACTGCGCTGTTCTCTCGCAGACGCTCGCCGAACTATCGCAAACTGATCGAAAGTCGAGCGGTGCGTCGATGCTACTCGCTGCTGATTGGCTCAACCTTGCTTCGGGCGTCTGCAACGTCGAGATTCTGACCGGTCGCTTCGATGATTCGCTCATGTATTGCGGAATGGCGCGCGAATTTGAGGACGCACGCAGCGAACTGCTGACTCGCTTGGCAACACAGCTTTCGATCTTCAATTTTGCGTGGGGTGCGTTTGAAACAACTGCCAAGTTTGTCAATCCACCCTCGATCCCACCCAACATTCGTCCGAATGGCGCTAACAGTCTCGTAGTTCGTTCCGTCTACTATTTGACTCAATCGAATCCGATCGAAGGATATTCTGTACGGATAGACTCGCTTCGAACGCTCTTGACTCAGTTCCCCCAATTCGCGAGCGCACTTCCGACAGCTCCCTATCCGCCCCACATGACAATTGCCGGTTCAGCGCTCGACTTCGTGCGCAAAGTCCGTAATGAGTTTGCGCATGGCTCGGCCTCATTCCCGTATCCAGACGATGTTGGACATTGGTGCGGAAAAACATCCCAAGAACCAAATGTGATCGGAATATCTACGCGTCTCGTGCTGCTAACCATGCAAATGATGCTGCTGCGGCATTATTCTGGCGTAAACCTTAGTCTTCGCGTGCTGTACGACGAAGATGGTTTCACGCAGGATGCCGATGTGGACCTTGTTCTCAGCAAGCTACACACAAAGTACCGAGTCCCGATAATCGACGGATAACAAAGCGCCGGGTGCCCTCGTTTTGGGTGGCATGGCGTCACGACGGCAGTCGGGTCGCCATGTGCAGGCGCTCTGCCTGCATGCTCACCTGTCTCTCGGCATGAGAGCATGCCACTCAACCTGGTCAGTGAAGACATGAAATCGATCCACGGCTACTCATCCTACCTTGGATTCGTGATCACGGGTGCAACGAGGAGTCTTCCCCACCTGCTTCGCGGCCCAACCGTCGCTAGCTCTGGTCACCCTGTGATCGGATTTTTTCTGGCTCGGCTCACCTTTGGTAGATCGGCAGGATCTGATATGGCGGCGTGAGTGCCAGGACGCCGAGGGCTGTCGAGTAGGCGTTGCCGTATCGTGCATCCTCATTGCCGACCGTCCAGGAGCCATCCGGTCGCTGGTTATCGACAAGAGTCTTCATCAGCGGCGGATAGAAGCGTGACCAGTAGTCACCTCCCAGTTGATACGCTGCCTGGCTGCAGTAGTAAGCGCTGTAGTGGTAGCGTTCCACCCCGCGGTATTGGTCGAATCGCTGTCGGGCCATCCATTCCCCGGCGCGAATGGCCGGCTCGGAGTTATGCCGGCCTCCCATGGAGAGCGAGATGATTCCGGCACCGGCCATCGCAGGGGTTGTGTGGCGACCTGAGACAATGCAATACACAAACGTCCCGGCTTGAGGATCATAGCATCGCTCCACATAGGCCATCGCGTTGTCGATCGGCAGTTGAGGAACGTCAAACTCGGCGTTCTTGGCAGATCGCAGAAACAGCAGTTGCCAGGACGTGATCGACAGGTCAGCATCACTGCGATGATCGGGGCGAAGCCTCAGATACCGCCAGCCCCCCTGTTCCTCGGGGTTGCGTCGGTATCGGCTTTGATGTTTCAGGGTGAAATCAATCCCCTTGTCGACGGCAACGCGAATCCGTTCGTCGTGTTTTGAGGTGCCCATGCCGTAGATTTCCGCCAGCATCAGTCCAGCGATCGCGTGATTGTAGATCCCGGTTTTTGCAGGGGAACCGTCTGAATAGAACTGGCCGATGGGAATATCGAACAACAGTCCATCGTCTCGCTGTTTGGATAAGACAAAGTTGATCGCACGAGTGATCGCATCGCCGTAGGGTCCCTCGCCGGGAACATGCCCTCGCGACAGATAAGCGAGCACACACAAACTCGTCACGCCCGGCTGACCTGTCTGGAAAGTAGGGAAAGAGCCGTCTTGGTCCTGCTGTGTGATCAAAAACTTCAGCGCCCGGTCGACCGATTCATCGATTGTTTGCCACTGTTGCTCTGACAACGAGAATCCTGGGTTTTCTTTCGTTGTTTCCGAATCTTCGTCAGCGGCGTGTGCCGCTGGCGGAGTGATCACCAGCGCGACGCCGAACAGCAACACGATCCACGAGTGTGAATACATAGAGATTCTCCCGCGTAGAATTGAGGATCGCACACCACTCAGTGGCGATTCAAGCTGACTTCAGATTTTCGATGTGGCAAGAGTATCCTCTGCCTGAGATGCTTGTCATGTGTTGTGGTCTGGAAGTTGATTTCAGGCGGCAGGTTCGCCCAACCGGAGTTCCGTAGATATCCTCAACACGATCGAATGTTTCAGGGAGCGATCCAGGTCTCCTATTTGTCATGTCAAACATGATCTACGAATTCATCATTGAAGCTCCAATTCGAGCAACACATCGCCATCATCGTGGAAGCCGATTTGCTGGAAGCCGAGTTTTGGGTACAGAGCTGCGGCGATTTCATTGGATGGTTTGTGCATCGTTCTGACTTTGTGAGCACCGAGTTCTCGGATCTCTTTGATGGCCAGACGCATGGCGGCGGTGCCGATGCCCTGGCCCTGGTGGTGCTTGTCGATCATCAGGCGGAAGATCCAGTACAGCGTCGGGGCCGGCGGGTCGTCTTCCGGGCAGTAGGCGAGCATGCCGACGACTTTGTCCTCCGCGTAAATGGCCCGCAGGACGAAGTGCGGCTCGAACCGGGACTCCGCAATCGTGCCGACGTTGCTCGCGACAAACCCCTGCTGATGCTCGTGCATCTCCAGCCGAATGCAGGCTCGCCAGTTCTCGCGGGTGACGTCCTGGAGGGTGGTCAATGCCACCGACTCCCAAAGGATTCCAGCAGTCGATGGCATTCTTCTTCCAAGGCCTCGACAAGCGGATTTTGAGATTTGGGCAGGTTCGCCAGATTCTGCTCGAACTGAGCCTTGCGATCCGGAGTCGCTTCCAGTTCGTTCATCCTCCGTTTGAGTTCCTGTGCGTCGATGAAATTGTTCCTGATCTGATACGCAAGCTGGACCAGTGCGAGTTCTCCCCCGTCGAGCCACACGAGTTGGCACGTGCGACAGAGGTCTGTCTGAAAGTCGACCAAAGGAAGATCGACCGTTTGTTTATCCATCCGCCGATAGCACCGTGGGCATTTGACGTGCGAAGCGCAATCTTCGTGCAGGCTCGAATCGACTTCGTCCTTCAACTCGTCCAGGGATTTTCCCTCCAGACGTTTGATGGCCTCGAACCGCTGGACCGGGACGAGATGCCCGAAACATTGACCGCACTGCAGAATCCGGAAGCCTTCGTAATCTGTCTGGGTCAGATCAAAGGTGCAAGCAGGGCATTTCTTCATGTCTCGCTCTTCGAATGAGGGATCGAGGGCGTTTGAGTCAGCCTGTACCAGAGTGGCATTGTCGCCTCAGTAATTCTGTTCATCAAGTCCTATGCTTCATGTTCCGCACGAAGATCATTGCATCTTGACCGTTCGGATTCCTTACCCGTTCCATAAAAGGCTGCAGAGCCTGCGGAGCTATGCCAGCGATCCTGGGGATCATGGCTTTGGAGAACCGGTCGCCAAGAACCTTATCGTGGATGATGACGACGACTCCTCCTTCTGCGGAACCCCTGCCATCAGCGGCGATGAACTGTTCCTGAGGTCGAACAGGTTTCTGTACTGCATCGCTGAGCAGTGACTGTCAATCACTGGAGGAGCCGAGTTGCGACGATTGTCGAGAGGGAAATCAAATCTTCTTGCTGATCGCGCTGCCAGTTGACTTTCCGACTGTCGATCAATGCATCGGTGAGGCCTTCACTTGGAGTGTTGATCAGACTTCCCATCCGGCTGAGTCGGGTGGAGTCGTCCTGCATCATGGTCCAGATGTCGTACGTCTTCAGCAGATTCCCAGGGGAGTCACCGCCAATCAGAAGGTCCGCCCCGGCACCACCATAAACCGTCACGTTCACCTGCATCTGATCACTCACCGAGGCGATGTCGTTCCCGCGTCCCATGTAAATCATCACCTGCTCAACGTTCCCGTAGAAGATCGGGAGACCATTCACATTGATTTCGGTGGGTTCGATCGCGATGTTATCCGCCTTTCGCGAGCCGTCGACGATCAAGCGGTCGCGACCGTTTCCTCCGTGGACTTCGACTGACCCGGCAAATCCTGTGGCAACGCTGGCGTCGATGCGGATTGTGTCGTTCCTGCCCGTTCCATAGATCACCACAATGCTGGTGTCCGCGACCGGCTGAGATGCGAGCACTTTACCGGAGGCACCCTGCGTGACCTGCAGTTCACCCTTTCCGACGCGGAGTGTGATGTTTGCACTCCCCTGCCCTTCCTGGGCCCGGTAGGTGAACACGTCCTCGGAGCGAAAGACCTCGTCAGCCACGTTGTCCAGTGTCGTGTTCCGTCGGATGATGTCCGAAAGCCGGGTGTTCTGGATGACCGCCAGTTGCTTACCGCCAAATTGATTCTCGAAGTAGAAGCGATCTCCGTCTCGCAGACGCGTGAACTGATCGACGAGCACAGCCTGCATGAGTTCCCCCACACTGCCACCGGAGATGTGATCCTCGGAGATGGCGCCAGCAAACACGTCGATGTTGTCGATGTTACCGTCGTAGGCCATCGCCAGTGCTGCGGCCAGGGATGAGTCGCTTGTAATCTGTGCAAAGTCAGTCATTGGTTCGAGCCCGAAGTTGCGACGGACTTCGTTGTAGTCCGCGAGGCCGTGATCGCGACCGCGTTGCAGGTTGGTCGCTCCCAGGTCGACTGCGGCCGGCGGATCAAACAGCAGGTTACGTACCCCGTCCACAATCAGGTTGTCGATTTCCTGAATCTGCTGCGTCGAGAGACCCGTCAGATAAGACTCGATGCCATATTGTGTGATCAGCTCGGGGTTGAAAAATGCATCACCCAGAGAGACCTGACCGCCAATTACCTGCGAGCCGAGCACGTCGCTGTCATCCGCGACCGGACTGCCATCCGGCTGGAGCACGAGCAATTCATTCGGAAGCATCGTGTGCCCCACGCGATACAGCGATGCCGAAAAGAGATTAGCGATGCTCGCGTTGACTTCTGCCTGATACCCGCGATAACTGGCCAGTTGATCCGGCCCGAGGAGCGACGGCAGAAATTCGTTGTATGTGATCGACTGAATCTCAGCGATTACGATGGCACGAGCTGCCTGGAAAATCCGCTCATCGACTTTCGGCTTGCCGAGATCCTTCGAGGAGTAGCCGAATACCTTCGCCAGTCGTGTCGCCTGATAATTGTGCTCGCGGACGAACAACGTATGCAACGTTGTCAGCCCGGGCTGTTCATTGGCCCGGACGTCCCCGGCCACGAACAGATCATCCGGGCTCAGGGGGACCCCGTTTCCGGTCGTCGGTGGGGAGGCGTTCTCGATAAACTTTCCGTCAACGAGGTAGTTCAACGGCAGGAACTGACCGCTGCCGTCAGCCAGGTTGTTCACGCCATCGCTGGTCAGCAGAAAGCCGCCGTAATGCGCCCTCAGATTGTCCGCACGCTCGGCGTCCGAACCGTAAACGTTCGAGGCATCAATGTATGACGTGATCTGGTTGATCTGTTGGGCAATGCCTTCATCGTCCAGCTGGAAACGCGATCGCAACTGAGGAATGATCGTCCCAGCAGGCAACTCGCTTTCGGTTCCATCGGTCGGCACGAAAAAGCTGATTGACTCGCTGCCCGGATCGATGACTCCATTCGGATCCATCTGACCGACGGGCACGAAGTCTTCAGTCAGATCCATGTCATGATCGAGGAACTGCCCCCACTGAAAAACGAAACTGGTCAGGCCGCGGTCGTTCAAGACCGACTCATCCTGATTGAAGATCAGATTGCTGACGGTGCGTGGATTGATCGTGTCGCCGTTCGAATCCACACGCACTGCCATCGCAGGGAACACGATGTTTCCGTACTGGTCATTCGCAGCCGGTCCCGGCCCGTACTCGACTGTCGTTAATCGGAGCAACTGGGTGTTTGCGGCCCCCCAGTTGTCATTGACCACGTTGTTGCCACTGCCATCAAAGGAGCGAACTTCGGTTGCTCCAGCCAACAGAACTCGACTTTCAAGTGCCTCGGATGGCCACTGACTTATTGATCGACGACGGCAGCGCTTCATGGGAGTATTTGCCTCACGTGATCGAAGCAAGGAACGAGTCGCATGGGGCGAAATGTTGTCCCATGGAGCTGCTTCGAACCACAACAACAACTCTTACGAAGGGATTAAGCCCTGTCAAACGAATTGCTTCCAATCCGGCTGCACCTTAAATCGGAGCCAAGTTGTCTGTCCTGTCGATGACCGACTGGACAGCTTACCGGTCCATTTCAAGAACGTGGACGTCCGGTGATGGGGTACGCTGGGTCCTGGAAGCCTTTTCCGCTGTGTTCTCCGGGTGGAACCAGCGTGTCGACGAAGGCCTCGTCTTCTGCTGAGATCTGCACATTCAGGCATGCCATGTTGTCGTCGAATTGTGCTTCGGTTTTGGGGCCGACGATCACCGAGGTCAAAAGGGGGTTTGCCAGACACCATGCCAGGGCGAACTGACTCGGAGAGCACCCCTTCTGGTCACAGTATTCAACCAGTTTCTGTGAGACCTCGATGCTGGCGTCGCGAAGCTCGGCCTGCTGCATGCGTACGTCGCTGCGAGCAGCACGGCTTCCCTCTGGATGAGGTTGTCCCAGCCGATACTTTCCCGTCAGTATGCCGCGTGCCAGTGGACTGTAACTCACGACGCCAATCCCGTGTTGTCGACACAACGGCAGGAGTTCCACCTCGATGTCACGGTTGACGATGTTGTACAGCGGCTGGACGCAGGCGATCTGATCGAGGCCATGGCGGTCGCTCACCCACATCGCCTCACACAATTGCCAGGCGCGGAAGTTCGAGCAAGCAACGTATCTGACCTTGCCGCTGCGAACCATGTCGTCCATGGCCCGTAACGACTCATCAATGGGAGCCGTGGCATCGGGAGCGTGCAGGTAGTAAACGTCGATCGTGTCGACGTTGAGTCGCTGGAGACTCTTTTCGACCTCTCGCAGCAGATGAAGTCGACTGCCGCCCCAGTCGTTCGGTCCATCGCCGACTCGCTGTCGTCCCTTTGTCGCCAGCACGACGGCGTCACGCCGGTCGGCGATAGCTTTTCCCAGGACCACCTCCGACTCGCCTGCGTTATACATGTTGGCCGTGTCGAGGAAGTTGATCCCCTGATCAACGGCTTTATGAACGATGCGAATCGATTCCTCTTCGGAGGTCTGTCCACCAAACATCATCGTGCCGAGACAGATCGGAGAGACTCGCACTCCTCTGCTTCCCAGTTGTCGATATTCCATGCGTCTACCCCTTCTTGGAAATCACTGTGGCCAAGTCTGCGCCGATTAGAGCAGACATGGATGAGCACATCCACTGGGTCTCAGTCCGTTCAATGTCACCGATCGTGACTGAAGGACGCTACTTGATCAAGCAATGTTCGAGCGTGAGTGATCGCAGACGGTCCGGGACCGGTTCGGGAAGAACATCAGGTGCTCGAACGCTGGGGACGCCAGCACTGTCGCGATGAAGTTCAAGAGGCGGGTCAGCCAGGTCTTCGTGATAAAAGCGGCTGCTGGGGAAGATGTCCGCCGGGTAGGTGAAGTTGTCGAGCATGGCCAAGGCTGTGCAATGAGCGGATCCCACTGCACTCTCAAGCATGCCGCCGACCCAGCAGGGAATACCCGCGTCGCGGCACAGATCATGGATCGCGACCGCATTCGTCAGTCCCCCGACTCGTCCGGGCTTGATGTTCACGTAACCGCAACTGCCAAGTTCCAGCGCCTGCCGCGCTCGGTCCACGGAGACAATACTCTCATCGAGGCAAATTGGTGTTCGAATGCGTTGCTGCAGTAGTGCATGGTCATACACGTCGTCGTGCTGCAGTGGCTGTTCGATCATCTCCAGTCCAAACTCATCGACCTGTTCAAACAGCTTCGCGTCACTGATGCGATACCCGCTGTTGCAATCAATATGCATGGGATAATCGGGCTGACGCTCACGCACAGCGTTCAGCATGGGAAGGTCCCAGCCGGGCCGAAACTTCAACTTGATTCGCGGAAACCGCTCCTCGACTGCCCGATCAACACTCTCCAGCAACTCGTCTTGACTGTCCATCACGCCGAAGTCGGCCCCGACCGGTATGGCTTTGCGAGTCGCTCCTAAAAGCTCAGCCAGCGGACACCCTTCACGTTTCGCATGCAGACTCCACCAGGCCGTATCGAGCACGGCTTTCGCAAAGGGATTCCCCTTGTAGATGGCCAGCAAACTTTGCAGTTGATCGCCAGAGCTGATGTCATGGCCGATGAGCGTCGGGGCGAGCCGGTCCCGAACCAGTGCATACGCTCCGCCAGCCCATTCCGGACTGTAGCAAGGGGCAGCGAATGGAGCAGACTCGCCCCAGCCATCGATCGATCCGCTCACCATCCGACAAAGGACCGCATGAATCGCAGCGTCCTCGCCATAAGCCGTCCGCCACGGCGAAATCAACGGCATTGCGACAAGAGACAGTTCAATCCGATCGATCTTCATAGAACTCGGCCATCAACACGAGAGTTGAGCAAAATCGATTGTGCGATTGCGACGAATGAGATCGCTCCCGAAGTGATCGCAGTCCTTCAAAAACATGCTTGGCCAGCATGGTAGCCTGCCTCCCAATCGCATGTCGAATCAGGAGTGATGCATCGCAAAGACGGAGAGCGGGGCGATGAAGTAAGGTTGAACCTGCAAAAAGTTCAAGGCTGACGTGAGTCGGCTTTTTGCACTTGCTTTCCGGAAGCCCAGAGTTTAATACTATGTCCATAGTTAAAGCTGGTCCAGATGTGCCGCTTGATTGATTTGTGTGCAGTGTGATGAAAACACTTCATCCAAGACCAAAAGGTCTTCAGCATTCAGACACAAGCCTGGATCTTCATGCGGGTCACCCCAGAACGTTGTTTTATTCGCCGCAGCGGCGGTAACTCGCGGGTAGACCTCTTTTCTAAGGAACGGCACAATGTCTGGCGCAAGGATTTCCAACACTCGCAGACGGCTTGCGCGCCTCTGTCTGGCCGCCACAGTCGTGGGTTGCATTGCCATTAGCTTTCAGCTGTTTGGCATTGACAACCCGGATAACGTGGTTGAGGCGAGAGAACGGCGGAGAAGCTCAGGGGGTTCGGGAGGATCCTCGGAAACCTACACGGTCCTGGGCTTCAACGATCTGGGCATGCACTGCATGAACCCGGAATTCTCGGAGATGTGCATTCTGCCCCCCTTCAACACACTCCGGGCTCAAGTCATCAAGCGTGACAGCTCACCCAACATCCTGACGGGGGATCTCAACGTCCACTACTCAATTCCGGGGAACACGGTTTCTTCCAACAAAACGAATTTCTGGGAATACACGCAGCAATTGTTTGGCGTGACCCTCCCGAATAACGTTGGACTGACCGGAAACGGCCTCACGGGGCAACTCGAGTCGCAGCGGGGTGGCTACTGGGAAGCCACCGGCATTCCGGTCACGCCTCTGGACGACAATGGTGTCAATAATCCGTTTCAATTGGCTCGCATCGAAGTCACGAACGAGAAGGGCAACAAGCTGGCGGAGACGGCAGCTGTGGTACCTGTCTCTTGGGAGATCAACTGTAATTTCTGCCACAACACCGTCGGGATCTCGGTCGCGACAGACATCCTCAAGGCACATGACAGGTTGCACGGGACGACACTTGAACTGGAAAAGCCTGTGCTTTGTGCGAAGTGCCATGCCGATCCGGCGTTGGGAACCGAGGGGGTTCCCGGCTTGAGTACGTTCTCGCATGCGATGCACGGCTCGCACGCTTCCCGCATGACGGTGCAGACAGTCCTGGATGCTTCTGCAAGAGTTCAGGCCGCATTGGCCCAGCTCGATCCGCAGATCGCGGCTCCTTTGCTGCAGGAGAACGCAGCTCGAGAAGCCGCAGGTGTGGCCACAATGACCACGAATTCGTGCTATGCGTGCCATCCCGGCGCCCAAACCGAGTGCCAGCGGGATGTGCATATCACGCACGACATCACTTGCGTTGATTGTCACGGTGGCATGAGTGCAGTTGCGGATGAAGATCGTGTCCCCTGGAAGTCGTTGCCGACCTGTGGTGAATGCCACAAGAAGATGAATTCGAGGTTTGATTACGAAGAGCCGGGCAAGCTCTTCAAGGACTCGCGGGGACATGGCGGCATCTATTGTTCCTCGTGCCATGGTCCGCAACACGCAACGGGACCTGCCGTCACTGCGAACGACAACGCACAGGCGATCCTCTGGCAGGGAAAAGCGGGAACGATCGACACGTGCACTGTCTGTCACACCCGCCAGCCGGAAGAGAGATTCTTCCACTCACGGGATAAGTAACGCGATCCCGACGAGTGCCTGGAGCGATGGAGCGACTTGGATGGATGAGTCGAGGACCGAGTCATCGGCGCATCGACGACACCCATCAGGTCGCTCGACTCCGGTCATGATGTGTTGACGTGCCACTGCATCGATCGGGCAGTTGAGGGCGTTGAATGACCCCTCGTCACTGCTTGCCCAGCCGGAGCAGTGCCGAACTGGCCTGCACTACCTCATGTCGGCTAGTCAAGCAGTGGCACGGTTCACGCACAATCTCCGACAATTGGGCGTTACAAGAGTCTCGCTGGTCGGTGCCGTTTTGAGACGAAGCCTTTGGGCACTTCATCATCCGTGGCGTCGAGACGGCTTGGCTTCGCACCTGTAAATCGGTTTGATGTCCAGATGTCAGCCAATCGTTGTGAGAAGATGATGCTACTGGGGAAGTCCAACAGTCTCAACACTTCGCATCCGGCCAGCGCTTTGGCATAGACTGCTACCCTTCCAATGGCGTAGATCCGAGGTTTCTCGGTCTCTGGGTCGATGTCGTCAGCCTCTTTGAGCCAAAAGCATTTTTCGCGATTGACCGCTTCAATTCGAGGCAAAACATTCATCACACTGTATCCCGGAATCTCCTCTCCGGTAGATCGCCGGACATGAATTGGCAGAAACTGAACGTCACGCGCAATCTCCGGGTGAGATTGAACCGCATCACGCACTCGGGCTGAAACGATGTCCAACTCTTGATTTGTACACAGATAATCATTCATGGGTCCATCATGCTGAATGGAATATGATCCGACCCATGACGCGAGATCCCATTCCAGAATCTCGGTGGATGGTCGACTATCCCGATCAGGGACAGTCGGTATCTCTCCCCTGAATGCGCAAAGTGAGACCTCCTCACCTTCGCTGTTTGTCATGAGCAAACGATACCATTTCATCCTATGGGTTCCTCAATGGACCATTGCGATACGGCATTCTGGGGTTCTTCAGTCGTTCCTCGCGTGTGTCCCCTTGGGGCTTGGCTGAGATACCTCGGAATACAGGATGGCTCAACTTAGCGGCATAATCATCGCCTGGAAGCTGAATGTTGAGTGTGAATCGTCTCGTCGCGACCACGAACTAGCCAATTCGCCGGGCGATTCTGTTCTCCGTCTGATTGTCCCATTACGTCTTCCTGAAACGCATGCGGTTGTCGCGGGGATGATGCTCAACTTCTGCGAGTCCCAGATGCTCCATGAGCGGCGGAACGTACATCGCAAAGCGACCTCGGAAATTCTTTTTCAAGCCGTACCATCCTCCGATTGGATTGTCGCCCGAACGTGCCCAATGTTCGATCGTGCCATCTTTCGTCTCTTGTTTCTCATCTTTGCTGCCGAGCGGGATCCAGTCGCCGTGCTTCTTGAGCATCGCGGTCAAGTCATCAAGGCATCGCAGATCGTAGTGCAGGACCGTCTTTCCCACAGTACAGACAAGAATGTCCACGCCGTCCTTTTCTTCCACATGCATTGTAAAGGAACTGGTCCCAGGTGGAGTCTTCAGTTCGAGTGGCGATTCCTTAGTGCCAATCTTCTTCTTGTAGTCAGGCATCACACGTTCTCCTCTGCTGCCGCCTTAAGGTCACGGGCAAATTGATTGAATGATTCGTCGAACGGGGGGATCATTCTCGCAAACAGCGGAAAGATGGGGCCGCCGATTGTCTCGGACATCGTGAAACGCGTGCCGCTTGCCGAATTCGGAGTCAGCGTGAAGATGCGAGTCCCCATCGCATCACCCCACGAGAGTCGCGTGGGAGGCTGAAATTCCTTGACTCTTAATTTGAAGGTTCGTTCCGGTACAAGCGTTGAGCGAAGCCGGAGCCTCCCTCCCGGCGCGATCTTGCCCGTCAAGTCAACGATGGTGCTGTTCCACGATTTGAAGCCATCCGCGTCGGTCAGAACGGCCCAAATCGACTCTGGCAATGCATCAATGTCGATCGTAACGCTCGTGCTGCGGCTAAAGAGCCTCTTGAGAGTGACAGCTTGGCCGTCCGCTGGTGGTATTGATTCGCTCATTGAAATTCCAATCACGGGTGATCCGACCGGGCTCGTCCGGATATCTTGCGGCACAGGATGGCTCACCTGCGTGGCATGATCATCTCCGGACAGTCGAAAGTCGAGTGTGAATCGTCTCGTCGCGATCACGACCCGGCGAACTGGCCCGGCCAACCTGCTTATTAGCGATCATCCGGGGGACGGAGCAGTTCATGTAGAGCCCGTTCGCTTAAATCCTGCGCCTCCAGAGACGTCTCTCACTCGAGATGTCTACCGCGGATCAAAGTACCCCAGAAACCGTGTCAGGGCGGTGACGCCGCCGTCGACTTCGATGCGGCCCGTCGCGAGCGCGGCGGCCGGTTTGAGGCGGTTCATCGCGATCTCCTTAAACGTTCGGCTGGTCGTGATCAGTGTGCCTGCCCGGTCGTCCGACAGGCCTTCGCTGACGATCGCGACGCCTCGACGGATGCGCATCGTGAATTCCTCGCCCGTGTCCGTAAAGCGGTAGCCAAACGCCGTCTCCAGGTTCAGCACGTCTTCCGCTTTCAAGGAGACTTGCAGCGATCTCAGGAAGTTTCCCAGCGGAAACTCATCAAACACTTCGACGGGTGTGTGGAGTGATGTCGATGGGGGAATTTTAAAACCGACCGCCTCAGCTGCGCTTGTGAGAAAGTAGTTGCGACCGGTGGCAGAGATCTCACGCTCCCCGAGGGCGACGAGTGCTGCAGCCCTGAGCGTGCCCGCATCGCTTTCCCCCAGTCGATCAAGATGCGTGGCGAGGATCAGAGCCCAGGCAGGCTCCCCCTGCTCCATCGTTTTAGTGAACTCCTCGCGCAGTCGATCGGTGTTTCCCGCGAGACGGACCATAAGTTCCGCCTCCCGTTTCTTTGACACGGGGAGCAGGTCCTGCGGGTCGCCGGAGAACCAGCCCAGCGTCCCCGCGAAGACCGCCCGGGCCGACCAGTCGACCCGGCCGTAAAACTCCTGGAGATAAGGCAGGTTCTTGAGGTGAGGCGGCAACTCGATTGTCTCTGCGATCTCGTCGGGTGTCATTCCCCGGTTAATCATGCGGATCGTCTGATCGTGTACATACTGGATCGCGTCGCGATAGTTCGTGAGGTGTTCGCGGATGACCTCTTTGCCGATCACCGGCTGCGTGTGCTGGGGGACCATGATCTCTGCGTTCATCGCGATCATCAGATCGATCGACGAGGCCCACTCCTGAATGTCGCGGTAAGGAGTCCCCCGGATGGCGTAGAGATTCGGAAAGCTGTGATAGTAGTTGTCCGCTGGGAGCAGGATGTTGCGATCCTTCAGAAAGATGAACAGCTGATCCGTCGTCTCGCCGGGGGCGTGCTGAATGATGACCGGCTCGCCCGCGATGGTCCCTTCAAACCGTTCGCCGATCGTCTCGTTCGGTTCGAGGTAGTGAATGCCCGCGTTATGTGAGAAGTGGAGCGACGGTCCAATACCCGCGTTCTCGAAGGACTCTTCCGGAAGATAGACGCCGAACTGGCGCATGCCCCGAGCAAATGTGATCGGGCGCAGCACGTTCACCATCTCGTGCACGTTGTCGGCCGTGTGTTCATGTGCCCAGATGCGGGGCGACACAGTCTGCTCCCGCAACAGCACGCCCGAACCGAAAACGTGATCCGGGTGATAGTGCGAGTAGATGACATCGGTGATTTCTTTTCCGGTGCGGTTCCGGATGTCGCTGATCTCCGGCAGTAACCCCTCCGCCGCGTCAATGCTCTCTAGTGCATCAATCAGAATGAGCCCCTCGGATGCCTCGATGATCACGACGTTCGCCAACCCATAGCCGATGGCGACATGCACCCCGGGCGAAACTTCCTCGATGCGCTTCGCGAAGATTGCCGTCTGCTCTGCCAGTCGCGGATGGGACTCAGCCGGCGCGACCGCAGCAAACAATCGCTCAGCCTTTCCGCTAGGCATCGTCGGTCGCAACAGCACATAGCCGGAGACCCCGGCGACCATGATGGTGATGACGATTCCCGTCAGCACCCCCAGAAAAAACCGTTTCATCCTCTGCCCGATCTCTGGATTATGAAGTCAAGTCAGCGAACATGTGACTCGCGAGTCAATTTGAAGGAGCCGTCAGGTTTGGGGTGGCATGCTATCACGCCGACAGGCGGGTGAGCATGTTGTTTAACCGTTCTCGAACATGGCGACACGGCTATCGCTGTGACGCCATGCCACCCCTGGATCATACCGACCCAGGCCCCAACCATGACCGTACTTGAGCAGTCTTCAAACGACTTGCCATCAATTCAGCGACTGTCAAACGGCATTCTCTTGAGTTCACAGAACAAGATCAACGCCGGTGTCTTACAGAGACGTGATGGATTTGTCGAATAGTCCATCTCACTTCGTTGCAGGGACACTTTGGCTCGAAGACCTCTCCAGTTCGTCAAGGATCGGGGTCATTACCTCAAGCTCCGTATAGAACATCGCGCTGGGGTCGATGCCTCGTTCATCAAGGAACGTCAGTTGCCGCTGCATCTCAGGCAATGTTGCGACCCACGGAAGAACGACACACCAGACGAGTCCGATCACGGCAAACGCCACGATCAGGAGGGCGACACATGTGCAGGATGGTGAGTCTGCTGGTTGCATGTGTTCCTCTGCCGGTCAGTTGACGACGTCTTTGAAGACCACCTCGAACATCAACCAGGCCATGAAGAGTGTCAGGATCAAGTTGAGAGTCTGACCGCAGACGTACAACGCCAGCGGCTTGCCTCCTTTGAGATACGGCATCAGCTCACGAAAGCTCGTCTCCAGCCCGATGCACACAAACGCCAGACAGAAGAACCAGCCTCGCCAGGTTTTCGTCGAGCCGTCAATGATCCCGTCCACGAGGTCCGGACCGGCAGCGAGGCTGCTGTAAAGGATTGAGAACAGCACCGAGGCAGCCACGAAGCCGAGGACAAACTTGGGGAAGCGCCGCCAGATCTCCATCACGTCCGGCCGATTCGCGTTGGGGTCCGCTTCGACGCACGTGACCCAGTACGTGGCGATGCCGAAGGCCGAGACGCCGATCAGGATGTTCTGAATCATTTTGACGGTGGCAGCCACCTCAAGAGCCTTGTCGCCGAGCGTGGCCCCAGCAGCCGCAACCGCTCCGGTGGCATCGATCGTTCCCCCCAGCCACGCCCCCCCCAGCACCTCGCCCATGCCGACAGCTTTGATAAAGGCCGGCATCACGATCATCATGATGACGGTGAACGACAGCGACATCCCAATCGCGAGCGTCAGTTCTTCCTTCTTCGCCTTGCATGCCGCAGCAGCTGCAATCGCGGCTGAGACTCCGCAGACCGACATGTCGGCCGAGATGACCATGTTCAGCGACCTGGATTCCATCTTCAGCACCTTCTGACCGAAGATGTACGTGCTGATCAGCACGATCGGCGTCACTACCCACGCAACGAACACGCCCGGCAGACCGAGTGCGAGCAGCCGCGACATGAGCACTTCCGCACCGAGGAGCACCAGCCCGGTCTTGATCAGAAACTCGGTCCGCACCGCAGGCTTCACAAAAGCGGGCGTGCCGATCGTATTGGAGATGATCAACCCCACCAGCAATGCCCACAGTGCGTATTCCAGGTTGTAGGCCTTCACCACGCTTTGTGCGGCCAGGGCATACGCGACCGTCGCCAGCACAAACACGACCGCGAACCCTTTGAGGAAGGTGAGTCCGTGACCATCACGATACTGCACGGCCAAGGTGAGCAGCACGCTGAGAGTGACAAACACGCCCAGAGAACCGACCAGAGGGCCGTAAGCTTTTTCACCTGCATCATTCGTCGTCACGAATGAGTCCACCGGGCTTTTTGTCCACTTGCCCGGCTTGGACAGCCACGCCTCGAACGGGTTGTGGACCGAGACCCCAGCCCCCTCTGAACCATCCCCCCAATCGGACGCCATCCAGACGCCGACAAACGACACGATCAACAATAAGGCTGCACAACCAACCGCCAGCCAGTCGTCGGAAATACGAGGAGTTTCACTCGAGGGCGCCATCTCTTCCACGTTGGTCATCTCTCTTGATGTCGCATCATGCAGTTTTAGGATCATGGAGACATCGGGACGAAGGTGGTCTCCGTGAGGCTGCTCAAGATACACGATCGTGGCAACATCTGCACCGACTCTGCGGGCCGACGCCTTTCCTGTTGATCTGCCTCATTGGGGACGACGAATCAGGCATCGTGAAAAGCGACGGTCACGAAGAGTGAGTCCCTCAGAGTATTCCCCACGGCATATTGGTCAGTTTTGCCGACTCTCGTCGTGAGGCCCCCAGCCTAAAGTAAGAAAATGAATTCAGCTGCATCCTGCGGATTCGTCCTGAGTCGCGGAGCACTGAAACGACACCAGATTTTCAATCAAGAAAAACCTTACAAGAAGGGAACAGCATCATGAAACGCTTCCTCACGATTATGGTGACCGCGTCAATACTCTGCATCTCAGGCATGACTGCTTCAAATAACGTCGAAGCTGGTCGATGGGGCCGTGCATTCCGCAACTACAACAACTACAACCGAGGATGGAATTACGGTTACCGAAACTACAATCGCGGATACAACTCCCGATACGGGTATGGGTATCCGAGTTATCGCTACGGGTTCTCCAACTATGGATACGGCTCGCCGCGATACAACTATCGCTACTCATACGGTCCCTACGGAGGATTCAACTACAGTTACCGCTACGGTTACTGAGTCGAAGTCGCAGGGGTTGACCGTGCCGACTTCTTGAACGGGTAGCACGGGTTGTCCCAACCCGTGTCCGGGTCGGTGCTGCCGGACAGGTCGATCAGCGTGTATTCCAGATCGGGCTGCGGATGGTCCACTTGCACGATGGTTCCCAAGCCCAGGTACTCATACTCCGCCAGCACGGTCGAACTGCCGTCGCTGTCCACCAGCTGGCTCACACGGCTGCACGCATCCTCCATGCCGCCCCCCGTGCCGTAATTGTACGTCACCACCCGACCGTCCGGATAGGTCAGACTCGCCGGACGCACCGTATTGGACGAACCGTCCGCATACGCATACTGCACCTTCGGCGTCGTCGACGTGTTCACGGCCCCTGAGTGCGAATGATACGACGTAGTCGGCAGACATTATTCGGATTACGTCGCATTGTCTCTAAGAACGCGTTTGAAAAGTGGTGTTGAGGTGATTTGATGTTCACGTTACATCTCTGGCATGGCAAGGAAGCGATA
>JAGQQG010000088.1 GCA_020426325.1 Planctomycetaceae bacterium | reverse complement strand
CACGATGATTTGTTCCTCGGCTTCCTGCAACTCGCCTGCCTGTTCACTACGATTCAACGGTTATGAAACCGGCTCATGTGACTGAGACATTTCTGAACTGGTTGCCAAGGTTCCCATCGACGATACCGAAGGGGCTTGGATTTCGTATCGTCAGATGAATTCGGCCGATGGTGGTGTCCGGATTGTCGTCAGTCGAACCGTTGGCGGCGCAACGGTGGTGACGTATGACAAGGCATTTCCCGCACCGATGATCTGCGATCCGCCCTACGAGGCGAATCACAAAGTGGGGTCGCAACTTATCGGAGATGATGTCACCGTCACGTTGCTGGACAGCGTGCCGTCTACTCAAGACGAAGAGAAGACCAATTTCGTCAGCGAGTAAACATGATCACGGCTGGTAATACTGACGGGCAAACTGCTCACTGACACTCTGATAATCGAGGTCGTGGTCAAAGGAAAGCTGTCACTCCCATTCCTCGATGCGGCGGGGCCAGTCCTGTTTGAGGAGACGGGAGAGGGAGCGGTCGGCGAGGACTTTGCCGTCGGTCTGACAGGTGGCGCAGTAGTTCGTCTCGTTGTCGGCGTAACGAATGCGCTGGATGGGGGAACCACAGACAGGACAGGGTTTGCGATAACGACCGTGGGTGGACATTTCGGGGCGGAAGGCGGTGACTTTGGTGGGGAAGCCATCACCCGTTTGCTCGCGGAGCAAGTCGATCCAGTGGAGTAATGTCTGCTGCGTCGCTGTGAAGAGACGAGAGGCTTCCTCGTCGGTCAGCTTGCTAGTGAGCTTGACGGGGGAGAGGCGTGCTGCGTGCAGAATCTCATCTGAGTAGGCGTTGCCGATGCCGCTGAACAGCCGCGGGTTGGCGAGGGCCCGCTTGAGTGTGTGATTGCACGAACGGAGCACTTCGACGAATTGCTCCTCGGTCGCTTCAAGCGGCTCCAGTCCGCCCGGTTGATGAGTGCCAAGATCCCCTCCCCTGACGACGTGCAGCGAGGCCCGCTTCTTGCTGCCGGCTTCGGTAAGAGTGAGTGAGCCGGACGGAAAGTCGAACGCTGCGAGGCCACTTTTACTGCCGACAATTCTGGCTTTGGATGACTGCCATTGCAGACGGCCAGCGATCATCAGATGCAGCACCAGCCACAAATCGCCCTCCAGTCCGAAGGCAATGCGTTTGCCCAACCGCCGCACTTCGACGACCTGCCTTCCGAACGTCTCCTCCAGCGGCGGATCAAACGTCCGCAGCAGAAACGGACTCGCGATGCGCACGTTCTCCAACGCCTGCCCGACGACCCGCGATGCGAGCGCCTCGATATAGATCGTGATGTCCGGCAGTTCGGGCATGATGATTGAGTGTTGTTGACGTCCCACTCATTTTGAGGGCGTTGGATTTACACATCATACGTGCTGTCCGGAAAGAGGAAGTCGTTGCCAACGAGGAATCTAGTTTTATGGCGGAAAACGATTACATGTCGCAGGAAGTCGCTGATCAACAGAATCACGAAGTAACCGGCGAATAGAGTCGAGTGTATCTGGGTGACACTTGTTTCATGCAGCGGTCGTTGAGGCAGACCACCAGTTGTCTCGTTTCCAAATTCCAGTTTGGGAAGACACCCTGCAGAAACTTCGTTTCTCGACCAGGTTTCCGGATGAAGTTTCGTGTTTCGCGAAACGGTGTTTCGAATATGGGGTTCTCAAACTGGAGCCTGGGAACCAGAGAACCCCCTCGAATGGAAAGAGGTGTTGCTCTACAACAGGTTCAGCTTCTCTGGCCGTGTCTGTGGTGGGCGGCAGCATTCGTCGCAGAGACCGGAGACTTCGAGGCGGTGGCCGTCCATGCGGAAGCCGTGTTTGCGGGCGACTTCCGCGAGAATGTCCCGGATCTTTGAATTGTAGAATTCAATCAGTGTACCACACTTGCGGCAGATGAGGTGGTCGTGCTGGGGGTAGCCGTAGTCGTGTTCGTAGACCTCGCGGCTGTCCTGCCGGGCGACACTTCTCAGCAGACCTGCCTCCACAAGTTGTTCGAGAGTGCGGTAGACGGTCGATCGGCTGACGCGGCGACTGTCGTGCCGTTGTGAGACCCGATTGATCAACTGTTCCGCATCGAAGTGTTCATGGTCAGCAAAGACCTCTTCCACGATGATTGTACGTTCGCGCGTCATGCGCTTGCCGCGGGTCACAAGGAATTCCTGAAACTTCTCCATAGGAGTGACGGAGACGTTCGGGACGGTCAATTCAGTCATGGATCTCTCGTTGGTCGGATCAGTCGTGGATTGATTGATGACTGGCGATTTGGAAACGTCCAGCCGTTTCTGTCGATCGCCTCAACCACGCACGATCAACGAACATCACGCATCATCCGCTCGACAGCCGAATCGAGTTTCTCGGTCGTCTCATAGGTCCCGGCTTCAATTTCTGCTTTGATGCGCGCCAGCCGCTCCGCACGCGACTCGTTGTGCGCGGGGGAGAGTTCGATCGGTCGGACGGGGTGATCCCCTCCGACAGAAACGCGACCGTTGACATCCATGGCGGTCTCTCCCATGAGTGCGGGCTTGTCACCCGATGAGTGATCGGCAGAATCTGCGTGAGAACGATCATACCGCAGATTCAAGCTCGGCTTCAACAGGGGCTCTGCAGCCGAAGGGATGTCAGCCATGGGATCGACGCGACGGGGAGCATTTTCGTGACGGTACAACATGATTTCGCCTCCAGGCCGTCTGGCCGGTGAAAACGCGCAAGCTACACAGGCTGCGGAGGCGTCTTGCCGTAAGTGTCATTGATGGAATAGTTTCCAACTCGACGCATGTGTCAAATTGGATGACGGCTCACCTTCAAAGATGTGAAGGCTGTCTGGCACTCAAGAGAGGGAATCGATTCCCTGTGGCTGGGGTCCGCTGAACAATTCGTGTCCAGCATCTGATGACCCAAGCGGCCGTCCAATTGTAAGATCGGCAAACCGGATCGCGGCCCATGAGGAAAACTGAAGAAAACGAAATCGGACAGAACCGAAGGAACTTCATCAATTGGCCTGTGGAGGTGTGTAAATGGCAGAAAGGAACACTCATTTCCGCTAATGCTCGCTAATTCCTGAATAGTATTTCCACGACGAATTTGGCGTCGTAGCAATTAGCGAGAATTAGTGGTAATCAGCGTTCCTAATTCATCCCTTCCTCCATCTGCGGACTGCCGATCTGCCCTGCTCGACCTGCGTTGCACTTTTTTTCATCAGCCAATTGCCACAAGCCCGATTCAGCCATGTCACAGGAAAAGACCGATGCTCTGGTGATTCGACTGGCTGACTGGAGCGAATCGAGTCGTGTCGTCACGCTGTTCACCCGGGATTTCGGCAAGATCAGCGCATTGGCCAAGGGTGCCAAGCGTTTACGTTCAGCATTCGAGGCTGGCCTTGACCTGCTTTCCGAGTCTCGGATAGTGTTCCTGCGCAAATCATCGTCCAGTCTGGACATACTGACCGAATCCCAACTCATCGCCCGTTTTCAGCCTTCGTCAAGCAGTCTCACGTCGCTGTACGGCGGGTATTACGTCGCGGAGTTGTTGTCCGGTCTGAGCGAAGAATACGACCCCCATCCCCACCTGTATCAGGTCGCCACCGACACCCTGCGGAGCCTCGAATCCGACGAAGACGCACAGCCTGCCCTTTTGCGGTTTGAACTTGTCCTCCTCAATGAGATTGGAAGTCTACCGGAGTTTGACGCCTGTCTTGTCTGCGGATGTCCTGTCAATGAACAACGCACATTTGCCTTCTGGGTGAACCAGGGAGGTTTGATCTGTGCCAACTGTCAACGTCCTGCGTATCAACAACAACCAATTGATGCAGGAGCCATCGCCCTGCTGAGAAAACTTGTGGACGACGATCCCGCTGTCGCCCGAAACGTCACCCCTTCCCCCGAACAATTGACCCAACTCAGGCACATCACCACAGCAGCCGTCTCTCATGTGTTGGAGCGACGGCCCACCACTTTGCGGTACTTGAACTTTGACTGAATCGTCCCGGACCATGGATGGACCGATGTCTGCAGAGACAATCCTCCCCGCTGCGCGCGGTCTTCGTCGGGGACGACGGTGTCTCCAGTGGGCATTGCTGGCATTTGTGCTCGCTGGCGTCTCGACCCTTGCGGGATGTGCGACCACCCTCGACATCTCCGCTCTCAAAGGTGACCCCGCCAAACGGAATGCGGATGAGCTTGATGACGATTCGGTCCAGCTGGCACATGCATCGGACGAAGAAAAGAAGGATCGCGGTTATCGTCCCAGTATCGATGGCATCATGGGGCCGACGGAACGTGAGCTCAAACAGGCCTCATGGGAACAGCAAAAACGAGAAGCGGTCGCGAGTGGGGGAGAATTCGCGATCGAAGGACTCGCTGAGTACGAGGCCGCAGAAAAGCTTTATGACGCCGGCAACTACCGAGCTGCCGAGAAGGCGTTCAAGAAACTCGCGAAAGCCCGACACAAACGAGGGCTTACTTTCTGGCAGAGCGCAACCGAATCACTGAAATCAGGGATCTCGGATCCGGCAGCCAACAGTTTTGGCGATCCGATCGAAGAGGACGCACTCTTCATGGTGGCGGAGTCTCAGTTCCGTCAGAAGAAGTATTCCTGGGCACAGGACAGCTACGACCGACTGCTTGAGAGGTATCCCTCATCGCGACACCTTGACGACGTAACGCGACGCATGTTTGCAATCGCCCAGTCATGGATGGGCTTCCCGGACGCGCATGATGACAATGTTGAACTTGCCAGCGGTGAACTCCAGAAGACGAACCCCCGCACGGGAGATCGGAACTTCGAGAAGCCGTCGTTCTTCAACCTTGCGGACGACTCGCGCCCTCTCTTTGATACGGGCGGTCGCGCGTTGCAGGCCTTGCAGACCATCTGGTTGCATGATGCCAATGGACCATTGGCGGACGATGCTCTGATGCTGACAGCCAACTATCATCTGCAAACAGGCGACTTCGTAGAAGCCGCACGTGTCTACCAGCTTTTACGGGAACAATACCCGGACAGCCCCCACTTCAAAGATGCGTACCTGCTCGACTCGCACGTCCGTCTAGCGGCCTATGAGGGACCGGGATACGACGACAAATCTCTCAACAGCTCGAAGGACCTCAAGGAAACAGCCCAAAGGTTGTTCCCTGATCTTGATCCGGCCCAGCGTCAGAAGTTGAGTGAGGAACTGGAACGTATCAGCGTCATCGAAATTCAGCGGGAGTGGCACAAAGTCGAGTTCTATCAGAGCAAACAGAACGAGGCAGCGGTTGTGCTCCACTGCAACTACATCATCAACAAGTATCCGGATTCTCAATATGCTGAGCAGGCCAGAAAGACTCTGGAAGAGATTGCAGACAATCGTCGCAATGGTCCTTCATCGTCCTTAAACCCCTTTCGCAACAAAGATGAGTCCGTCGGTTCGCCAGTGTTCACAGGCATCGTGCCGCACACGCCTGCTCCTCAGCAGACAGCCAAGGTCGAATCACCACCAGCACGGGCCACCCTGCCGGGCGATGGAGCCTCGATCGTGGGCGATCCTGATGCAAAACAGCCGCCGAAACCCGGATTTTTCCGACGAATGCTGACGCCTGTCACCAAAGACCCCAAGCTGAAACCGATCGACGAAGACGCCACGAATGAATGACAGTGAGTCCAGTTCCGCTGGTCATTCGTCCTTGTGACCCATTTCCTCCATGCGTAACAACCGACCAAGAACGTTCGCGACCGATTCCGGTCGTCGTTGGCTGCTGGGGCTGTTGCTCCTGGCAATGACGTTCTCCGGTTGTGCAGGCTACATGGTTGGGAATACATATGCGCCGGACATTCGCACGGTCCACGTCCCGACATTCACGACCGACTCTTATCGGCGCGGCTTTGAGTTGCAATTGACCGAAGCCGTACAGAAGCAGATCCAGCAGCGAACCCCCTATCGTCTGACCAAAGGCCCGGGAGCCGACACGCGACTGACAGGTCACATCGTTGAGATCCGCAAAGACGTTTTGACGGAAACAAAGTTTGACGACCCGCGTGAGTTGCAACTGTCGCTCGCAGTTGAGGTCCGCTGGGAAGACCTGCGTAGCGGTCAGGTCATCTCGTCACGACAGGTTCCCCTCAGTAACGATACAGTGCAGTTGCTCGCAAACACATCATTCGCCCCCGAAGTGGGACAGTCTCTGGCCACCGCGACGCACGACGTCACGGATTCTCTGGCCCGACAGATCGTCGGCATGATGGAAGCCCCCTGGTAAAAGTCGGCCCCCATCAGAAGCGACGGGCTTACGTAAGAGTCGACCGACGTCATTCCCGCGCACGCGGGAATCCAGCCGACTGCGTTTCCGTGCCTCCCCATCAGCTGGTTTGAGAATGAGAGATCGAATCCAGAAGAGATCGAAACTGGCATACTGTCTCTCGTCGTGTTGACACGTTATGCTGTGCCTCTCTCTGTTTGAGATCGAGGTCTTCCAATGCGTGCTCGCTTGCTGATCATCGCTGTTTGTACGGTTGCCCTTCTGAGTGCTAGTGCATCGTTCGGATCGGAAGGCCAGCCACTCAAGATTGACTGGCAAAACAATGATCTCACGATCCGTGGAGAAAACCTGCCCGATGGTGAGATCAAGGTGAATTACCTGGAGGCTTACTGCCGAGCCGGATCGACCGATGCCGACTGGGGCAAACACACGAAGATGAAGCACCGGACTGTCCGCCTCGACGACGGCCAGGATGAGACGTTCATCAAGCTGCAGTGCGAGGTCGAAGACGGGCTGATCGTCCTGCACGAAATTCGTTCAACTCACGATGAGGTCGACTTCCGTCTCCTCGCGACCAACCCGACCGATCAGCGGAGCGAAGCACACTGGGCACAGCCGTGTATTCGCCTGGACAAGTTCACAGGCTGCAACCAGGAAACGTACCTGTCGAAGAGCTTTGTGTTTCTTGATGGCGAGTTATCGCGGATGCCCACCCAAGACTGGGCGACCAAAGCTCGCTATACCCCTGGGCAGGTCTGGGCTCCACAGGGAGTCGACCGCAACGATGTGAATCCGCGTCCACTCTCCAATCTTGTGCCATCAAACGGTCTCATCGGATGCTTCTCCGCCGATGACTCGATGCTCTTTGCGACGGCATTCGAACCCTATCAGGAACTCTTCCAGGGGGTGATTGTCTGCCTGCATGCGGATTTCCGACTGGGCGGTGTCGAGCCGGGAGAGACGAAAAGCATTCGCGGCAAGATTTACCTGCTCCCCAATGACGTCCCTGCACTGTTGAACCGTTACGAACGCGACTTTCCTGAACACCAATGAACTGACAACTCTCTGAATCCATGAACACTCTGCTCGCACAAGCTGCTCAAGAAGTCGAGTTTCGTACTCTCGACGCGATTGCCATTTTGGCTTATTTGGTCGGCATGGCCGGTGTCGGTCTGTACTTCGCCCGAAAAAACGACAGCACGGAAGAATACTTCCTCGGCAATCGGTCGTTTCCCGGCTGGGTGATCGGCTTGTCCATGCTGGGAACGACCATCAGTTCGGTCACATTCCTCGCCTTCCCTGGCGATGCGTACTCCGGAAACTGGAGCCGACTGGTTGCGAACCTCACGCTCCCGCTCGTAGCCATCTTCGCGATCATCGTGATCATCCCCTTCTTTCGTCGTGGGAATCTTACGTCAGCGTTTGAGTATCTCGAATCGCGATATGGAACAGGGGTCCGTTTATACGGCGTTGTGACGTTTATCATTTCGCAGCTGTTTCGATTGGCTCGTGTGCTTTTCCTTGTTTGTTTGCCTGTACAGGTGCTAACGGGAGCCGAACTGTGGATCATCATTGTGTGTGTGGGAGTCTTCATCGCCTTCTACACGGTCGCTGGCGGGATCGAAGCCGTCATCTGGACGGACGTGATGCAGGCAATCGTGTTGTTGTTTGGCGGCGTGATCTGCATCGGCTACGTGGTGTCGCATCTTCCCGGCGGATTCTCCGAAGTTTTTGAAGTCGCGACGGCAAACAACAAATTCTCCTTCGGGTCGTTCGATTGGAGCTGGAACAAGAGCACCTTCTGGACGATGAGTTTGCTCGGCATCTTCACCTGGGTCTTCTCTTATTCCGGCGACCAGAATGTGGTGCAGCGATATGTGGCGGCCAAGTCGACTCGCGAAGCTCGAAAAGCAACAGCCATCTTTTCAGCAGTGGCTGTTCCCACCTGGATGTTGTTCTTTTTCGTCGGCACATGTGTTTACGTCTACTATCAGCGTTTCCCCAACCCGGCTGTCGATGGGTTGGCGACTGATGCGGTCTTTCCGCACTTCATCTTCACAACACTCCCCGCTGGCCTCGCGGGACTGGTGATCGCCGGGGTGCTGGCCGCTGCGATGTCCTCACTCGACTCCAGTTTGAACGCGATCGCCACCGTGACGGTCGTGGATATCGTTCGTCCCTATCTTCTCCCGGGACGCGAAGACAGATTCTATCTGCGAGTTGCTCGTTCCATCGCCACATTCGGGGCCGTCCTGATGATCCTCGGGGCGATCGGGATTCAGTTCATTCCTGTTGAGAACATGAACCAACTGGCGTGGATTGTCGAATCGGTCTTTAACGGTTGCCTCATGGCCGTGTTTATGATCGGATTCTTCACCACACGTGTCCGTAACCGGGCTGCGGTTCTCGCTCTGCTCGTTGCGGTTGGAGTCAATATCTATCTCGCTCTCAACTGGCTGGGTTGGGTTCCCTGGGAGGTCCCGCTCAGCAATACCTGGGTCGGCCCTGTGGTGAACATCCTCTTTGCCGTGCTGGCCATCGTGTTCAGTTTCTTCGTCGGCGCGGACAGCAGAGATGCAGACAAGTCACTTGAAGGTCTGACTGTCTGGACGATGCCGAAAGGCGCAAAAGCAGACTGACGAACCTGCAGAACTCACTACTGACCTGGCTCACGGTGTGAGAGCATACCACACCGTCGGGCTCTCCTTGAAATCGACCACTCCGCCGCCGTAGGGTATTGGAGGAAGCGAGATTTGTTCGTTCACATCTCCCGCAATGACGACAACTCTCATCTTTGGTGATGTCGAGGAGAGGATGATGGTCTCACGCATGATGACTCTGCTGCTCTCCGGGGCTTTGTGTCTCGCTCCGGTCAGACATCTTTCTGCCGAACAGTCGTCAGCAAAGGAAATTCTGGAACAGCACGGCATTCGAGTCCTCAAGGATCGCCTGCAACTCGAATCGGAGACCGAGTTAAGCAAGTCGTTGCGGGATGTGACCAAACTGCGGCGGACACTCATTGCAACAGATCGAGAGGAGACGAAGCTCCAGCAACAGAAGGAAGCGGCCCTCGTTCAGATCCAGTCACTGGAACAGGAGCACACCAAACTCAGCGGGCAACTGGCAAACATCGACCAGAACAATGTTGCACTGAACAACAAACTTGTGGGAGCCCTGAACGCCATTCGCGGACAGCTCAATCAATTGAATCAGGGACTGAAGCAGCATTCAGAACGGCTCGACGAGGCACGTAAGGAGACCATGCAGGCTCGAGAGGCCTTTGTCCAACTCGTGCTCGACATGCGACAACTGGCCGACACGACCTCGGCAGAAGTCACGACCCTCGCAGAGAACTCAGACGTACAGACGGCCATCGCCGAACTCAACAAGTCTGCCGAAGTACCGTATGAGCTGGCACTCTCACGAAGCTTTACACGGAATGTGCTGCAACTTGAGAAGCTGGAGGAATCGATCCTGATCGAGACGATCCCACTGCGTAAAACGGCTGGCGACAGTTTTTATGCATCGGTCGTCATCGGTGGCGAACACACGGCAGAGATGATTGTCGATTCTGGAGCATCGCTGATGACGCTGCCGCTCACAATTGCCCGCGAGGTGGGCATCGAGCCGAGTGCGACCGATCCGCAGATCCAGTTGAAGATTGCCAATGGAGATGTGATCTCCGCTCACATGGTTGTCATCCCAAAGGTTCGCGTTGGGAAATTCGTCGTGGAGGACGTCGAATGTGCTGTGCTCGGGGCCGAGGCGACGGATGCGACTCCACTGCTGGGGATGAGCTACCTGGGTAAGTTCAAATTCGAACTCAATGCACAGGAAAGCACGCTGAAGCTGGTCGATGTCGAATCACAGGACCAAAGCAAGCAACGAAACCGTCGTACCCGGTGAGTAACGAACAGTTCGGTGGAGAATCGTCACTCATGACACTTCGTAACTCTGAACGAACAGATCATCTGAATTCTCCTTTTCATGACGGAAAGATTATTCTGGGAAAACGATTTCCATCACGGGTGGTTGTGACCGAGTCATCGACGCATGGCACTGATTGAACTCAAGAGTGTGCGGAAGGTCTATGACCTCGGCGAGGTCCAGGTGGAAGCACTCAGGGATGCGACGCTCAACATTGAGCGGGGGGAGTATGTCGCGCTGATTGGTCCGTCCGGGTCCGGCAAGTCGACGTTGATGAACACTCTCGGTTGCCTCGATCGGCCGACTGAGGGGAGTTACCTGCTGGACGGTGAGGAAGTTGTCACGATGACCAAGGATCAGCGAGCTTCGCTGCGCAATCGATATCTGGGATTCGTCTTTCAAAACTTCAACCTGCTGGCACGCACAACTGCGTTGGAAAACGTCGAACTGCCTCTCCTTTACACGAAGGGAGTCCCCTCCAGAGAGCGACATCAGCGGGCGCGCGAGGCGCTCGAAAGTGTGGGGCTGGGTGACCGTCTCGACCATCACCCTAGTCAGCTTTCCGGAGGGCAGCAGCAGCGGGTGGCCATCGCGCGGGCTCTGGTCAACCGACCGTCGATCCTGATGGGGGACGAGCCGACCGGGAACCTGGACTCGTCGACCAGTCGTGAGGTGATCAAGCTGATTCGTCAGCTCAACCGCGAGAACAACCTGACCGTCATTATCGTCACACATGACCAGAACGTCGCCCGGAACGCTGACCGGACGATTGTACTGCACGACGGCGCTGTTGTGGCAGATACGACCGATTTCCAGGTCGCCATAGAATCCTTACAGGCGGTGGAAGAGGCCGAACTGGCGGAAACCGAGTAACCTCGTCAGCGATTCCACACAGGGCAATGTGATGACGGTTCGATGAAAAAAGCATGTCATCTTGCCTGTGCCGACAATGGAGTGTCAGCGCTGCGATCGTGATGACCGTGCTTGTGGGTTGCCGGACAGCCCATGAGGTCGCGGACATGACGCTTCCGGAGCAGAGGCAGATTGCGTACCGCAGTCCCGCATCGCTTCCCGCGACTCCCCTGCCCACTTACTCGCCACCCCGGACGGTGACGAACCCGGACAACGGGCAGGAGGATCTCCATCTCTCGCTGGACGAAGCGATCCACATTGCTTTGGCGAACGCAGAGGTCATTCGCGTGCTGGGCGGCTTCACAGCGACGTCGACGGGGAGCACCATCTACGATCCGGGCATTGCCAACACGTCGATCGATCAGGCCCGCGGTCAGTTTGATCCCACGCTTTCCGTCAACAATACGTTCTCGCAAAACGAGCAGCCCAACGGGTTTTTCACCCCCGGCCCGCCGGGAGCGGGAATCGCCGGGACGCAGACCGAAACCTGTAACCTGGATGCCACGCTCTCGGATAAGAATGCCTTAGGAGGAACAGCTGCCTATCGCCTGGGGGTCACAAACTCGGATATCGAGCCGGGCCTGTTTCCGCTCAACCCGCAGGTGAGGACGTTCAATGAGTTGAGTTATGTGCAGCCTCTGCTTCAGGGGGGCGGCATCGATGCCAACATTGCGCCCATTCTCATCGCGAGTATCGAGACGGAACAGTCGTTCTTCCGTTTCAAGGGAAGCGTCCAGCAACTCGTACGCAGCACCATCGAAGGCTACTGGGCTCTCGTCTTCGCCCGCACCGACCTCTGGGCCCGCCAGCAACAGGTGGAACAGCTGATGGAGGCCTATAGGCGAGCGGAAGCGAGCCAGAAGCGTGGTTTGCTGGATGCGGCTGACGTCGCTCAAACATCTGTCGCATTGGCAAGTTTCAAAGCAAATCTCATCTCGGCTAAGGCGAATGTCCTGCAACGTGAAGGAGCCTTGCTGAATGTGCTCGGCATCTCACCGACGGACGTGGGCGAAGTCATTCCCACGACCCCACCTCACAAGGGGCGCATCGACTTTGAATGGTTTCAGCTGGTCTCGCTGGCAGAACAGTACCGTCCGGACATCGTCGAGTTGAAACTGATCATCGAAGCAGACTCGCAGCGGGTCATTTCTGCTGAGAACTTCGCACAACCTCAGTTGGATGCGGTTGCTTCATATCGCTGGGATGGGCTCAACGGGAAGACTCCTTCAGGGCCAAGAATTGGAACGGGCGGCGACGAGTACACAAACTGGACGTTGGGGGTGAACTTTTCGGTGCCTTTGGGCCTGCGGCAATCACGCGCAGCCGTCCGACAGCAGGAGTTGCTCGTGCTCCGCGACCGGGCCAACCTCGAACAGGGATTGCACAGTGCCGCTCACCGGCTTGCATTGAGCACTCGTAATTTGGATCAGTACTACGAACAGTACGAAGCCTATATCGAAACACGTACTGCTGCGGAGATCAATCTTGACGCACAGTACCAGATCTATCGGAGAGGACTGGCGATCTTCTTGAATGTCCTGCAGGCCATCACTGACTGGGGCAATGCTGTCAGTTCAGAGGCCCAGGCACTCGCGCAGTACAACACAGAACTGGCCACAATGGAGGCGGAGACCGGCACGATTCTTGAGTCGCATGGCATCCGGTTCGTCGAGGAACGGTTCGCGTTCGTCGGACCGCTTGGCTGCTTCCATGAGAAGTGCTATCCATTTGCCATCTCGCCGACCGAGAACGAACCGCGATACCCCGTCAGTGACAAGCCGGCTGAAGATGCCTTTGACCTGAAGAGTCCCATCGAAGATCACAAGAAACCAGCACGCCCTCTTCCTCCGATCGAAGACGAGTATTTGAATCCAACGCCAGGCAAAAGCCTGACGCCGGACGAGTTGCGAGAACTGCTCAACGAAGAAAATAGCGATAAAGAATCTTCGATCCGCAATCTATTTCCTAGCCCCTAAGGCTCAACATACATTCGATCTCAAATCGTCGGTAACTCATAGCCCGCGCGGCGAGGACGATCCAGGAGAGCGTTCGCCTCGTCGTCCCCTTCAAACTCTTCCCGTTCCGGGTCCCAGTGAAGATTTCGGCCCAGTTCGCGGGTGATGTTGACGAGATGACAGACCGAGATTGAGCGGTGTCCGATCTCGACATCGGCATTCGGCTCCTCTCTTGTTTTGATGCAGTCCAGCCAGTTGGCGAGGTGCGGAGCGGCCGTCCAACCGGGGCCTTCCCACTTCTGCTGCACAGCCGGCCCGGGAGCATCAGGGAGAAAGTCCTTGGGGTTCGTCGTGAACTTGTTGCGGTTGATTTCGATCTTGGCTTTGGAGCCGGTGAAGATCGCACCGCCGACGGGGCCGCCATCGAGTTCGAAGCGGACAAGTGTGCCGTCAGCATAGCGCATGTTGACCTTGCCGTTTGGACCGGGTGTTACCGGTTCGAGTTCGGTCGGTCCGGTATGACTCTTCCCGAGAGCGGATTGAATTTGATCGACGCCGTGCGCTCCCCAGTTGGTCATCTCGCCACCGGAGTAGGCCCGCCACTGCATCCAACCGAACTGCAGATCACGGTTGAATGGACGAAGTTCCGTCGGGCCGCACCACATGTCCCAGTTGTCTCCTTCCGGGATCGGCTGTTCCGGGAGTCCCTCGTAACGACGGGGACCGGTGTAGTTGACAGCCTGCACGACTTTGATGTCGCCGATGCCACCCGTCCGGACGACTTCACAGCAGTAGCGATTCAACTCCATCGTGCGTTGTTGGGTGCCGACCTGAAAGACCGTGTTGTGTTGACGAGCCGCTTTCACAACTTCGCGACCTTCCCGGACGTAAGCGGTCAGCGGCTTCTCGGCATAGACGTCCAGTCCTGCCTGACAGGCCCGGATACACGGGAGCGATCGTCCATGATCCGGAGTTGCAATGATGACGGCATCGAGCTGTTCCTTGTCAAACATCTCACGGTAGTCGTCGTAGGCGGGGCCCTCGACCAGCTTCTCTTGCCGCGCCTGCACCTGTCGCTCCATGAAACAGTCGGCTGTCGCAACCAGCTTGCCGGGAGCGGGTAACTGGCTCATCAACTGTTTGGCTCTTCCGCCCACTCCAATCACGCCCACGCGAATCGTCTCACTCGCTGCGGTTCCGCCGTCACGTCCGAGGACGGTCGAGGGAATGAACGTCGGGGCGCCGAAGACGACTCCCGCGACGGTTGCCTGTTTGATGAAATCCCGACGCGAAGTTTGGTTGGCCATCGTCACTGTCCCTTGAAGTCAACGAGAGTGAGTCTGCTGGAGGAGTGATCTGAGTGACGCACGATCCGCGGGCGAACTCAGGTTGTACTCATTCTATCGAGTCCAGAACACAATGCGAGCACGACACCACAAACCAACTGGAAGTGCTCCAACTCGTTTGACTCCGGAATGTCCGTCCATCGTTCACTTAGCGGAAAATACGGCCGCCGACATTCGTCGCCTGTTGGGTTGCGACCTGACTGCGGGTCATCTTGAGAGCTTCAGCAATTTCCTGATCGTCTGGATACCGGAGACGATACCAGTCGAGATGACGTAGGGCGGTCTGGTAGTCCTCGTTCTCGATCAGTTCGAAGATCAAGGCTCGACGATTCGTGTGACTTTGCGGATCGAGCAGGACGGCCTGTTTCAAGCAGTGAAGTGCTTGATCGCGAGCATTCAGCGTCTGGAACATCTGATGAGCATGAGTCCAGAACGAGGCATCGGTCGGGTCGGCCATCTTCTTCAGCCGATTGAAGTGGCGGGCAAACAGCTGGGCGGCTGCCATCTGTTCATCCGTGCGACCGAGGTCGCCGTACTCCTCGAAGAGCATCCACAATCCATCGGGGCCGGGATTCAATCGGGTGGCAAATTCAATGGCTGACAGATGTGGAGCGAGACGGGTGACCAGTTGTTGTTGAATGGTCGGCGATTGCGCATAAGCCTGCCTCCAGAATTCAAAGGCACCGTCCAGATAGCCCGACTCAGCGGTCAGAGCACCAGCCGAGTAGAGCACAGCCGGGTTATGCGGTCGGAGTTGAACGGCCGTGCTGACAAGCGCTTCCTTCTCCTTTTGTTGAATGCCAACGAGGAATCCAACTTCCGCGAGTACGATGTAAGCCTCGCCACGTAATGGCTGACCCTGTAACCCTTGCTGAGCAGCTGTGAAGGCCCGTTCCAGATCATGGATGTCGTCTCCAAACGCACGGGTCAGCCAATCATGGGTTTCTGCAGGCGACTCAAAATTTGCGTTCTTGACGGTGTCCTGAATCTGCCTCAAGGTCATCTGGTTGTCGGCGTCTTGAATATTGAGTTCGAATCGTCGCAGAGAGAGTGCTGCGAGATTGGTGAGTGCCTGATGGTTGTGAGGATCAGCGGCGATACACGCTTCGAGTTCATCGATCATCAAGTCGAGACGCTGATCGACTGATTTGGTCGACGTTTCTCGCAGATGCTTGCTGCCTTGAATCGCATGGCCCCGGTAGTCGTTCCAGTGGTTGGCTGCAGAGACGTTTCGAGTCAGCACGTCAGCCGTGGTCCGTCCGATCGGAAAGATGCAGAGCAGCAGGAACCACGCCAGAACCGGACCGATCGAGTGCCGAACCGGTACAGGTTCGGATTCGTCACATGATTTGTGATGAGTGCTGAGCTGAAAACAGCGACAGGCACAGGCAGCCAGTGTCAACGCAACGATCAGATATCCCGGAATGTACCAGACGAAGTCAACCAGCGAGTGCAGCACGCTGGCGAGTAATCCGGCTGCGACGGCAATCACACGCAGCCGCCCTTGGGCGTCTCCCCTTTTCCAACCAGTCCAGCTCCAACGGATGCACATGGCAATTCCGGAGAGGAGGAGGATCAGTCCAGGAACGCCGAGTTCGAGCAGGATCTGAAGGTATCCATTCTCTGCGTGCGAGTAGCGCATAGATGTCTGGGTGGACAGCCAAGTCGGGTAGACCTCCGGATGGCTTCCCAGTCCGGAACCGGCCGGCCAGAAGGAAGGAATCGCATTCACGATCGCCATCCACAGTTGGGCACGTCCTTTCCACAGTTCCTCCAGCGAAGTAACCGACGTGACGGAATGAATTTCATCCGTCAACGAATCAGCCCCAAATGCCAACACGCCAGCCACTGCAAACGCGATCGCCGGCAACGCCATGCGTCCAGCCTTCAGAACATTCTGAGCGGAAGCAATGAGAGCAAACGCTCCGGCAATTCCCAGTACAACAATGCCACCGCGGGACAGCGAGAACAGTGCGGCGAGTGTCACCGCCGCGAGGGCAATTCCCGGCCAGTCCTGCAGTCGAGCCGGGACCGATCCTGACGATGATCGGGTTTGCCAGACGAATGTCTCTGCACGTTTGGTTGCTGACTTGAGACGCGTCTGCCAACACCAGATCAAAGGACCGATCCCCAATGCTAGGAAGCCCGCGAAGTGATTCTGATTGACGAAGGTGCCTTTGGCTGCACCAGTCGCAGGCCGGTTGGGGTGGTCAAACAGCCAGAGGTACTTGCCATTCCCGAAGAACAACTGCCCCAGTCCGATCAGTGCCATGATTGTCGCTGACGCTGCGACAAGACGAATGACGCGATCGATGTCGGAGGATGACAGCAGGCGGTGAGTTAATGACAGGAAGAAGACTGCGTAGGCGAACAGCAACACGAGTCCCGAACGTGTCAGTCCGGGGGTCAGGGAGATTGTCTGCCAGGGATGTGTGCCCAGTAGGCGCCCCTCGGCTGTTCCCCAGAGAGAGAGAGCTTCCATTGAATACGGTGAAAGCCATGCGAGTGCGTTGGGGGACAAGGGAATGAGTTGCAGCCCCACCAGACCGATCGCCAACAGGACGAGCAGTTCAGCTCCTGAGAATCGGGTCGTTGAGGTCGGCTGAACGATTTCCCTGACAGCCCAGACCAAGCCCATGATCAGGCTGCATATGACGAAGATAGCGACGCCGATTTCCCGAATCCCCGCCATCGCCAGGGGCACGCAAACAATTGAAATTACCAGGCCCAAGTCATACACCGACTCCAGAAACGCCAGTTGATTCGCCATCCACGACAGAATTTTCTGTCGTGGAATGATCTCAGCGCTCGGGATGGGAATTTCGATCGCGGTCTGATCGACAGAGTCAGTCATCAAATCAGGCAGCTTTCCTGATTGGGTACAGCGAGTCATCGTCTTCGTTCAAAGAATCAGAGCTCTCGACCTGCTCGGCAAAGTCGTCATCCTCTCCGTAGGCATCTTTGGAGCCGTAGCCATACCCATAGCCGTAACCATAGCCGCCGTATGCGGAGTCTTTCTCGTCCTTCATGGAATTGACGACGACTCCCAGCAGGTTGAGGCCCATAGACCTCAGATGTTGCACAGCACGGAGCACGCTACGGCGGTTGGTACTCTGCGGATTCAAGAGGAACAACATCCCATCAACACAACGACCGATCATGGCTGCATCACTCACGGCGAGTGATGGCGGACAGTCGACGATCACCTGATCGTACTCTGAGACAGCCCAGTCGATGGTATCGGCAAGTGCGGGCATCGACAGAAGCATGCCTGCGTTCTGAATGCGCGGGCCACAGGGGATGACGTCCAGGAGTGGAACCTCCGTCGTGATCACGCGTTCTCTGCACTCGCCGGGGATGTCGGACTCTGCCCGAAGGATCTCCGAGAGGCCGGGTTGAGTTCTGAAATTGAGCAACTTCGAGAGTCCCGGTCGACGCATATCTGCATCAATGAGCAATGTTCGCTTGCCGGTTTGCGCAAAGGCGACTGCCAGGTTCGCAGTCAGCGTGGTTTTGCCTTCACCCGGCTCGGTACTGGTCACCGCGATACAACCGGTCTCGGTTGTTGACAATGCCAATGTTGTTCGTAATGTCCGGAAAGACTCACTTTGCACGGTCTGTGGGAAGTCGTGAACGTAAAGCGACGTCTCCTTCAACTCGTGTTCCGGCAGCTTCCTGATAATGCCGAGGACCGGCAGATGGAGTTGATCGCGAACCTCCTCCGGAGATCGCAAACGATCGTCCAGCAGGTCCATCACATAGATGACGGCCAGACTCAGGAGTAAGGCAGCCGCAGTGAATTGTACGAGTATCGTGCTCAGCACCGGGTAGACCGGATTGCTTGGCATCAAAGGCTCGGTGAGGACTGCGACGCGAAATGCTCCGCCTCCCTGACCAATGTCAATCGCGCTGAGCCGATTCAGCAACGAGGTGTGCAGTTGTCGAAGGATCTCGACTTCTCGCTCGGCCACACGAATATTGGCCAGTTTGTCACTGAGGGCCAACGCCTGTCCTTCAGCACTTCCGTACTCATACTGCAGGGCCGCTTCGTACTGCTGCACGGAAGTGAGTTCAGTACGGATCGTCTCCAGAATCCATCTGCCGACATTGGGGTCCCGCAGGCCCATATTCAATTGTTGTTGCATCTCCTGCTGAGCTGTGACCAGTCGTTTCTGCTGAGCGTTGACGAGTGACTGGCGACGGACGATTTCGGAATGTCCTGCTCCATAATGTCGGCTCAGGGCAGAGAGTTCGGATTGCATCTGCTGCAGTTCGTCCTGCAGGGTGCGGACTGTTTCCGCATTCGTGGTCCCTTGACCGGGGATGCGTTGCAGGACTTCAGGGCCAACAATCGTCGAGAGCTTTTGCAGAGCCTGAGTCAGGTCGGCGTTCGAACGCACCAGTGTGAGCATGGAGGCATACATCGACTCCAGCTCGAGACGACGACGTCGCACCGAGGTGAGTTCATTACTGAGCTGAGCCACGCGTTGGGTGATGGGATGCGAATCATCAGAGCCTTCAGAAACGCTGATGTCCCCACACTCCTTGCGAGCTTTGAGCAGTTCCCCCTCCCGATCAAACAAACGCTCCTCAAGTTCGCGTCGTTCAATGTCGAGTCGTGTGACCAGATCGAGAGACATATCCTGCTGGAAGTCCTCCATAAATTTGGACGACGAGGCCGTCAGTGCCTCCAGCACATGGACTGTCGCTGCCGGGTCCTTGGACTGGCATTTGGCACTCAGAATGTTCTCCTGGGACGAGAACGAAACCGTGAGCATATTTCTCAGAGCAGACGGCCATTTCGAAGGATCATTCTGACCGGCCAACTCGGGTGGGCGAATATCCAGCTGTTCGACCGTACTGATCAAGACCGGGTCGCTAAGCAGCAACTGCTTGTAGCTCGACATCAGGCCGTGAGCGGCCAGAGACGTCTCGAGTTTCGGGTCGGTCGAAACCTGGCGAATCATCAACGATGCAGAGGACGAGTATTGTCTTGGCAGCCTCTTGTAGTAGATCACCCCCACACAGACAGCAGCGGTCACCGCATAGATCAGGATCATCCTTTTCCGGTTGACGACATGCAGGAACCGGATCAACGAGTCGAACGGATCAGGACCGGGCGATGCCTCGGGAAGGTCGGGAGTCTGATACGGGTCGCTTTTCACAGCTGAATTCAACCGTCTGACCAAGGGAGGGGATTGGCCTGAGTGCACGCTGAACGCTGCCTGCACAATGGCTGGTGTCGGGCTTTATGGTCCCGCGAGACGTAAACCGGAGGTTCCCACGGCGAACAATGACTGCACTGTCGAAAGCGTGAATGTCACGATGTTTTCTTCAACACTGACCACGTCATGTGAGCTCAGGAGGATGTTCTTACGAGAGTCATTTTTCGCGCCGCGGATCGAGCATTTGACGCGGATTGTCGACTGACCATCAGGTGATTGCCGAATCACGTCGACCCTGTCGAGAATCCAGTTGGAATAAGTGGGACCACCCGCCATAGCCAGTGCATCCAGCAGGTGGATGTTTTTGCCCGGAGGGAGTTGGACAACCTGATTGCGGATCACTCCGATCACCTGAATCCCCCGCTGAGGAGCTTCCTCCACCGAGACCACTGCTCCTTGGGGAACCGTAATCCCGGCCAAATCTGACGGAGGAGTGTTTGACAGGTTGACTGTTTGGGCATTGATCTGACTATGGCCCATCGAAGCGAGTGCACCCTCTTCAGAGTTCGTCCCGGCATCGGACTCGACCGTTCCGCCGCTGATGACGATCCGGCCGGTCGATGTTTTCGACAACCCTCCGGCACGCACGATGACATCAGCGAGCGTCAGGTTCTCGCGGTTGATATTCAAGTGTCCCGGTTGATTCACCCCTCCCATCACCGTAATGGTTCGGTCGGAACGATTCTCCAGTTCTATACTGACCGCAGGCGTGAGAAAGACCTGCCGGGACTGGCTGGCATGAATGATCGATTGTTCGGCTTCTGCCTGAGTCAGACCGGCGAGTTGCACCGGACCGATTTGAGGGAGAAAAGCCTGTCCCGCGTCGTCGATGCCGACATTCCATAACTGTTTAGCTTCTTCGCCCCAGGCTCCTGAGTTCAGCTGGACTGCAATCCGGTCACCCGCATGAAGCTTCTCGACAGCCGACGTTCCTTTGGCAAAAGGCGTGAGATCGAGTTCGGAGTAATCCTGAACGGGCTTGGCTGCGTAGTAGTGCGGCAGAGTCGACGGACGATACCGCTTGACCTGCGAGTTCATCAACGACGTCTGGGGAAACTGCGCGCACCCATTCAGGACACACAGACAAGCTGCAATGCCGAGAGTGATCCGCAGGTGTCGATCAGAACGTCCCAGGAGCATCCTTTAATCCAATTCGCGAAATTCGGGTCATTCGGGAGTGCATCAACCGGACGCCAAAGAGTGCACTCGGTCTGAACGCCGGATTCGTTCCATGCTGGAATCGTCAGATGGGGATTATGCTGTTGAGGGAAACTTTGGCGAGTTTGCTGATTAGCAGATTCGTGATTTGGGGAATAGGCGAATTGTGCGGTCTTGACTTGGAGTAATGGGGTGACTATCCCGATTAGGTGGACTTAGAGTCACCGGAAGACGTTGACATGAATTGCTGTCATTCATACAGAGGCCCTCAACTGCCATGACTTTCGCTATGGTTCCGTTCTTCCATGACCGATGTAGGGGAAGAATGTGAGCCATGATCGCACACTTGTTTTACGGGCAAGGATGTATGAACCGTTTTTCTCAGAGATTATTGTCAGGGATGCTGTGCTTTGCGTTGGTGGCCCCACATCCAGCGATCGCCGAATCATCTGCAGATTCTGCCGATACTCAACAGCCGATCATTCGCGATGTCGAACTGGCTGAAGGGGGAGTCGCGCGGGGTCTTGTGGTCACTTCTGCCGGACAGCCAGCCTCCGGAGTAAAAGTTGCTCTTTATGTGGACGACGAAGTTTACGCAGCAACTGCTGACGAAAACGGTCAGTTTGCCGTCGAGGGACTTCGTGGAGGATCATGTGTGGTGCAGGTCGGAGAGACCGTGTATGGAGCCCGATTTTGGGCAAACGGCACCGCACCTCCTCAAGCCCTTCACACATTCGTGGTCGTGAACCAGGCCGGACCCGTGGTTCGCGGTGGTTCAGGAAAAGCATTGTTTCCACATTTCAAATGGCCCAAGGGAATTGGACACCTCAATCCGCTTTCAGGCCTCACCCACAAACAGCTGCTCGCCTTGGGAATTGGTGCCGGTGTGGCCGCTGCAACGGTTGCCATCATCCTCGCCATCCAGGACGACGGAGACGCGAGCAACTGAACGTATGAGACCGGTTTCATCAATTAAGTCCGACGAGAAAATCGTTGGGCTTTTTTGATAGACGGGAAGCGATCACTTCAACAGTGAAACGATCGGAGCTTACAATGTGGAGTGTCCACACGCATTGTTCATGCAGCCTGCTTGACTGCCTTCGTCTCAACACGGCTGAGAAGAAAGTCTGCTGTCCGTTCGATTCCGTCGGGCTGCGCGACAGCACTCCGCAATTCAGCAAGTTCACGGACGGCGGTTTGTCGGTCCGCTTCCGATGACAGCCAGTTATCGAGGATTTGGGACATCTGGGTGACATATCGTGAAGTATGCGTGACGAAGGGGAACTCCGGCATCATCTCACGACCGGCGAGCAGGTTCACCAGTGTCATGTAACGGCAGATGATCAAAAAGCGGGCGACCGAAGCGAGCAACCAGCTGCTGCGGTAGAGCACCACTGCGGGAGTTGTGCGAGCCAGCAGTTCAAGACTGACGGAACCCGAGACCATCAAACAGCAATCGGCCGCATCGATGATCTCTGAGGTATTATTCAAGTGCAGTTCGATCGGCAGATGGCGGTGATTCTTCGCCAGCAGCGACCGACAAAGCTCGACATGCTCCCACCGATAGCAGGCAACCGGAAATTGCACGTCCGGATGTTTTGCGTGGACACGACTGAGCACCTTGAGCATCACCGGAAAGTTCCGCTTGACCTCTTGCGTTCGCGACCCCGGCAACACGCCAATCACCCGGTGCTCATCATTTTGCAGGGAACTGAGCACCTCCTGATCCAATGGATGCCGGGCGACTTCTGCAAAGAAGGGATGGCCGACGAAATCGACCTCCACGCCTCGCTGACGATACCACTCCACCTCGAATGACAAGGCTGACAGGATGTGGTCGACGTATTTACGCACTTTACGAATTCGCCAGGGAGCCCACGCCCAGAGTTGGGGCGGAAGGTAGTAATAGACCGGGATACCATGTTTCTTGGCCTGACGGGCAACCCACCAGTTGAAACCTGGACAGTCAACAAGCACGACAGCATCCGGGCGTTCGTTCTGAAACCAGAGGCCTGCCCTGCGAATCTGTTTGATGTACATCAGAAGCAGCGGCAGGACTCGAAAGACTCCCATCACTGCGTGATTCGCAAGTGGATAAAGCTGCTCGCAGGCGGTCTGTGCCATGCATGGACCACCAAACCCTGAGATGCGGGTTTCCGGATGACGAGACAGAATCTCCTCAATCACCTCGGCCGCATGCTCGTCGCCGCTCGGTTCGCCGACGGAAAAGAAAAGGTGCATCCGTGCACATCCTTCAAAGTTGACTGCGAAACGCTCCGTATTGTCGCATCACACAGAAGTGTGAGTCTGTCACGCACCGGCGCCGACCGGTTCCTCCTCGCGGGCTGCCTGATTGAGCAGATCGCCGAGTCCCTCTCCATCCGCGTACAGCGATTCAACGAACCCCTTGAGGTGATCACTACGGGTATGGTGCTGCAACTTCCGCAGCGCCTTCGACTCGATCTGACGGATACGCTCGCGAGTCACCTTGAAGATGCGTCCGGTCTCTTCCAGGGTGTAACTGTAGCCGTCGCCCAGCCCGTACCGCAGCTTGATGATCTCACGCTCGCGGTAGGTCAGGCTCTTGAGGACATGATTGATCTTGTCCCGGAGCATCTGGTGCATGGCCGAGTCAGCCGGCGTCCCTTCACTGGAGTCTTCAAGGAAGTCGCCATAGGACGAATCCTCACTCTCGCCGACGGGAGTGTCGAGAGAGATCGGGTGCTTCCAGGTCTTCATGATCCGTTCGGTCTCTTCCACACCGAGACCGACTTCCTTGGCCAGTTCCTCAATCGTCGGCTCGCGACCCGTCTCCTGACGGATCTGCTCGCTCTTGGCTTTTAGAGTCGAGATGCTCTGAAACATGTGGACTGGGATGCGAATCGTCCGGGCATGATCAGCGACTGCACGCGTGATGGCTTGTCGAATCCACCACGTGGCGTAGGTGCTGAACTTGTAACCGCGACGGTATTCGTACTTCTCGACACCTCGCATCAGGCCAGCGTTGCCTTCCTGAATGAGATCGAGGAACGACAGACCTCGGTTGCGGTACTTCTTGGCGATCGAGACCACCAGCCGCAGGTTACCTCCGGACAGCTGCTGCTTGGCATGTGTCCAGGCATCAAAACGATGCTTGATCTTCCGCAGCCGGGCGCGGAACTCGTCGGGAGTCTCCAGCGTCATCTCGATGAGATCATTCAGCTGAGATTCCAGCATGCGAATTTCGTTGTCGGTCTGACGTGTCTGCTGACGACGATTAAGCTTTTTGATCTCTTGCTCAATTTGTGTCATCTGCTGCGCAATCTGCTCCATCCGCTTGACCTGCGGTTGCAGACGATGCGTACGCACGGACAACTCCTCACAGAGCGTGCACATCTTGCGGCGGCGGATCACCATCCGCTCGGCCGCCTCTTCACGCTCTTTCTTGCTGCCGTTTCGTTTCTTGTCAAAGTCCTCACGGTTCTCCTGCATCAGATGACGCAGGGTCGGCAGGTTGGTCGGCATCCGCCCCAGAATCTGTTCTTTGCGGGAGTTCTCGGTCTCAGAGGTTCGCAGGGTCCGCTCAAAGGGAAGTTCGCCTGCATGAACTTTTTCGAGCGTGTCCACCGCGAAATCCAACACGAAGTCCGACTCCACGAGCGTGCGGCGGAACCGCTTACGGGTGATCTCGATTTGCTTGGCGAGGAAGATTTCGTCTTCGCGGGACAGCAGCGGAATGTTGCCCATCTGCGACAGATACATGCGAATCGGATCACGGGACGACATGGCCGCCACCGTCTCCGGTTCGATCATCGACTTCGCTGCGTCACTGGGTTCTTCAGCTTTCTCGGCCTCTTTGATTTTTGTTTTCTCAGCAACCGTCTTCGGTGCATTGGGATCATTGATCAAAGGCAGATCAAGTTCCTCAAGGCAGAGGATGATCTTGTCGACCAGCGTGGGGTCTCCCCCTTCATCCGGTAGAAACTCATCCACCGCCTGGAAGGTCAGGAAGCCGCGCTTGCCGGCTGCTTCTGTCAGTTTTCGCAATCCCTCGTCGAGTCGATACACTTTTTTTACTCCTCGTCGTCAGTCGAATGTCAGTGTGTCAAATCTGGTGATGAATGATCTGCCGTGATCAAGACATCAGTTATGTTGAAAGGGGACACGGTCAATTACGTCAACGTTCTCGATCCTTGTCCGTACAAATCCTGTGAATCAATTCTTTACTCTTTCGTACCCTGACTTGATCGCAGACTCAACCTCGCGGATGAAGACTTCTCAATCATTCCCAGAAAATGGAATGACACTTGTCGCCTACGTCAGTCGACCGGGCAAAACGCCACACCTCAGTTGATCTCGATGCATCTGAACATCGTTGAGTCGATCCAGAGACAATTGAACGCCACCTTCTTGATTTCGATGCATCTGAGCATCTTTCAGGGGAGAACGCATGGGGCGTGCTGGTGATCCGCGGTGAATCGAAGAAGTCCGGCCGTGTGGCCTTGGCATGCAGGTTCTCATCGGCAGCATCCTTACCATCTCCCCGAGAACCGGGAATCCGCCTTGCTTTGATTCCCAGGTTGGTCTTGCCGTCTGTCGGTGACCCCCGGCAACGTCTATTGCAGGCAGGTTCACCATGACAAAACAACGCCTCGCAGGCGTGAAGGCCGCTATGCTACCACAACTCCCCCATCGGTAAACGCAATTTTTGCTGAAGAGATGAATTTTCCGGAAATTCCGTCCCTCACAGCAATTACTACGCAGGGTCTTCCGATTCGTCAACGGGCACCCTCCGATTTTCCGCTGTCTCACGTCAAAATCAGGCCGATTGCATGAACCCGCCTTGACGTAAGGATGTCCCCATATCTGTGAGCCAATGGCGACCGACACACAGCACGATTCATTGACCAGCCACCCAATTCACCGTATTATTCGTCGCATCACCATGAATTCAACCACGCTCAGCCTCAGCCTGCTGCTTACCCTGCCTCCCCACGGGAGGTCTTAGGCCGGGATCGAGTTGTTCACAGACAAACCCCCACCCTGAGGCTTCTCCAAGCCTCAGGGTTTTTTTATTTCATCTGAAATTTCAAATCCGAGATCTCAAATCCATGTCTGACATCATCACCATCTTCGACACCACCTTGCGCGACGGCGAACAGTCGCCCGGTTGCTCGATGTCCACTCCGGAAAAAATGGAGGTCGCCAAGGCGCTTGTCGATCTCGGGGTTGACGTCATCGAAGCCGGCTTCCCGATCGCCTCCCCCGGTGACTTTGAAGCCGTGCAGAAGATCGCACAACGGTTTGGCGATCAGACGACCATCTGCGGGCTCGCACGCTGTCGTGTCGAGGACATCGACCGGGCGTGGGACGCACTCAAGGAGGCACAGGACGTCCGCATCCATGTGTTCCTCGCTACGTCGGCCATACATCGCGAACACAAACTCAAGATGGCCAAGGAGGAGATCCTGCGGCAGTCGGTCGAGATGGTGAAGTACACCGTCGACAAGATGGCCGCTCGTCCCGACATCACGACCCCCA
>JAGQQG010000087.1 GCA_020426325.1 Planctomycetaceae bacterium | reverse complement strand
GCTGAGAATGTTTCCGAAAGAGAATCGTACTCAGGAGAAACACGGGTGTGTGGCCGGGGCTGGACTGACGTCAGGAGGGAAGCCCCGGCGAGCGGGTTTTGGACATTCGATGTCGAATACGCGCTCGCCGAGGCTTCGGACTTCGTCCTCCAGCCCCGGCCACTCAACTCACTCCTTCACGAATGACGGTCCACTTGTTCGTTTGTCGACAGGACCGAAACTCACAGACAGGCAGCAACCTGATGAAAGCGAATTCATGAAGATCACATCTGCTGTTGTTTCAGTCGTGCTCTTGGTATCGGCACAGAATTCGTTTGGACAATTCCCGGCGGAAGAAGTCAGTCGATTTGCGATCAAGGATTTCACCTTTGAGAGCGGGCAGGCATTTCCAACCGCTGTGGTGGCTTATGCGACGCGGGGGAGGTTGAATGCGGCGAAGAGCAATGCGGTGTTGTTGCCTTCGCCGTATGCGGCGGATTTGCATGGGTATGATGCGTTCATTGGGCCGGGGCGGGCGTTGGACCCGCAGCGGCACTTTCTCATTCTGACGGGTATGTTTGCGAACGGGCAGTCGTCTTCGCCCAGTAACACACCTGCTCCGCACGGTGGGCCGGACTTTCCGCGGGTCACGATTCGGGACAACGTGCGAGCGGCACATGAGTTGGTCACGCAGCAACTCGGCATCACCAAAATGACGGCGGTCGTCGGTTACTCAATGGGCGCCCAGCAGGCGTATCAGTGGGCCGTGAGTTATCCGGACATGGTCGAGTCGATCGCGGTCATCTGCGGCAACGCCAAACAGTATCCGTTCGGCGTCATCCGTCTGGAAGGCTCGATCGCGGCACTCAAGGCAGACAGTGCGTGGAATAATGGCCGTTACACACAGCCGCCGGTGAAGGGGCTGCGGGCGTTCGCCATACACTATGCGGCGTGGTCGCAGTCGCCCGTGTCATGGCCTCGTGACATGCTTGACAGTATGAGTAATCAACAGGTCGATCAGTTCCTGCGATCGCTTGAAGCTCCCGCACTCGGCATGGATGCGAACAACGTGCTGTCACAAGCTGAGACGTGGAAACGTCACAACATCGGCGACAGCCCCGGCTACAACGGCGATGTCGAGGCAGCTTTGCGTGCGATCAAAGCCCGTGTATTGTTGATGCCCTGTCGCAGTGATCTGTACTTTCCCGTCGCGGATGCGGAGTACGAAGCGACGTTCCTGCAAAACGGCGAACTGGCCGTGATCGAATCGTCAGCCGGTCACGCAGCCGGCGGTGGTGCGGACTCGCAAGCAATCAGATTCATTGACGGGAAGTTGAAAGGTATGCTGCAGTAGGCGAGCGGGAGACGTCAGTCTCCTGACTCAGAGAGCAATTGAATGAGCAACGGTTGCAGATCGTGGCTCGAAAACAGGGGACTGACGTTCCCCGCTCGCCGGAATGGATAGCGGTCATGAGCAACAAGATCAACGGAGTCGTCTTCGAGGCGTCAGAGGAACAGGCCGTTGAGTTCTTCTGCAACCCGGAACCGACGACTTTCCTCAAGCTGACGCTTTTGGATGGAGATGATCTCTGGGGGATCTCTGCGGAGGGCTGGCCTGGCGATGCAGAAGTTCTGGACGAAATCGCACGCTTGGTCTCGGTCGTCACAGGGATCGGTTATCGCGTGTGTTACCACAGCGCGGTCGGATTCTGTGACAGTCTCTACAAGGAAGGCAAGTGCATGCACACGATGGACCCGGACACCTCGAACGACATGCTCAGCGAAGGTGCCAGCCGATTCTTTGGGCGTGTCTCGAAGGTTAATGAGACGATCGAAGTCGTGTGTTCCGGGCGGGGCACTGACGACTGGGTACTGGAGATCGTCCCGGGGCGTCCCGGTTAGATCTCCGACTTTGATTCGAGAAGCGAACCGAACATCCCCACGATCGCACCGATTGATCCGCCCGCCAGGAAGCCGATCGCCAGTGACTGACTGAGACTCGGCCCGGTTTCGCTACGGCTCAGCAGGCGGAGAATGCCCGCGAGGAGCGCTCCACCCAAGCCATACAAGAAAGCGGTTGTCAGGATTTCGAGCAGGAGAGAGTCAATCATCAGTGTCTCGAAGGAAATCAGGGAGTCGCAGGTCCCCGGACAGACCTCATGATGAACGTGAGCGGACTCAATCTCAAGTGTAGAGAGAGCGATGCTGATGGTTCGAAGCAAACCGGGGTTATGCTCGTTCCTGCATCACGCGTTCGACTTCTGCCAATTGTTCCTGAGTGTTGACCCCCATGGCTTCGGTGATGTCGAGTTCGGGGGCGGCGATCACGGTCTTGCCCGCTTTGCGAAGGATCTCCGCGCAATCGGTGAGATAGTATTCTCCCTGATTGTTGTCGGGCCGTACCTGATCGAGGGCTTCGAACAGAGACTTGCAATCGTAGGCAAAACAGCCCGTGTTGATCTCGGTGATCTTGAGCTCTTCGGGTGTGCAGTCTTTGTGCTCGGTAATCCGCAGGAAGCTGCCATCGGCATCTCGGACGATGCGACCGAGTCCTTCGTTGTCCTCAGTGTCTGCGGTGCCCACGACGCAGGCAGCGTTGTTTTGCCGTTGTTGATCGAGGAGTGCTTTGAGCGATGAACCACGAAGCAGGGGAGTGTCGCCGGTCAACACAAGCACTGGACCGTCATGCGTGACAAGGTCGAGCTGGCACATCATGACTGCATGACCGGTCCCCTTCTGCTCGGCCTGAAGAGCGAAGTTCACGTCGTCGTGATGGCTGAGCGCCTGTTGCACTTCAGCCGCTTTATGACCGACGACCACGATGGTTTTCCTGGCTCCGGCTTCGCGTGCTGCGTCGAGCACGTACTCGATCAGCGGTCGCCCGCACGCCTCGTGCAGCACCTTGGGGGTGTCGGACTTCATCCGCTTGCTTTTTCCAGCCGCCAGCACCACCGCAACCGCATCAGACATCAGACATTCTCCCGCGTTGACTGCTCGTGTTGAAAGCTTCAATGCTGGGAGGTTATCGAATCTGCTGCCTTGCGTCAGTAGCGCAATCCGACACGACCGATGAATCCGGAGTCCAGATTTCCGTTCAGTCCGGGAATGTCGGTCTTGAAGTCACGCTCGAAGACCCAACCAGCCTCGACGAAGGTTGACACCGCACCTGTTTCAAATCGCAGACCTCCGACCGCCCGCCAGTCTTCCATCTGCACTTTCAACTTGGTGGAAGTCGCTCCGTCCGTCTCAGCGGCATACGATTCGACATGATACTCGCCCCGGACATAGAACCAGGTGGGGATGCCGGCCGGAGTGCCGAGGAACATGGTGATCCGTGACTCAGGGAAGAGCAGACGGAACTCCCAGGTGTCGTTCGGTGTCCACACAGCACCAGCATAGGGGATCACGATATCGTCGACACGGTCCCAGTAAGCTGCACCGAAGGCCCACATCCAGGTCGGGTTCATGCGCCAGAACAGGACGGCATGTCCGTCGTACTGCCAGACATCCGACATGTCGTTGTTGTTGAGATCGGATGCATATCCGGGGTTGAACCCAACCTCTGCGTTCCAGCCGCCGTAATCCGGGGTCGCCAACGCCAGACCGAGACCAAACCGGTAGAAGTTCTCGTCCAGGTCATCGCCGCCACCAAAGATGATGGGCCCATTCCATGATCGATAGTCAAACTGCGGAGCGATTGAGAACACATAGTTGTTCCAGATCGGTGTCACCAGTTCCTTCTCAATATCAACTCCGAGAATCCCCAATCCGCCCCCGACGGTGCTGCCCGCCGACATGTCTTCGTGAGGCATCCAGGTCACGTCGTAACGGGCCGACCAACCGTAGTTGTACGGTTGCACTCCATTGATCCCAAAGCCATACCGATTTGGGTAGCCATTGCCGTACGGAGCTGCGTTGGGAACCGGAGCGCCACCGACCCACGGATCGGTCGTTGCTCCCGGAACACCATAGGGCTGCATGGGCTGGTATGTCGGAGGAAGTGTGGTCCCGGGGTAGGGCTGGACCTGCTGCGTGACCGTCCCCGGCGCATAGGTCTGCGGAGTTCCGCCCGATCCGTAGAACGGCGAACTCTGGGCACGTACCACAATCGGCGGAGCGTCATCCAGACTCAGGGATGCGGAGAAATCCTGGGAAGGGCGATAGACTGTCTGTTGAGGCGCGTCGGGCAGAACGCCAGCTGCTGCCACCATCAGGCAAATGATTGATGTGTTCACGGGAAGACCTGTCGTGAGATACAATCGCCCATGAAACAATTCACCACAGATGGCAAACGAGTCTCATGGTCTGGGATAGGAGGCCGGTCGCGGGAGACTGGCCGTGCGGGAAGGGTGGGTCGCGCGAACGTCGAAGCCCTTGGGAAGGGGCCGGAAAAATGACGTCGCCCGACAGGTCGAGATCCATCGTCGACGAACGACGGTGGATGGGAATCGGCGGTATTCTGCAAATTCTGCCGGATGCGTCAACAGCAGATTCTGCCGTCACATCATGACTCACAACTCCGCGATCTCTCCTGAGCGATTGACCGAAAGCGTGCGTAACTCTGCTCTGGATTTGGGGTTCAGCATCGTTGGCATCGCTCCGGCTGTGCGTCCTGACGGATTCAAAGAATTGCAGGCATGGCTTGAGCGTGGGTTCGCTGGCGAGATGTCGTATATCGAGCGACGCCGGAACGCGTACGAGCATCCGGAACATGTTCTGGAGTCTGTCCGGAGTGTGATCATGCTGGGGATGAACTACCGGACGGCAGATCCTCCGGACATGCTCGCCCCCGGTGAGGCACGCGTCTCCCGGTATGCGTGGGGGACGAGCGACTATCACGACTTGATCCGTAGAAAGCTGCGCCAACTGGCGAGCTTGCTGCACGATGAGTCGCCCGGATGTCGCACGCGGGGCATTGTCGATACGGCACCACTGCTGGAGCGGGACTTCGCTCGACTGGCGGGGCTGGGCTGGTTCGGCAAGAACACCATGCTCATCAACAAGTGGCAGGGGAGCTGGTTCTTCCTTGCTGCGCTCTTGACCGATGTCGAACTGACTCCCGACCAGCCGCACGAGACATCTCATTGCGGCACGTGCACCGCCTGCCTCGATGCCTGCCCGACCAACGCGTTCCCCGAACCCTACGTCCTTGATGCAACGAAATGCATCTCTTATCTGACCATTGAACTGCGCGATCAACCAATCCCGGAGGAGCACCGGGAGGGGATGGGAGACTGGCTGTTCGGCTGCGATGTCTGTCAGGAGGTCTGCCCCTGGAACCGCAAGGCTCCGCTGTCGAGCGAGTCGGCTTTCCAACCTCGCCTCGAGATGAATCCGGCCGATGCAGTTTCACTCCTGGCTTTGGATGACGCAGCCTTCCACGCACGTTTTGCCGACACGCCACTCGCACGTCCCGGTCGCCGCGGACTGTTGCGCAACGCGTGCATCGTCCTCGGCAACACGGGGGATGTGACGCATGTCGACGCGCTTCGTGTTGTCCTTAATGACAATGAACCACTCATTCGAGACGCTGCCGCATGGGCCATCGATCGATTGACGGAGTCCTCACACAAGGCGTCTAAGAGTCGCGACTGACAGGTTTTCGTCCTATCATGTCAGCTGATCCACTGTGAACAACAATTGAGAATCCTATGCCAGACATACTTGAAGTCGCCGTTAATGGTGCTGCGGGGCGGATGGGGCAACGTATTGTTGCACTGTCTCACGTGGACCCTGACCTGTCCGTCATCGCAGCTCTGGAAGCACCCGGTTCTTCACATCTCGGTCATGACGCGGGCGAACTTTGCGGAATCGGAAACATTGGTGTGGCGATTTCCGCTGAGTTGATTCCGCATCCGGATGTGGTCATCGACTTTTCTCTGCCCGCTGGACTGGAGTCGATCGCGAATGTCTGTGCGGAACGACAGATCCCGCTCGTGGCGGCAACGACCGGTCTCACTCCGTCACAGCGAGAGACTGTCATTGCAGCTTCGCAAATGACGCCGATGATTGTTGCTCCCAGCATGAGTCTCGCTGTCAATGTGGCCATGAAGCTTGTGCGAGACGCAGCCCGGGCGCTGAAGGACCTGCCGGACGGAGTCGACGTGGAGATCATCGAACGGCATCATCGTTACAAGGAAGACGCCCCCAGCGGGACAGCTCTGAAGTTTGGCGAGATCGTGATCAAGGAGATGGGGCAGACCGAGCAGGTGCACGGTCGTCACGGCCACACGGGCAAACGGCCACAAAGCGAGATCGGCTATCACGCACTCCGCACCGGAGACAACGTCGGCGAACATCAGATCGTCTTTGGCATGCTGGGTGAAACATTGGAGGTGTCCGTCCGCGGCAACACCCGCGACAGTTACGCTTACGGAGCACTCGCAGCCGCCAAATTCCTCGTGAAGCAACGCCCCGGTCTGTATACAATGGCTGACGTGCTGGGTTTGTGAGTCGCCGTCACGCACAACGAATTGATCCGCAGTTCAAGAAAGTGAGTGTTCATGTCATTGACTCGAGCTGATCTGGATGACTTCCATGAGTTTGCTCTCGGGCTGATCGAGGAGGACGGCAGCTGCTCTCTCGGGGACTGTGTGAGACGATGGGAAGATCACAAGGTATACGAAGCAAGTGTCGCAGCCATACGTGAAGGGTTGGCCGACAGTGCCGCAGGGCGTTCGCAAACTGTTGAGGAAGCGTTTGCCGACATTCGGCGTGAGCTTGGCTTGCCTGAAAGACGCCCCGTGCCGTGAGCTATAGTGTTCGAACGCTTCGACGTGCACGGCAAGAGATTGCGTCGATTGGCCGGTGGTATCTCGAAAGGTCCTCCGACCATGAAGTTGCCGAAAAATGGCTACATGGCATGGAGAATCTCATCCATTCGCTGGTCGACCATCCACACCGAGGTTCAATCGCTCGTGAATCTGCAGAGTTTGATGAGACGATCTATGAGGTCTTGTACGGTAGCGGACGACGAAAGACACATCGTGTGCTCTTTCGCGTGATCGAAGAAGAGAACCTTATCGAGATCATTGGTGTCCGCCATCACTCCCAGCGGGACCTGACGCCGGACGACATTTAATTCCCACCTGATTCATTCCCGGAACGCGTGACCGAATCCCATCCACTCCGTGAGTTTGCAACTGATGTCGTCCGACGGCTGACGGATGCGGGGTTTGTCTCGTTGTGGGCCGGGGGGTGTGTCCGCGACTTCATGATGGGGCGAGTTCCCAAAGACTATGATATCGCCACGAATGCGCGGCCGGAGCAAGTGCGTGAGATCTTCGGCAAGCGTCGGACGGTGCCGGTGGGTGAGAGTTTCGGGGTCATCATCGTGCTGGGACCCACGAAGTCCTCAGGACAGGTCGAGGTCGCGACGTTCCGATCGGAGGGTGACTATACGGACGGACGCCGTCCTGATTCGGTCATCTTCTGTACGCCGGAGGAGGATGCTGCCCGGCGGGACTTCACCATCAATGGGATGTTCTTCGATCCGCTGACCGAGAAGCTGCACGACTTCGTGGGTGGGGAACGGGACCTGGGCGAAGGCATCGTGCGAGCCATTGGAGATCCGCGTGATCGCATGTCGGAGGACAAACTGCGGATGCTTCGGGCCGTGCGATTCGCAGCGACGCTCGACTTTCAGTTGGATGAAACGACTGCCCAAGCCGTGCGTGATATGGCACCGGAGATCCGTATCGTCAGCTGGGAACGCATCACCCAGGAACTCAAACGGATGCTCGTTGACCAGCACCGCGAACGAGCCATCCGTATATGCCACGACCTGGGCCTGCTGGAGATCATCCTGCCGGAGTTGGCTCCTCTGTTGTCCGAACCCTCAACCCTCAACCCTCAACCCTCAACCCGTTGGTGGCACACGCTTCACGTCCTCGGCAATCTGGAGTCGCCCGGTTTTGAGCTGGCAATCGCAGCGTTGCTCTTGAGTGTCCCCTCGCCATCGACACAGTCCAAGCGGGATCGCGACAACGCAGGAACCGTACGGGGAGTCTGCCGACGTCTGAAGTTATCGAACGAAGAGACGGATCACATCACGTGGCTGGTAACCAATCTGCATGCCCTGGACGACGCTCCGTCACTGCCGCTGTCGCAGCTCAAACGACTGCTGGTTCATGAGCAGGTGACAGACTTACTCACGCTGGCCCGTCGCACGGCCCTCGCAGAACAGCGAGACACCGCCGGCCTCGACTTTGCGGCTGCCTACCTCGCGAACACGCCCAAGGAGGTCCTCAACCCGCCAGAGCTTCTCAACGGCTCAGACCTGCAAAAGCTGGGTCTGCCTCCCGGTCCCCAATTCAAGGAAATCCTGACCGCCATCCGTGATGCTCAGCTGAACGAATTAATTGCAACTGCAGACGAAGCTCGTGCGTTGGCAGTTACGATGCTGAAATAACCCCGACTCTCACTCGCTGATTTCTTGAAGCCGTTCCTCGAGTGTGTTGAGGTCACCCTTTCGCAGGTTGCCATCGGGGTCGATTAGAACAAGGTGCCCGAGACTGTCCAGACCAAACCGTTTGATTGTCTCAGAGGTGTTGTCCAACAGGATCGGGAAGTCCGGTGACCTGCCACCCCAGACGTTCTGGATAATCGGCTTCAACATTTGATCGATGTCGCTGATGGACCGCATGCTGCCATGCCTGTCGAGGCAGACAGCAATGATCTGAAATTGATCACGATGGTCTGCGTGCTTTTCACTGAACTCAAGCAACGATGGCAAACCACTTTTGAGGCAGGGAACGCACGAGGGGCCCCAGAAGTAGACCACCAACCACTTTCCCCGATAGTCGTGAGTTTGCACCCCCTCGGCTGCACCTCCGACATCGTCAGCATGCCACTCCGGAGCAGGCTCTCCGAATCTCTGCGAGAGTTCCTTCCACTCACCTCGCGCCTTCAACTCATCAACCAATTCACTCCAAGTCTGCGTTCCTTCGAGCAGGACAACCCCGAGATCCACATCCGTTTGGTTGACCGGAACGTGGAACACAACATCTCGGACGGTCTCAACACGTTGCTCACCATTCTCGTCCGTCGGCTCATTGTAGGCACCCAACACGTAATCACCCGGAGGAAGCATGAATACGAATCGACATCGTGCTGATCCGCAGAAGGCAACTCGATCTCTTCCAACGGGAAAGGATTCCTGCGTGGGAAGGCATACGATCGTTCCCGTCCACTCTGGCGTAGCACTCAGTTCACTGACGCGTAGCTGACCATGCACTTTGACCAGTGGCTGTAGCACGATTTCGATCGGTTCGTCCGGATCGTCGGGATTGATCATCCCCACACCTCCACGTCGCCGCTCCGCATCCTGAACCATGATTTTGAAATCGTCCTCATGGACAGTCAGAGAGAATTTCCCCTCTCCATCGGTCTTGATTGGTGGAGTCCCCCACGGCTCCATTTCCCCCTCTCGTATCCAGTGCCCCTCATCGATGGGTTTTTCCTTCACTTGTTCGGTTTCCGCACGAGTAATGCCGTTCGCATTCCAGAATGTCGTGACATCAACTCCTTCAACAGCATTTCCGTTCTGGTCAACGACATGTCCAGAGATGACTCGCTGATCGTCATCAGCGAGTCCAGGTGCCGACAAAATGACGATTCCCAGAACGATTGTGATCAGCTTCATGTGAACGCTCGATGTGAGAGGAGCCCGAAATGTCATGAATACCTGCCTATGTGGAGCTTACGTTGCCATAGGCAGAAATGTTGGACCATTCTCAACAGCGAGGCTTAGGGCAATCGCACAAAATGGGCAACGCAGTCGCCGTTGACCGGTTTGTGGCGTTCGGCGTAGGATTCTGCCCCTTGTTGTCGGGCAGGCGGGGGACGTAGGCTCGACACGGGTGAATGTGCGCCTTCAAAGCGTGTTTCAACCTGTTATGCTCGCTCGAAGCGGGCTGATTGTCGACGTCGACCGATGCCGTCCCCGAACTCCAACAAATTCCTCTGGATCATTCTCGCCCTCGCACTGGCGATCCGCGTGGTAGGAGCCATCGGCCTCCAGCACTGGCTGGACGGACGGCCCGGGCAGAGGTTCCTGATCGAAGGGGATGCCAACGGCTACTGGCACCTCGCTGAGGACCTCGCAGCGGGACGCGAGTTCGCGATCTACGAACCGCCTCGCTACGTCCTGCGAATGCCCGGCTTCCCGGCCCTGCTGTCGATCCCCATCCGAGTGTTCGATAATGCCTACTTTCCGGCCCGCATTCTCCTCGCTTGCGTCGGCACGTGTGCATGCGGACTGGTGTATGTGCTGGGACGAATGCTGTTCGATCATCATGTCGGCCTGATCGCCGCGGTTCTCTCAGCGATTTCACCGATCCTGGTCGGTTTCACTCCTCTCATCCTCAGTGAGACAACATTCGGGATGTGTCTGTTGGCCAGCCTGGCTGGCATGGCCTGGATGGCCACGAGGAGTACGGCCCGTCAGCCGGACGTCCTCACTCAACAGTCACGCTCGGTTGGACAGTTTGTCCTGATGGGACTCGTGGTCGGTGCACTCATTGGCATTACCTGCTACGTCCGCCCGAGTTGGCTGTTGTCCGCTCCGTTGTTCGGTGGTGCGTATGTCATGTTCTCCCCTGAGAAAGGACGGGCACTCGTCGGGGCAGCGTGCATCATCGCGGGGGCGGTCGCTCTCCTTATCCCGTGGGGCATGCGGAACGAGCGTGTCACCGGGCACTTCGTGCTGACGACGCTTTGGATGGGACCGAGCCTGTATGACGGGTTGAGTCCAGAAGCGACTGGAGAGAGCGACATGACGTTCTATGATCGGGACAACCTGCAAGCCGGCGGCATGTCCGAGTACGAGGTAAATCGTTACTACTCCCAGCAGGCCTGGTCGTTCGCGAGAGCCAATCCGGGCCGGGCGATCGAGTTGGCAGCGATCAAGGTCTGGCGGTACTTCAAACCCTGGCCGAATGCAGAACAATTCGGCGGATGGTTGCCGTCTGTCGTTATCGCTGCGTTCACAATCCCGATGTACCTCCTCGCCCTGCGTGGCTGGTGGGTTTCACGCACCAACGTCTGGGCCTGGGGACTGACCGTCGGCCCATTGTTGTACTTCGCTGGGCTACACATGTTGTTCGTCAGCTCGCTGCGATATCGGCTGCCGGCCGAATATCCCCTCCTCGTGATGTCAGCTGTCGGCTGGCAATCGCTAAGAGGTCATCAATCTATCCCTCAGAATCCAACATGATTAACACACATGTAAAAGCAGAAGTTAGATCAAGGATTTGAAATTTCAGATTTCAAATTTGAGATTTCAGATCTGAACTCTCAGATCCCTACTCCCTATTCGCTGTTCCCTCCTCACTCTCATGCGTATCCGTTCGGTCATCCAATGGACGATCATTCTGCTGCTGCTCATCGCAGGGGTAGGCGGATACTTTGCGCAGCAGGCATGGGAACAGAAGGATCAACTGCTGCTCGAAGGCATCCGTGCTGAGGTCGCGAACAAGGCGCCTGACTGGGACGTGGGGATCGAGGATGCGCACATCGTCAATCTGCAGGGACAAGTGCGACTGACGGACATCTCGATCAAGCCGCAGGGTGAAGAGACGGCTGTCCTGCATATTCCGGAGTGCTTCATCAAGATTGACCCCGACCTGCTGTTCCAACAGCACAAGGTCCTCATCCGCAGCCTGCGAATCTCGAAACCCACACTGACGCTCATTCGTCACGACGACGGCACCTGGAACTGGCAGAAGCTCGGCCGCCCCACACCCTCCGACCAGACACCGGAAATTGAAGTGGAGGGGGGCACGTTTGTCGTCCGAGTGGAAGCGGGCGTCGGTCTGCCGCAGACGGAGATCGCGAGCCGGGATGTCGCCTTGATGCTGTTGCCCTCAGGACAACGTCGGTTCCTCATCAAGGGAGCCACACAGATCGAGGGAGCGGGCCAACTCGCCTTTGAAGGGAAGGTGAATCTGGAGAACGGTGCCTGGGAACTGGCCGGCAGGGCAGAAGGACTCGACATGTCACCTCGACTGCTGGAGAAAGCGGCTGCCATTTCGCCAGCGGTGAAACAACAGGTTGCAGAACTCTCTCAGCAGGGAGTGACGATCACGCCCGGAGCGACAACTCAGCCGCAGCCAGCGGAGCAGGGAAGTCTCGTTCAACCGGTCTCACAAACACGCGTCATCCCCGGTGCTCCCTCGCAACTGTCACTCCCGGATCTCGGTCTGATCGCCAACATTGGCATCGACTTCGCCCTTCGCAGCGACGGCCAACAAACCATCCCCGAGTATCGCGTGCTCGCGAAGATCATGGATGGCCAGGTCACTGAACCGCTCTCGCCGGTGCCGCTCTCCGGACTCGCGGGGGAACTGCTCATTGAGAACAACCGGGTCATCGTCGACAAGCTCTCCGCAGCCAATGGTGAAAGCAAACTGTCCCTCGCTGGTGAGGTGAACACTCAGAGCGAGAAGCGAGAAGTCGTGTTCGATGTTGAAGCAACCAACCTGTGGCTCGACGAGGAGATCCGCAGCGTCCTGCCCGCTGAAGGGAAGAAACTGTTCGACCTGATCAATCCGTCAGGACTGTTCACGGTCAAGGCGAAATACGATAGCAGAGCAGAGAAGCCTCTCCAGTTGGACAAACTCTTTGCTCATAACTGTCAGATGCGTCTCGGCCTGTTTTCGTACCCGGTGACCAACATCCAGGGGGAAGTGACTCAAATCGGAGACCAACTCAGCCTCGAGCTGGCCGGCATCGCGGCCGATCGTCCCGTTGCCCTGGTTGGGACTGTCACCAACCTTGGTCCCTACGCAGAAACGACATTGCAAGTGGTCGCTGACGACTTCCCAATGGATCGCCGTATTACCGATGCACTGGTGTCGGAGAAGCACCTCGTTGCTCGCCGGGCCTTGGAATCACTGAACCTCACCGGTCGAGCTGATCTCAAACTTCAGTTCACCCGTCCCGGCGGCCCCGGTCAGAAGTTCAAGATGGGTCTGGATGCTGACGTGAGAGAGGCGTCGCTTAACTTCAACCGGTTCCCGTATCAGGTCACGAATCTCTCCGGCCATGTGCATTACAACCCCTGGGGCGAGAATGTCTGGAATTTCACCGAACTCAAGGGAAGCCACGGCCCAGCGACGCTTCAGGGAGTGGCCAGGTTTGATCTCACGAACAAGCCGGGCCAGTTCCATTTGCTGATCAATGCGGAGAATGCTCCCATCGACCAGGATCTTCAACGCGCAATCGTAACCGCATCACCTCATCTTCAGACGGCCTGGAACGAGATCAATCCGACCTCAGGAGTTGTGGAGATCGAAGGGCTCGAGATCAGATGGTCTCCCGGTTTATCCCCGTACGTCACACTTCCCTCGGTCCAATTGAGACAGGGGGCCATCAAACTCGCAAGCTTTCCCTATCGCTGGGATCACGTGAAGGCCGACCTCGCCTGGAAGGACGGTCGGGTCGACATCTATCGGGCCGAAGGGGTTCATGACGGGACGCGTGCCGTGATTGCCGGCATCGAACGCAGCAGTATGAGCGATGATTCCAGTGTGACTCACGAAGCAACTTCTAATGAATCCGATGATGTCTACGCTGCATATTTCGAGATGCCGACCAATGAGGAGTACCGTTGGCGATTGCGGCTGCCGGATGTGAGAGTGACCGGACTGGTCCCGGGACCGGACTATCGGTCTGCCCTGCCGCCGGACGTTGCTGCGGTTGTCAACGCGATCGATCCGCAGGGACCGCTCGACCTGCGGATGGGACTTGAAGTGAAAAGCTTCCCACAAACGGGCAATGTCGACCTTGTGACCTCGAATGCTCAGTTGCAGATCGATCTCATTGATGATCGCCTGTTCGCAGGAGTCGACCTGGAAGATGTCACGGGACGCGTTGAAGCCAACATCATCTGGGACGGCAGCGAGGTGACAGCTGACGGGTCATTCGACCTCGATCGTGCCCGTGCGTTGGACATGTCGTGTACCGATCTGCGTGGCCCGTTCTACGTGCAAGGAACTCGCATCATCGCCGGTTCCACAGATGTCCTCCGCGAGGCTCCTCCCGGCGTCGCGAAACCCAACGTGCCGCCCAATGAACAGATCACTGCGAAACTCTATAACGGCACGATTCATGTGAATGCGGCAGCCAACGTGGACACCGAAGAGACCGAACGTTCGATCTATCAGGCACAGGTCGACCTCAAGTATGCCGATCTCAGTCAATGGATGACTGAATGGTATCCGGAATCGAACAACATTACCGGAACCGTCTTCGGACAGATGAACCTGCGCGGACGAGGGAGTGATCCCCGAAATCTGGAGGGGCGAAACTGCTACGTACAGATTACAGACACTCAACTCGGCGAGTTGCCCGTGATGGCGCAGATGTTCAGCTCGTTGTTCCAGCCACAGATGCGGACCGTCGACAAGACGGCCTTTCGTTACGCCTATGCAGACTTCAGCGTGCAGGATGGGCGGTTTGAGTTTGGACGAACCGGGACTCAGGATCCTCACGACACGCGTCACATCGAGTTGAACGGAAGCGTACTCAAGATGGTCGGGCAGGGGTATGTCCCCTTTGCTCCCGGCGTCGACCGACAAATGCAGCTGGACTTTTTCTCGAAGGTGGAGAACCGGGGAAATCCGCTGATGTCAGTGCCGTTCGTCAACACGATCAGCCGCTCATTCAGCGACAACTGGCTGCACGTCCGCGTGACCGGCACCCCGGATGCTCCTTTCGTGCAGACGCTCCCTAACGTCCCGCTCAATAACGCTAACGACGTGCTTCGCGGTTTTGTGAACACGCTCGAACAGGGTCTCAACCCGGTCCTGCCACAACCGGTGCCACCGACTAACCGATGATGGACGCAATGACCGAGTGTGGCTCGGCACCCCGTGCCGTGCCTTCACGACGCGGAGCGTCGTGCCACAATGGCCGATGAAAACGCTCACCCCTTTTTTGGTCATGAGGGTGGATTGTTGCGGGATTCTTTTGAACCGGAGACACTGATCCGACGTTGTCACGGTATTCAGACCTGCTCCAACTTTCGGCTCACGCGATGGACACATTTGAACCTGTGGACGATCAAACTCCCCCGTCGCGTTGGACCGGCAAACGAATTGTCGGCATCGCAGTGACCGTGCTGATCCTGCTGCGGGTCGCGATCGACCTCGTTCCCATCCGCGTGCACATCAGCCCGGAGACGACCGTCATCGACGGACCTCTCCGCGAGGACGGCACGCCCGACTACGAGGCCTACCTCAACGCTCATTGGTCCGAAGGTGTCACTCCGGAGAACAACGCAGCCGTCGATCTGATCCGCGCCTTCGGCCCGGGGATCATCGACGAAGACACCCGCGAGGCGTACTTTGAACAACTTGGCATCCCGATCCCCCCATTGGAGGGAGACTACTACGTGGACTTCCATGAGTTCATGACGCAGAACGGATCGGACTGGCAGACGAATGTAGACGAATATGACCGCTTGTCCCAAATGATGGATCACGCACAAGCTCGTGAGTGGTCTCCCGACGAGTTTCTCGAGATTGAAAAGTGGCTTCAGGTCAACAAACAACCGTTGGAGGTCATTCTCACGGCAACGAACAAACCTCTGTACTTCTCAACCTTAGTTTCGCTTGATGATCAGGGGTTGCTATATGCCTTGCTGCCGGTGACTCAACAGACAGAATCCGCAGCACGGCTTATCATCACGAAGGCAATGTTCGAACTTCAGCAGGGAAACACAGATCGCGCACTCGAACTCACCCTGGCCTGTCATCGGCTTGCCCGACTTGTGTCGATGCATCCGACGCTCAGCGGCTCGCTGGTGGCCTATGCCGATGATGCGATCGCGTCTGTCGGCGACGAGCAGATCATCCTGAGTGGACAACTGACGGCCGCAGAAGCAAACGAATACCGAAACAAGTTGTCTCTTCTGAATGAGTTTCGCCCCATGCGGGACGTCATCAATGAGGGGGAGCGGTTCCTCTCTCTCGATGCGGCCTGTTCGCTGCACAGCGGACGGCTGTCGAGTGATGAGGTGGGACTCTGGGGTGGAAGCGAACAGTTTGCGATAAGAATTGGCTTCACACCAAATCCAGCCCTGCTGCTCTTCAACCAGATGTACGACGAGATCAATACCGTCATGCAGTTGCCCGATCCGGTGGAGAGGATTCGAGGTTTGGAAACAGTAGAGCAACGGCTCGGGACCAATGCAAACCCGGACAAGGTCAAGTTGCTGCTGGGTCTGATGGTCAGTACCCGTCATGCGATCGGCGAAGCTGTCGGTGGTATCCTCGTCACAATGATGGCCCCATTTATCATGGAGGCTGTCATCGCCGAAGAACGGACGAGGATCAATCGGCAACTCGTCGGTCTCGGATACGCCCTTGCCGCCCATCGCGCGGAGGCCGGTAGCTTTCCGCAATCGCTGGAGGAACTGGTTCCCCAACAGATGGACGCCCTGCCACTCGACCCGTTCTCCGGCAAGCCCTTCCGCTATCGCCTCACCGACAACGGCTTCCTCCTGTACAGCGTCGGCCCTAACACATTCGATGACAATGGCTACGGGAACGGCAACGCCGACGATACCCCCTTCGGCGACCGCCCGACGGACGATGAGTAAGGTTGGTACTGAGGGTGCCTACGCGAAATACTGGTGTGTCGGATGAACACACCAGCGTGCGACATGGCACGCTAACACTCAGTGTCCGAGTGATTGAAGCCCTACCCATTGTTAACCACACTCGCTTGGCGTGGTATTTGCGGACCATCAGTAATCTCAGGTCGCGATGGTTTGGACGCGAAGCAGATGACTATCTCTGAGAACGGGCATACTCGCCTTTGAGAAAACTCAACCAGCTCAATGATTCGTGGAGCGGAAGGCTTTAAGCTGATTTTATGAATCGACTGACCACGTTGCTCATGGTATGCATCGGCCTTGCCTTGCATCATTCGCGGGTTCAAGCCGACCTTATTCTGAATCCGTCGTTTGAAGATCCTATTCTGTCGGCACCGGGGACGTTTCAACGGTTCGCAGCGGGGCAGACGATCGGTGCGGGTTGGATTGTGCAGGCACCTTCAGCGACGGGGTCCGTTGTCATCTACACTCCGCACAGTGCTGTCGTCGATTGGCCGAATGCAACTGATGGGAATCAGATTCTCTATGTGGGCGACAACATGGGAAGCACAACCGTCTTCCAGGATCTGACATTGACTGCGAACACCCAGTATCGTCTCGAGTTTGATCTCGGCGCTTTTACAAATAACCCTGTCAACGCAAATGGGGCCGCACTGCAGATGGACGTCCTTCGCAATGGAACCTCCATCCTCTCTTCACCGGTTCTCTTTACACGTCCTCACAATGCGGGATTTGCAACTCAAACGCTGAACTTTGCAACATCACTCGCAGGCACCTATCGGCTGTCGATGACCTCTCAGCAGAACTTCGGCACGAACGTCGACAACTTTCAGCTCACCGCAGTGCCGGAACCATCCGGCGTGATCCTCGTTGGTCTGTCGCTTGGAATCGTTGGAATGAGACGACCTCGTCGGAAAATCTCGGTAAGACCGATCGGCGATTCATAACAACCTTGATCGATGGAATGACCATGAGTGACTGAAGTGGTTTGCCAAACTGTATGCGCGAGTGAGCTGCCGCTTCCTGACGGGCGCGGCTCTGAGGTGGATGTAACTTTGTATTGACGGCAACGTCAATGCAATGTTTCGAGGTAGTGTTCGATCGCGGCATTCACCGGTTCGGGGCGTTCGAGGGGGGCCATGTGGCCGGCGTCTTTGATCTCCACGAATGTCGCGTGTGGGAGGGCGTCTGCGATCTCGTGCATCTCGGAGGGAGGAGAGATGGCGTCGTGCTCGCCCACGATGATCAGCGTGGGGAGGTCAATCGACGGCAGGCGATCAGTGACGTCCGGCCGCGCAGCCATCGCGCGGGAGGCCGCTGCAATCGTGGTCGGATGGGTGGAGCGGATGACCTGTTTCGTCTGTTCGATGATCTCGGGTCGCTGTTCGCGGGTGCTCTTCACGAACAGCTTGTCGATGAGATCGCTGGCCAGAAAATCGGGACCTTCTCTGAGCACCCGTTGAGCCGTGAGTTCGCGCGTCTTGCGGGCAGCTTCGTTGTCAGCTGTCGCACGGGTGTCACAGAGGATGAGCGAGGCGAGACGGTCGCGATGCTGCTCGACGAATGCCCATGCGATGTAGCCCCCCATCGACAGGCCGCAGAGATGAACAGGGTCGCTAATACCCATCGCATCCAGCAGGGCAGCGAGATCGTCTGCATAGGTCTGCATCGTCACGGGGCCGTCGACAATTTCGCTTTGACCGAAGCCACGCAGATCGGGAGCGATGACTGTGTACGACTTCGCCAAGTCATCAATCTGAGCGGACCACATGCTGTGATCGAGCGGGAAGCCATGCACCAGAAGCAGGGGAGGGCCGTCCCCCCGGGTGACGACGTGCATGTTGAACCCATTGACAGGGAAGTGTGGCATGGCGTGAAGCTACTTGGATTGTTTCTCGGCTCGCTGGCGGTGCCGGTCAGCCAGCGTGTCCTGCCCGAGTCGAGTGTAGACACGGGAAAGCGTCTGGTGCACCTCGGTCGGGACTGTCTCCAGTTGCAGGGCCGCTTCCAGATCCGGAAGAGCGTCTTCGTCACGACCGAGAGCAGCGAGGATCTGCCCGCGGGTCTCGAGAATCTCCGGCGATTTGGGAGCCTGTTTGACGGCGAGGTTAGCGTGTTCGAGAGCCGTTTCGAGTTGAGGTGGTTTGGTCTGCTTCAGGAATGAAGCCAGATTATTCAGGATGATCGGACTCCGTGGATGGACCTTACGAGCGGCTTCCAGATGTTGAATCGCTTCGTCGAACTTGCCTGCGTCTCCCAGGGCAGTTCCCAGCAGCAGATGACAGACGGCCGGCGCCCGTCCGTCGGCCAGTGCTTCTTCGAGGATGTTACGTAAGTCGTCAGCTTTCTCTCCCTGAAAGCGGCCAACGACGAGAGCAATCCGGGGGAATACAACCGAGTAGAGCGGCGGGACCTCCAGTGAACGTTCGAGGAGGGAAACAACGAGAGGCCAGTTTGGTTGCTCTTTCTTGAGTTCCAGATCGACCTCCAAGATGGCCAATGCGACCAGTTCCGAAGAGACGGCTTCCACATCGAGGTTTTTCTGGCGTTGTTCCAACAGCAATGTTTCCGCTTCTCGGAACTGCTTGGAGACAGCATGAGCCTCGGCCAGTCGCAACAGATGCGAGACGTTTTCAGGGTCCTGCTCGCGCAGATGCTGGAAGTGCAGACGGGCCTGACTGGCGTGCTGCTCGGCTGTCTGATCGCGGCCCAGTTGCGTGTACATGCCTGCGAGTGTGAGATGCAGTTCCGGCTTCACGACCACCATCTGTTCGAGGATTTCTGCGGCAGCCTCCTGATCGCCTCGGGCCATCTGCACATGGGCCAGGAGGGACTGTGCTTCGAGGTTTTCCGGTTGTTGGTCCAGCACTTTGTTGAGATGCCAGACGGCTTTCCGCAGTTCTTCGGGAGATGTCTGCTCTCCCTCTTCAATGAGTCGCACTGCAAGATAAAAGTGTGCCGGTGGATAACCCGCCCCCTTGGCCGGAGCCAATTGGTCAAATAACGGTTTTGCGCGAGTCTCGTCTCCGGACGCATTGATTGCGACTGCCAGACGGAATCTGGCGTCCTCGTTGTTGGGGTCGAGTGTCAAAAGCTTGCGACACCACAGCTCGGAGGACTCGTGATCCTCTGCCTTGGCGGCGGCGATTGCAGCCCGTTCGTAGGTCTTGCGAACCTGTGACTGATTCGTGGCAGAGCGGCCGCTGATGGCCATCACGGGGATGGCGGTCAGCACCACGAAAGCCGGCAGACCAAACAACAACATCCGGGGAGATCGTGAGACAAACCAGAGCCCGAAAAATGATAACGCCGCCCAGATCAATTCGACGATTCCCATCGAAGACCATCGCTTAACACTTCGCCTGTAGCTCATGGAGTGTCTCCTTTCATGGCGACAGCGGACTCTGTTGTCAGCAGGCCCGCGACGTTGGCCTGCAGGTCGTTGAAATGGCTCCGAGCCTGCTCGCTCACCGATGCGGGGATGGTTTGCCCAGGCGAGGTGATCAGCATTTGAAGCTGCGTCGTCACCGTGGAGTTGGGAGCCAGCCCGGGCACGTGCTGAGCAAATGGCCGTTGAATTCGCTCGATGGCCCGACCGGCAATCTGCAGCCACAGAGACTCGACCGCAGGATCGTGGAGCGGGCGACCGATCTCATCCATTACGACAAACAACAGCAGTGCCTGTTCACCCGTCGGACGATGCATGCGGACCTCACTCATCGCACGACCCGGAGCAGCGGATAAAGGCACTGCCTGATACGCGTCGATCTCCCAACCCTGAGCTTCGTAGCATCCCGAGAGTTGATGCCAGCCTCGAAACGGGTAGTCGATCGAGACCAGCGCTGCGACCGACGCACCCCGGTAAGTCCACATCTTGCTGACGTCACTCAGCACCGGGTCTTTTTCTCGCTGTTGGATGTCAAAATCAACCTGGACCCAGTCACCCAACTGGAAGGGAAGTGATTCCGGTGCGAGGTTCGCGATGGCCGCCGGTGCTTCGGAACCGATCCTCTCGGACGTGACGGCGTAGACCTGCCAAAGAATCGCCAGCACAGTGAAGCCAGCAGTAAGAACCGGAGCCGCCCGAGTCATCCGTTGCGGCGGGACGACGGTTTTGACCGCAGAGGGCGGTTGCTCGTCACTCGACCGATGTCGGGACGACTTGCCGTTCCACCTCCGTACGAACGGGTTCCCTTCCTGCTTCCAGTAAGTCACCTTGTGCTGATCGATTGGGTCGAGGAAGAAACGCACCAGAAAGTCCGTGAAGGCCAGAAAGACCACAGCCACGAAGAACGTCACAAGTCCGGTCGCCGTGTGAGCCCATCCAGTGCTCAGATGAATGTCGAAGTCTTCGTAGACAAGCACTGTCAACACGATGCGAACAAGATTCATGACACACGCCCAGAAGACCGAGCTGACCATCAACAACAGTCCACGCAGCTTCGGAGTCCGCATGCAGACGGCATAGAAGGCGGAGGCTGTCAACAGGGCGAACACGGAATGGATGCCACTGCACGCCTGCTCAACAAGAAACCGCCGCTCCGGCACGACAATCACGTTCCCCTGCATGAGGTGCAAGACTCCCAATCTTTCCAACGCAAGGCTCGCGACTTGGGAGGTTTCAAGTTGCAACCACTTGATGAATCTCAGGTCGAGATGTAACGGCGGACGGATCATGAGAAATGTCAACGCCCAGACCGGCAGGATTTCCTTCCAGCGACTCCCGCTCAGCGAATGCAGGAACATCCCCAGCGAGAGAATCAGCGAAAGCATTGCCACCCAGGGTGAACCAAACAGGGTCGCGATCGCCAAAGTGAAGCCACTCACCCATAGACGACGCACGGGCACACTCGTTTGGATACCTTCCAGAAGTTCCTCTCGGGAAACCTCCTTGAGTCGTCTCCAAACAAGAATACAGATGCCAATGCCAAGCAGCGGCACGAACTCATAGTGCTTGAACAGCATCAGCCGACGGACGTACGTCAGCACCAATGGCACGTGTCCGAACAACAGCAACAGAGCGGTGATCAGATCGTAGCGAAGCGGCAGGTTCTTCTCGTTCGCTTCCGATTTGACTGATTCGAGTGTTCTATTCTGTCGACTGCCCGCAATTCCTGTGGACATAGAAGCTTTGGCTCCCCAGCATGACCGTGGCCCGGCACTCACGAAGTTCTCTTGAACATGAGCTACAACGTAGCGTCCCGCTGGAGGACAACTCAAGCATGGACGAACAGCCGTGGCAGAATTCAACCGGCTTCAGCTCGGAACAGCAGTGTCGACCAGCCGAGCGGACCCTCGACACCACCGGGGTCCTGGAACCGAAATTCCCGGATCTGCTGGATGTCAAACAAGCCGCTCAGCTCATTTCGCAACTCGGCTTCAGTGACACGTGGCGGGCCGTATTCTGATTGCTCATTGGCATTTCCAGCGAGAATGAGCACCCGCGAACCAACCTGCGTGACATTCCTCAGCGTTTTGAGATAGCCGGACAAATCGACGCGGCGACAGCAGTGATAGCACCCTCGGTCGAACACGAGATCAAAAGGTTTCATCCCCTCCCCGAAGTTCTGAACATCGGCTTCGATCCACTCGACATTGATTCCAGCACACGCTGACTTCTGACGTGCTGCATTCAGTGCGAGGGGAGAACAGTCGACCGCCGTCACTTCGAAGCCCCGCTCGGTCAGCGCGATCGCATTCGTGCCTGTCCCGCAGCCCAACTCCAGAGCTCGGCCGGAGGTGACAGCCTGTTCCTCCAGAATTCGGAACAGCTCACGTGACGGCAGCCCCGAGTCCCAAGGTGTGTCGCCCGTCTCGTACTTGCTGTTCCAATCGCGATCGGTGTTGGCCGTTGCCATCTCGGTGTCCTTGATCAATTTGTGGAGGGCTGGTCGCCGGCCGTCGGCGAGATTCCCTCGGCTAACAACTCACTTCTCCGGCAAACGGACGACGCCGTCCCAGTTCGGCGGGGCGATGCGGTTGTGTTCCGCGATGCGGAGCGTGAGAAAGTCCTGAGCACGATCCGACGGAGGCATGCCATGCAGGTGATGATAAGCTTCGTCCCAATGGCCTGCGATGAACGCCTCGACACCCTGTTCGTATTTGATGATATGTTCAGCGGTCAGATCAGGTCGCTCGTCAAGCGACGGCAAAAGTTCGTGCACATCAAGAGGCGTCTTGAGTCCCACCGGCAATACACGACCGAGCTTGCGAATGCGACCATCCTCGGGAGCCATTCGGCGTCTCACAACGTCCGCTGTCGATTCATCCAGCAGGATCGGCACGCGGAGTTGCTTGGTCATCGTCTCGAGTCGACTCGCCAGATTGACGACCGGCCCGAAGACGGTCACGCTCACTCGGTCACTCGTGCCGATCTTCCCAGCGACCGCTCGACCACGGGCGATGCCGATCCCCACACGAAAGTCGCTGAGGGCATGTCCTTTGGCTTGCGCTGTCTCTACAAAGGCGCGACGAATGGCGAGGGCTGCCCGACACGCGTTCAAGGGTGCCTCCTCGGACGGAAAGGGCCATCCCCAGAATCCGAGCACCGCATCCCCGAGAAAGTCACCCGTCACACCGCCATATTCGAGGACCCGTCCTGACATCACCTCCAGCGCTTTGCTGACCCGATCGAGCAGGCCCAACAGGTCATCACCCGCCACCTCAGCCCGATGACTGAAGCCACGCAGGTCGCAAAAGAGCACAGTGACCTCGCTCTCTCGTGGCTCCAAGACATCTGAGTTCAGACCCACTCGACTCCCCTGTTGTTCGAGGGCAGCCAGAATGGGGGGCGAAAGAAACTGCCGGAGAACAGACAGATCGCCCTCTACATGATTGACCCGTTCGACCGCACTGATGATCTCCGCCACCAACTCAGCGAACTTCACATCCGCCTGTAACACCGCAGGCCCCAGCGACCCCGTCGCCCGTTCGACCAGCGAGCGCGGCTCGGTCCGGCCGGCAACGTAGATGCCCCACGGTCCATGTTGATCCTCATTCACGAATGTGCAGAAAGCCCAATCAAAGTCCGCTGTCGCTGTGAAGACCGAATCAGCCGGGTCGCTGCTCTCCCAGGTGTGTAACACGGTTTGTTGACGCCGCAGCAGAGCCTCTGTCACCAGACGTCCGCTTGGACGGAAAGCACCGGCGGTTTCCTGACGCCGATCCCACTGGATTAACTTGACCGCACCCTCGTCATCTATCCTCACCAAAGCGACCGCGTCAGCCGTTCGTATGCCGGCCAGCATCAGGCTGACGAGTCGCGAGTTCCGCTCGCTCAGACTCCCCGTTCCCCAGATCACTTCCGGCAGTTTGGAGAGCACATCGATCCGTCGGTCCGCATCTTCGAACCGCACCTGCCGCAGCTGACCGGGGGCAAAAGTGACTTCGTCCAAAAGCTCATCCGCAGGAGACGCATCGCTGATCGTCAGTTCTGCTATTTGAAACACGGTGCGACCGATGACAAACCGATCGCCGGGAACGAGCTTGCAGGAAGCAGTCGGCTCTCCTTTCACGTAGACCGGATTGCGAGCGCCCTGAAGCTGCTGCAGGTTAACATGTGTCCCATCGGGAGTGAGTTCGATGTGCGCTCGTGAAAGTCGCGGCTCCCAGGGAATGACGAGATCGGCAGCCGTGCTTCGCCCCAGACGCGATGGCTCGTTAGGAGCCAGCACAAACCGGCAACGCTGACGCGGCTCCGATCCCTCAGCAATCAATTCAAACACGGCAACGGATCTCGTGTGTCGCTAGGTGGAAGCTCGGTGAATGAGATACCACAGGATACCAAGCATCAGGCTGAACACCACCAGCGTCGCGACACCGTACTGCCAGAACACGCTATGCAATGCGTTGAACGGTGCCAGCGCCTGTGCACGGCTCTCCTGCACAATCGCGATCCAGCCGGTCTGCTTCACCGGAGCAAAGGCGGCCAGCCACTCTCCACTGTACTGCGTATCCAACCCCGCTGCGGCAATCGGGTCGTGGAAATTTGCGCTGCTGCTGGAGTTGCGAATCTCGTCCATCGTCTCTTTAGAGAACCTCAGTTTCTCATCGATCTCCACATCCGTCATTCCCTGCATGGCTTCCCGCGTCATCCAATGGTGATCCAGCAGAAACCCGCGCTCCTCGCGTGCATCCACCAGCGAGAGAAATCGGTCGGCATCGTGATTGATCTCATTCGTCGTGTTGCCTTGCACGCGTCGCTCCCAGGGGGCCAGCAGATCGGGCAGATCGATGGTCCGGGATAGGATGCCGATCACATTCTGGTGCTCCTCATCCCAAACCGGGACCGCAATGGCCACCATGTATTGATGAGTCACATCCGAGCGGAACGCTGTCGAGATTCCTGGCTCGGTCCGCGGATGGATGTCGTTCGGAATCGCATCGCGAGAGTACTCCTCCACACCTCCGTGAAAGTACGATCGCCAGGCAAAGTTTTTGCCGATGGTATCGTCAGCCTCCAATGGCAACGGAAAACGGGCGATCTGGTCCCCAACGCCGTTCGTCAGGAACCAGCTGCGATCTCGAGAACGGTCCGCGTTCTGCAACCGCTCCTGTCGGGATTCGTACCACTGCTCCAACGGTGACTTGAGGTCACGCCATGTCTCTCGCGGCGTCTCGGCAGAGAGTCTGATGAAGTCTCGGAGTTGAGCTTCATCTGCCAGCTTCTCCAGTTCATCCTGACGGCTCAGCAAGTCCGACTCGACACCATGCGCCATCACATTGGCCGTGACCTCGTCACCCGCTAAAAGCCCGTTGATCAAATCGCTGTTCGACGCTTCAACAACATCCGGGATTGCACTGCGAGCGATCCAGGACATGGCCAGCAGAAAGAGAATCGGCCCAAGAAATCCGAGAATTGTCAGTGGACGTTTCGCCCGTGCCTGATCTCGCTGCTCCAGTTCATCGAGGACGGCCTGTGCGTTGGGGAATCGCAGATGCGGGTCCGGTTCGAGGCACCGATCAATAATCTCCGCCAGATGACGATCAACTCCGGGCATCCTGCGATGCTCGCCGGGACGCGGACTGGTCTCGATCAGGTTCTGGTAGGCAGACAGGCGTTCTGAGAGTGAACCCGCAGCACGGATCAGCGACTCGCTTTGTTCGTTGCGGTAAGGAGCATGCCCACAAAGCGTGTGATAGAGCAGGGCTCCTAACGCGTACACGTCCCAACGCGCATCCGGAATCGCCTGCAGATCGGCTTGCTCCGGCGCCATGTAAAACATCGTTCCCAGCGCGGGACTTTGATCGTCCGACAGTCGCGACTGGCCGAAGTCTCCGAGTCGTGCTTCGTCGTTGCGATCGAGCAGCACGTTGCCCGGTTTCAGGTCGCAGTGCAGAATGCCGCTGCTGTGGGCATGCACGAGCGCACGGGCGACCGACCGAGTCACATGCACAGCTTCGTCGATCGGAAGGGGCGACGATTTGAGCCGACCGGCGAGCGAGCCGTTCTCCAGATACTCCATCACGAAGTAGGGCGGGTCATGGTTCCACCCGACGTCCAGCAACCCCACCACGTCACGTGATGTATACAGCACGGCCAGCTTCTCGACCTCACGGCTGAGCAGTGACCAGTCGAGCCCGCGACGATGGGAGTAGAACTTGATCGCGACCCGTCGGCCCGTGTTGACCTCCCGCGCGAGCCAAACGGAACCGAAAGAACCGACACCCAGACATCGCAGGATTTCGAAGCCTGGCACGTGCGAAGGAGGCGAGACGACCTGCTGGCTCAGCTGGCGTGAATAATCGCGCGCAGCGTCGTCCTG
>JAGQQG010000086.1 GCA_020426325.1 Planctomycetaceae bacterium | reverse complement strand
AATCCGAGTTTACCCTCTGGATTCCGGAAGGAACCGAATACGAGATTCGAGTATTCAGCACCGCAGGAGAACTCGATACACACGCTGGTACTGACCGCGAGATGCTCACGATCAGTCCGGCCAATCAAGAATAGGCACTTGCCCAGACTCATTTCTCGCGTGTCGATCAGCCGGCTTGTCAATCGAGGCGATGGAGCCGAACCGGGGCAGACTTTTTGTGTCAGATCGTGCTCTACTGTTTGTGAATTCTCAGAGCGTAGTTCATGCTGACATGAGTTGATAAAACGTGCAGCGGGTAGCACCGGTTGTCCCAACCGGTGCCGCGTGAGCGGACGGATGCATGTGCAAAAGCGGCCAGTGATCTAACATCGTACGTCTTCAGGAAGGCTTCCCATCGCTTCGCGACACGGGTTGGGACAACCCGTGCTACCCGGTTAGGATCGACTCCGAAAATATGCGGCCAGTAATCGAGATCTGACATGGGGAAGATGAACCAGGAACTCTGGACTGCTGTTGATGAAGATCTCATCGAGTATCTGCTTCCGGCAGATGATGTGCTCGATGGGGTGCTCAGAGAGTGTGAGGCGGCGGGGTTGCCGGCGATTGGGGTGTCGGCTTGTCAGGGGAAGTTGTTGCAGTTCCTCGTGCGGATGCTGGGGGCACGGCGGGTGCTGGAGTTGGGCACGCTGGGCGGATACAGCACCATCTGGATGGGGCGGGCGTTGCCTGCGGACGGACGGCTGATCACACTTGAGGTCGACCCGCAACACGCCGCTGTCGCAGAGGTCAACATTGCACGAGTCGGGCTGAGTGAGAGAGTCGATGTGCTTGTCGGTCCTGCACTGGAGACGCTACCGCGACTGGCGGATGGGGAACTATTCGACTTCGTGTTCATCGATGCGGACAAGATCAACACGGGTGCCTACTTTGACTGGGCCGTCAAGCTCTCACGACCGGGGAGCGTGATTGTTGTGGACAACGTCGTCCGCAAGGGAGCCATCATTCAGGCGGATAGCGACGATGCCAATGTGCAGGGGATGCGTCGGTTCCTCGAACAGATCAAGTCCGACACACGTGTGGATGCGACCGCCATTCAGACGGTGGGCACGAAAGGCCACGACGGCTTCGTGATCGCACGCGTTGTGTCCGAGCATTCCTGACACACCACGACCGTCTTAACTGCTCTTAAGCACCTGGAACAGGTTGCTGAAGCTGTCGGTCCAGAGGACGCGTTGGGGTTGTGGCGGGGGGACGTCGTGCCGCAGCGGCTCTGCGTCCAGCACGGCCTTTTCACGAGCCATCAGTACCCATTCACTGCTCGGATCGACCGGATTCTGATGCTCCGGCACCGCGATCGTCACCGATGCCAATTGATGAGCCTCGCTCAAGGCATCCGTCACTGGTCTCAGGTCAAAGTGCAGGTTCGAGATGTGAACGGCAAGGATGCCGTTCTCGTTGAGGTGTCGCAGGTATTCGGTGAATGCTTCACGGGTCAGCAGATGTGTTGGGATCGCGTCTCCCGCGAACGCGTCGAGGACGAGCAGGTCGAAATACTGCTGTGATTCCGATGCCAACGAGAGCCGAGCGTCTCCAAGTACCGTCGTCACGTCAGCCGGTGAGGCGTCGATGAAGGTGAAGTACTCATGGGCCAGCCAATCGACATCCGGATTGATCTCGTAAAACCGGAATTCATCTCCCGGACGTCCATAGGCAGCCAGCGTACCTACGCCGAGGCCCACGAGTCCGACCCGCAATTGCTGCTTCCGCGATTGCAGTACCTGAATCGCCCGACCGATGCCGCTGCGCCTGACGTAGTATGTCGTCGGCACCTGTTGCATGCCGCCCGAATGCAGTTGCAGCCCGTGGATGATTTGCCCATGCCGCAAGACGGTCGCGTTGTCGATCGTGTCCTGCTCCACCTCAAGCACACCGTAGAAGTTGCGGACCAGCGCGACCGCGTTTCGATAGTTTGTGATTGACTCGACGAAAAGCGTGCCGATCGCCACAGAAAGCACGACGACAACGGCAGCCGACAGCAGTGGTGGGCGTACATCGGACGCATCGGATTGTTGATCGTCGAACAGGACCCGTGCTGCACAGAGACCGGCCGCGAGGAGACCCAGATGCAACTCCCAGAAGTCCGGGAAGACTTTGGGGGCTATGACCGCGACGAACAGTCCCCCGCCGGCTCCTCCGGCCGATAGCACAAGGTAGAAGGCTGTCAAATGCCGGGGACTGGGACGCAGCCTCACGACTTCACCATGACACATCATGCAGACTGCGAACATCATCCCGAAGTACACGCCAACCTGCACCAGCAACGAAACGTCCGCACCGAACAACATGAGCGCGCAGATTCCAAGGATCAGAACCGAAACTGCCAGTGCCCACCATCGCCGTCGATACCAGCGGTCGCTTTCAAAGCAGAGGATGAATGACAGCAGGTACAGCGATAACGGCACCACCCAGAGAAACGGGACGACTGCGATGTCCTGGCACACCTGGTTGGTCGTGGCGAGGTAGATGACCGAGGCGAGCATCGCCAGCAGGAACCAGAGCACGTAGTCGCGCATTATAGGTGATGCGGACCGATCAGCTTTCTGTGTTTGATATTCGGTGCTAAGGCCAGATTGCCAGAGTCTCCAGCCGCAACCGGCACTGAGCAGCGCGAAGCACCAGAAGCCCATCGACCATAAGCGAGCCTGTGACGAGAGTTCCAGCAGCGGTTCCACGAGGAATGGATAAGAGAGCAGGGCGATCAACGACCCCGCGTTGGACAGTGCATACAGTCGATAGGGTGATTGTCCGTCGAGCACGAGATGGAACCAGCGTTGAAGCAGCGGTCCAGTTGTCGCCAGCAGAAAGTATGGCAGCCCGACGGTCATCCCGAGCAACATCACGATCTGCCATGTCGGCGACTCATCTTCCAACGGCTTCCAGGACGCCTCCGGTAAGACTCTCAGCATAGCAATCGCTATCACGATGAGGATTACGTGCAGTCCGACCTGCCCTCGAATGGAAACCTTCGATGTGAGCAGGTGGGCGTACAGATAGCCTCCGAACAACGCCACCTGAAAGAACAACATGCACGTCGTCCAGACGGCAGGCGTTCCGCCGAACCGGGGCAGGATCGCCTTGCTGACCAGCGGCTGAATCTGAAAGAGCAGAAACGCGCTGACAAACACCGCCACTCCGAACAGCGCAGCGGCACGTCCTGTTCCTTTTGCTTCTTGCGTTATCTCGGGGCGTGCACTGCTCATCGGGCGACAGTATAGCGATGTCGACTCAGATCGCCGATGGGCAAGGCTCAACAGTTGAAGGAAGCAGGATGTCGCGTCATGAACACGGCCAATTTCCGAAACGCGACTATTTCACGCAGCCATCCGATCGCGGTCATCGTAATGATCGCGGTCGCCCCAGTCGTCATCCCGGCGTCGCTTCCGGCGGTATTTCATCCGGAGACCGACAATTGGCAGGATGAGTGTTCCCCACAGCCACTGCCAGTTGGCCGTGACGTATTCGGTAACCTGCTCTCGGAGCGTGATCTCGACGTTGATCACCTTGTCAAAAGAACGGATGCTGTACACGCCGTCCCCTCCAAGATCGAGATGAGCATCCAATGAGAAGTTCAACTCCTGCGGCCCATGACTGTTCGGGGTGACCCGCCATCGCCATCGAGTGGGACGTAGACTGGAGACAAATTGAATCTCAGGATCGAGCGGTTCGATCTCGAAACCCTTGCCGGTGAGTGCAGCCTCCATCCGAGGGGCGACGTGCTGGACTGCCTCCGAGACGGCATTGCGACGGTCAGTCAGCTGCGCTTCCAGTAACTCGGGCGATTCCTTGGGAGACAAGAGCAGTTCCATCACTCGTGTCTCCTTGTAATGCATCGAATCGGGAGCGTTGTAGGCAACGTTGCCCGACTTCAGTTTGCTGACCATCGCATCAACCAGCTGAATGGGTGAAGGTTCTGCTGGCTTCTCGCGCATCGGCTCGATCACCGGAACCTCAGCCACAGGCGGCTCGATCTCTTCATCAGCGAGCGATTCGACCGCGTTGATTTCGACCGGCGCGGCTGATTTGGACGTGTAGGACACTCCGGGTGGCTGCCAGTTTCTGGGAGAAGGGAAGGTGCCTCCTTTGATTCGTGGGCCGGAGGTGCCACCACGGCTGGTGGTTGACAGTCCGCCGATCCCACCGAAGGTTGAACTGCCGCTGGTCGCCGTGGTGGTCGGTTCCGCAGGGAGCGGCTCAATGACTTCCGGCTCATCTTCCAGCGCCAGGATGTCCGGGATGGATGCTGCAGACCCGGTCAATGTCCCGTCCATAGTGTCTGGCTCGTCCGAGCCGTACGATTCGGCCCCAAACTCGATCGATTCCGTATTGGTCTCTTCAAACGGTTCGGCCATCTCAGCAGGCGCGGCTGCTGTGAAATCCTCCGCACCGCGGTCGCTGGCATCACAGCCTATCACCAGGCAGACCAGTCCGGCGACCAAAACATCAGACAATTCCACTCGTGACAACCGCATGAGAAACCCTCCGTGGCTCCTTGGCTCCATCGGCTCAGCCGACACGTACTGCGGAGTTTACGTCAGATCGCCATTTGACGGAATCGCGATTTCGTGCGGATAAATCAGGGTAAAAATGCAAACACGACCAGCGTTCATCGCTACAATTCATTCGTCCCCGCAGTTACCCCATCGAGACACATCAACCGAATGGAGAGCAGAAGCATGTCAGAAACAGTCACCTCGGCGGTGAAGTCGAAGTATGGGGCGGTGGCGTTGAGTGGTCTGTCCACCAAACATGACGGCGTGAAAGCTGTCGCTGAGGCGTTCGGGTACACGGCTGACGAGCTGTCCGCCATCCCTGCGGAAGCCAACATGGGGCTCTCGTGTGGGAATCCGACAGCCATGGCGAGCCTCAAGCCGGGTGAGGTTGTGGTCGACCTGGGGTGCGGCGGTGGGTTGGATGTTTTTCTGGCAGCACAAAAGGTCGGGCCGACGGGGAAGGCCATCGGGATCGACATGACGCAGGAGATGCTCGATCTGGCGCGGAGCAATGCAGCTCGCGGAAGGAACGGCCTGCCGGTCGAAAACGTGGAGTTCCATCTGGCAAGCATCGACGACATGCCACTGCCCGATCAGTCGGTGGATTGCGTGATCAGCAACTGTGTCATCAACCTCGCCCCCGACAAGCGGGCCGTCTTTCGAGAGATCGCCCGCATCCTCAAGCCGGGGGGCCGGCTGGCTGTCAGCGACATCGCCCTCAAACAACAGCTCCCCGCTGAACTCGCAGGGGACATCGCAGCCTACGTGGGCTGCATCGGCGGAGCGATCGAGATCGAGCAGTATCGCAACTGGCTGGTCGAAGCGGGCTTCACCTCCGTCGAGGTGATCGACTCCGGAGCGGACCTCAACGCCTACGCCAAAGTGGAGAACCAGTCCTGCTGCTGTCCACCCCCAGCCGAGTCCACCAGCAGCCTGCCCGTGGTCGAACTCGGCGGTTGTTCGACAGAACCCCAGGCAGACGACACACTCCACGAACGCCTGGCCGACCTGCTCCAACGCTACAACGTGAACGAATACGCCGCCAGCGTGAAGGTGTTCGCCGTCAAGCCATGAGAGTTGGCTGATCACTCACTTCTATCCCATCGGTCCCGTCTCACACCGGACCCGACGACCGGCAAGCGGTCAACCCCTGAACCGACCGGCACAGCCGGCCCTACGTCACTGCGATGACCAGATTGGGTGGAATGCTCTCATGCCGACAGGCAGGTGAGCATGCGGCCAGAGCATCCAAATATGGCAACCCGACTGTCGTCGTGACGCCATGCCACCCAAGACCAGGGCACGCGGCGCCAGCGTGAAAGTTTTCGCCGTGAAGCCCTAAGGGTTTGCTAGTCCTCAGTCCCGTTGATCCCGGCTCTCGCCGGACGCGACAATCTCAGGTCCCTCGGCCCCAGCGGGACGGATGCGACTGGGGCTGTCATCACGGCGGAGTCTGTTGACGACTTTTGAGTGGTGAGCCTTGACCGGTCACGCAGTGGCACGCTTGTGATGTGCTGTCGCTGGAATACGCCTGTCGGCTATATCAGCCTACAGCGTCAGGATGTGACTACAGTCGTGGCAAAGACTTCCGTGCCGTCTGTGGGGGGCGCGGCATGAGGAGCGCCACAGTGTTCGCAGTTCTCTCGTGTCACCAGTCGGCGTTTGTTGCACTTCGGACAGGAGATGCGAGCCGGCCACTCGTGGATGCAGGCCATCATCAACCCACCGACCAGGCCGAACAGCAGTCCACAGACAAGCCAAAGCATCATCGGCATTCCGGTGATCCCGAAGCGTCGTGACAACCAGAAGCAAATGACGGCACCGAGTAAAGCATTGATGGCAAGCCCGAGGACGTACAGTCGCAGGCGTGAGTTGCTCAGGCCACCGGACAGGTCGAGGCCCCAAGGCAGAATCCGGTAGAGCTGTTCAAGGAACGTGTATTGAAACTTTGATCCGATATGCTGCCTGCTGAATCGCGTCCTGAAGAGGAAGTCCTTGGTGGAGACAAAAAACACCGCCGCTTCTGCGGGAGACGTCAGCCCTCCGAACCACGGTTGGTAGGAAATCCCCCGCTGCCAGGGCAATGCCGGGAGGGTGGTGTCGGACAGTTCGTGTCCATCGTTCGAGTATTCGATCACGTGTGATTCCATCGTTTGGCGAGAAATCATTCCCAGAAAGTAGGATGGGCTGTAGTGCACGGCATACCGATCGGGGGCCTCAAACCGATTCAGGCTCATCATGTACTGGCGGGTGTCGTGCTTCACCGGGAAGACGAGTTCTCTGTTTCCTTGCTGATCCAAGAGGTAGATGGCTCGATTCGTACCGACGACGATTTGTCCCGGGTCTTCCGTGTCACTCCGTCGGTATGTTTCCACACCTTGAATCGATTCCCGATCGATGCTGAGTGTGGTCCCTTGGAGATCATCTCGCCAGTCTCGCGCGCCATGCACGATCTCACCGGCTTCCGGAGTAAAGATCGTCAGTAAACGTCGCTGCTGGAAATCGACCGAGTAAACGCCTCCGGGGAACACGAGGTAATCCGGGTTTGTGCGAATCGGCGAATAATCCATCGGACCTTGAAACCTCGTCTGCGGAGTTTCCCCAGCCGGAACGAATCCCTCGGGGCCGATGCGGCCAATCGGTTCTCGCTTCGCATTGTCATAACCGACGAGTTGTCCGAGTTGGGGAACAAAGCACCACGATTCATTGGCGGGCATAGACTCGGCCGAAACCGGAACGAGATAGCGGCTGATCGTTCGATAGCTTCGTCCGCGCGTGTGCATTGCCTCGGAATGCGCAGGGGCTGACGATGCTCGTATTCTGAGCAACGACAGTTGTGCCTCTCGGAGAGTATTGTTGCGATACTCTTCCCATTCATGACCTGCGAGATCGCGGACGTGCATGTGCTTTCTGCCCAATTGTTCGACAATCAGAATGCGACCATCGCTGTTGATTTGGTGGTATGCGTAATAATCGTCGTCCGTTGAGCGGAGCGTCCACGATTCAAACGTGGACTTGCCCCACAAACTCAAGATGCTCAGTCCGATGAGAAACGTGCAGGCCAGGCCGAACTTGGCGAGGCGCGGTTGGGAGTCCGTGTCGCCGGCCGTGAGAAAGCTCCCCCAGGCGGCCAGCCCCATCACGCTGGCGAGCAGAAGCAGAGCGATCAGAACTTCGTGAAACTCAGCCAGATTCCACGCCAGAAACGTCGCCAGGAAGGCGACCGGGAAGCCCAGACAGCGAGTGCCATACCATCGACCCGGTCGCAGTCCCGCCAAAGCACCAGCGAGGTAATAAATGAGCCCCGTCAGTGCATCGGCGAACCACGGAAAAACCAACGGCCATCGAGAGGACAATGGCAACTGCGGGACCACGCCTCCGGGGATGAAGTCCTTCACCAGATAGAACAATAGCGGCAAGCCCACCGCGAGGAGATACAGTGTTGATCCGGAAGCGACTTTCGCCAGAAAGAGATGAGTGCGGCTGATCGGCCGGTGCAGCAACAATGCCCGCCGATCGCCATGCGACTCGAAGGTCATCTGGAGAATCCCCAGCACGCTCCCGAACACCGCACTCACAAAGCTCACACGCAGAAAGAAGGTATCGCAAAGGCAGACCCCGAAGTTGAGGACATATCCCAACATCAGCAGCAGTGGGATCGCTGCCCACTTGAGGTTCTCATGAAACTCTTTCCACAACAGGGCTTTCATGTTGCGGTCCCCGTGTTGTTGATGAGACTCTTGTTTCCTTGTCGTCCGACGTAGGCGGTCAGTGCATCTTCCAGGCTGAGCGGAAGTTCCTCGATCGCCGTCGCTCCGAGCGATTCCAAAACCTGTTCGGTCCGGCCATTGTGATTGGCAACGATCAGGGTGAGGTCATGTTCGTGTCGTGTCATCCTCAAGAGACCGGGGATGTCAGGAAGTTGGAGCGGTGGTTCGCCGGGAAAGTGAGCGCTCAATTGCTGCACGTGTTCCTGAAACGTCTCCATGCTGCAGGAGGCGCGGAGCACGCTGTAATCGAGGATCGCCACGTGATCAGCAACACGTTCCACATCGTCGAGAAGGTGAGTCGAAAAAAAGATGGTCCGTTCGCGGCCTCGGGTGAAATAGACCATCGCTTCCAACAGCGATCGTCGGGCAGCAGGGTCCAAGCCGGTCGCCGGATCATCAAGCATCAACAGGTCCGGCTCGATGGCTAGCGTCGACGCCAGATGCAAGCCGGCCCGTTGTCCATGCGACAAGTCCCCGCACTTCGTATCCGGATGAATGGAGAAGTAATCAATCACCGATGCGAACGTCGTTTGCTTCCAATGCGGATAGCAGCCTCTCTGAAACGTCGCAAACTGGCTGACTCGCATCCAGGGATACACCGGATGCCCTTCCGCCATATAACCAATGCCAGCCCGCACGCTCGGCGGCAACTCATAGCTCGGATAGCCCAGAACAGAGGAATGTCCACGTGTCGGTGACATCAAACCCAACAGCATGCGAATCGTCGTCGTCTTCCCGGCCCCGTTCCGGCCGATGAAGGCAATCACACTCCCTCGTGGCACATCCATCGACAGCTGATTCACCGCACATCGGCGACCAAAGTACCGCGTCAAACCACGTGCCTGGATCGCGTAGTCGGCACTTGGTTCCAATGCAACCGGTGAGTTCAGTTTCACGTTGTGGTCTCCGTCGATTCTTCCATCCACCCATGAGAATCCAGACATCGAGTGATGACGCCATGAATCTCGTCAGCAGTGAAATCAAGGGATATCGCTTCACTCACATAGGCATTGGCTGCCTGTCGCAGACGCCGCATCCGTTCGGCCTTCGTGTAAATTTGCCGTTTGGGGGCGACGAAATATCCGCGGCTCTGCCGTGATTCCAGGACGCCTTCTCGCACCAACTCGCTATACGACTTGGCCACCGTGTTGGCGTTGATAACCAATTGTTCGGCGAGACCACGAACTGTCGGTAAGGATTCCCCCGGAGACAACTCCCCTGTGGCAGCAGCAAGCCGAACCTGGTCGATGATCTGCCGGTAAATCGGTGTTCCCGTTCCCGTCACAATGTTGATTCGCCATCTTGCCATGACACACTCTTGTACTAGTTGTAATACTACAATATAATTGTCCGAGACGAGCCGTCAAGTGCTAAGCTAAAGCAAGAGAATTCACCAGAACAGACAGGCACAAATCCTCAGATGACCAAGTGAGATGTTAAATGCAACACCATGCGGTACCCTTGATTGGCTGAGTGACGTGCTGGGCACGACGGGTGGCCGAGGCATTGCGAGGGCGTTGATGGACGAGTTGTCGGTCGCGCGCGTGGGGCGTTAAAGACAGGAGTCAGGTCACTTGGCCCCAGTGGGACGGTTGCGACTGGGGCTGTGACGCGGATCTCACCATCACGATGGTCAGGCAGATCACCGTATTGCTTCATTTCCACATCCATCCGTGCCCCAGCCACACGCCGGGTTATCCTCTACGGTCGTACGGCGCTGCCGTCGTGGCGGCGGAGGGGGGGCCAGTAGCCGGGGTGGTCGGGGAGGGGGAAACGGGCTGCGGCCTGCTCGTCGATGTCGATGCCGAAACCGGGGGTCTCGTTGACGAACAGGTAGCCGTCCCTGATCTCCGGACAGCCGGGGAAGACCTCCTGTAGTCGCTCGCTGAACCGGGGGCCTTCCTGGATGCCGAAGTTGGGGATCGCGAGATCCAGATGAGCGTTGCAGGCGTGCCCCACGGGTGAGACGTCACCCGGACCGTGCCAGGCGGAGCGGACTGCGAAGTGTTCTGCCAGGGCAGCCAGCTTGCGGGCGGGGGTGAGTCCGCCGATCTGTGAGAGGTGCACGCGGATGAAGTCGATCAGCCGACCGGTGATGAGGTCGGTCCATTCGTGCGGATTGTTGAACAGCTCCCCCATCGCGATCGGACAGGCTGACTGTTCGCGGAGCATTTTGAAGTAGCCGTTCTGCTCCGGCGGAAACGGATCTTCGATGAAGAACGGGCGATACTCCTCCAGGGCTTTGACCAGCCGGATGGCATCGATGGGAGCGATTCGTTCGTGGATGTCGTGCAACAGTTCCACGTTGTCTCCAAATACGGAGCGGACGTGCTCGAAGACCTTGGGCATTGATCTCAGGTAGGGGACGCTGTCCATGTACTGGTCCTCGGGCAGGCCGAAGCCGGCGTCGCGGAAGTCGGGATTGTTCGACAGATGCGAGGACCCGTAGCCTCCCAGTTGAATGCGGACATGACGAAAGCCCTGCTCGACATACTTGCGGACATCGTCCTCGATCTCCTTCGCGTCCCTGCCGCCCGCGTGCGTGTACAGGTCGACAGCGAAGCGACACTTCCCGCCGAGCAGTTGGTAGACAGGCATGTTCGCCCGCTTGCCTTTGATGTCCCACAGCGCCATGTCGAGACCGCTGAGCGCATTGTTGAGCACCGGGCCGTTTCGCCAATACGAACTGGTGTAGGCGTTCTGCCACATGTCCTGAATGTCGTCAGCACTGCGACCACGGGCGAACGGGTCGAGGTACTTGTCGACCGCTTCGACGACCGCGAGCGGCCGCTGGTTGAACGTCGCACAACCGAGTCCGTACAGCCCGGGCTCGTCAGTCTCAACCTTGACGACGACAAGACGGATGCCGTCCGGAGCAGTGGTGATCGCGCGGACCTTGCGAATCTTGACGGGTGACATGGCGTGTGCACTCTCCTTCTGATCCTGGCCAGCCCCAGCCGACGCCCCTGCCAGCGAACCGGCGATGCCCGCTCCCAGCCCCGACAACACCTGACGGCGTGACCAACCCTGTTGGCTACTCATGATCGTCCCTCCCCATTCACGAAAATGCTTATCCAGACCACCGTTCCACTGTGATCAACTGCACTACAGACCATAACCCGGCTGCGCGGGTATTCAAAGCAACCGCATGTGAAGAGACCGGGGTCCGTGTGATGTTGAGCGGGCCAGGGGGCATGTCGTAAGGCTCATCCGAGTCATGGGATGGGAATCCCGGGCAGGAGTTCGGTCGATGATCCGAAGACTGTCTGTAACAACGGCCACCGTTCTCCGCTGAATCCCTCATGGTGCTTAGTTCCAGCTGGACTCGACGCAGAAGATCGGCAACCGAACGGCCAGACCATCCATCCAATCAAATGTTCCGGAGATCTCCGATGAAAGCCCTTTTCAAGAACCTGTTCGAGATGCGTGTCACTCAGAGTCGTCGTCGTCGGTCCTTCGAGCCGACCTGTGCTCATGCCTGTCTGGAGTCCCTGGAGCCTCGCCAGCTTCTGGCCGCGACCCTCACCAATGCGGAGATCGATACCCAGACGAGCAGGACTTCGACCACGACGACGACTTCAACTTTGACATCGACAGCGAACAGCCCGAGCGTCTCCGTCATTAAGGGGGACCTTTATATTTACGGCACCGACTCCGTGATCCCCCCAAACTCGTACGTCCCGCGCGGCGGGGACGATATCGTGACCGTCAGCTACCAGAACGGCAACTACGTGGCAACGGTCAACGGCCAGACGCAAGTCTACTCTGCAGCGACCCTCTACGGGGGGGATATCGTTTTTGATGGCAAGGGAGGCAATGACCGCTTCACAAACAACACAAATCTCCGGTCAACAGCCTACGGTCGGGATGGGAATGACGTCCTGATCGGCGGCACCAACATGGACACATTCTATGGCGGTCGAGGCAACGATCACCTTGACGGCGGTTTTGGCCATGATGACCTGTTTGGAGAAGCAGGCAACGACACGATGATCGCCGGATACGACTTCAGCGGTAATTACCTGGACGGCGGCGACGGCGACGATTACATGCGTGGCGGCTATGCCGCTGACGATATGTTCGGCGGACTCGGAAACGACATCATGTACGGTGACGATGGCAGTGACTCCGTCAACGGTGGTTCGGGCAATGACTGGATGGATGGCGGGTACGGCGAGGACTACATGTGGGGGAACGCAGGCATCGACACCATGTATGCAGGGTATGATTCCAGCTACAACTACATGGACGGCGGCGACCAGAACGACCTGATGTTCGGAGGCGACGGCCGCGACGAGATGTACGGCGGAGCAGGTGACGACGACATGTACGGAGGGGCTGGCGATGACGACCTGGACGGGGGCGCCGGCTACGACGCACTCTTCGGCGAAGCCGGCAACGACACGCTCTGGGGAGGTCTCGACGCCGACGTCCTCCACGGGGGGGACGGCGATGACTTCCTCAACGGCGGAGGAGACGACGATGTTGCCGACGCCCTTTATGGGGATGCCGGTCGAGACACGTTCTACTGGGAGCACTACATCGATCAACATTGGGGATACGACTACAACCCCTCGGATGGTTCGCTCGAAATCCGCGATTTTGAATCGGGTGTAGATATTCGAGTCTGAGTCTCACACCCAAGGCTATCGCATGTCAGATGTCGCTGGATTCGCCAGAAATCAGGCAAATCGTCGCTCCTCCGCCCACAGTCTGAACTCTGGCGAGTTCAGCTACGGAAACACAATCACCGTTTCTTAGGGGATTTGGGCGTCTTGAACATGCGATTGCCGTGATCTCACATCGGCTCGCACCTGTCGCATCGCGGTAGCAGTGCAGGCATGCCGAGGAGGATCGGACGATCACTCCTGGCATGCTCATCCTGCTTCACGAAATGAGCATGGCACCTGGCATGGGCATCCCGATCAACGTCCCCACTCCAACCTTCCGCCGCATGAATCGGCCGTCATTCGGGGGCGGAGGAGCGGGTGGATTCACGAGCGGGAAGGGATTTTGATCTCCGGATAAGTTCCGAATGATCGTCCGGCGCCGATTCAATATCATGAGAGGGGTCGAAACTCCATCTCAGGATACTCTCAACGGTTTTTCCCATCTTTTCGTGCCATGGTGGCGGAACCACGACCCACATTGGCCGCTTTTCACTCGGGCTGACCCCCGACGAATTCCCGACCGATGATCACAAGGATGTCCGGTTCTCCTGGTTCCTTCACCACCGGAACTTTGACAGAGAATAGTTTGTCTGTTGAAACGATTGACAAGTGCTCAAAGTCTTCGATCCACCAGACGAAGTGATGGCCCTCAAACTCGAACTTCGCTCGACCTTTGGTTCGAACAGCCATCACTGAAAGTTCCTCAGTCCATCCAGACGCGTTGCCAGTCGTCGAAGATGCAGTCGAGGAGTTCGCGGCCTTCGTAGGTGGCGGTGAAGCAGACTTTTTCGTCGTCGCGGCTGGTCTCTTCGGCGATGGCGACCGTGTCGCCCGCTTCGGTGTACAGCCAGTCGGACTTGCACAGCCAGTCGAGGATTTCGATCAGGTCCTCACGGGCGACCGGCAGGAACACCTGGCCGTCGAGGCGGAGCTGGTAGCCGTACTCTTCAAGCTTGGACCAGGGCAACTCGGCTGACGCGTCCCCCTTCCAGTAGGGAGCGAACACAGAGTCGTCGTCCGGTTTGACGTTCGGGTTGTTCAGCATGTCGATCGCGTTCCAGGGGCAGATCGTCAGCTGATAGTGTTCGGTCGAATCGTTGGGGGAGCGATAGCACATCTGACAGCCGATACACCGCGATGTGTCGATCTGGTGATAGCTCTGTCCCGGAATGGCCGAGGGGACTTCGTAAATGCAGTCGACCGGACAGACCGTTGCACAGGACTGGCAACTGGTGCACGAGTCCTTGTTGATCACGTTCAGATACCGGGTCTCTTTCTTCCGGTCGTCCTTACGGCTGGCAAAATACTCGGTGACGGAGATGGTCATGGCGAGGTGTTGGTCGAAAGTTGAATGTCGAAGGATCACGCTTAGCCGCGACCCAACGGGGATCGCGACGTACCGGTTCCAAAGCACTCACAAGATAGCTGCCATTCTCATGTCTCACTACCCAAACATGGCCCGAACGAAGGCCGTTCTCATTCTTGAGACTGCTGCAATTGGTGCAAATGGCGATTTCGGAGGAAGCTGCGGGTTGTGAGGAACAGAATCGAGCCAAAGAGGGCAAATCCTCCCCCGAGAAGTAGCAGGTGAATGATCGCTGCGATGAGTGATACGACGGGAGATCCATTCCTCCACTCGTGGACAACGTCCATCCACGAGGATCTGTCGAACGAACCGCCAAAAGTCACGAGAACGGGGAGGAGCAAGGGGGGGAGAAAGATCAGCCAGATACCGATCAGCACCAGCCAGCTGTCTGCCTCACGGACCGCTCGACGAACGAGAGCCCCTTCGGCCCAGGGTCTCCACGACGGAAGGATAGCCGCCGTGGAGGAAAGCGGGGCGTTGCAGTTCTCGCAGAAGTGGTGCATCGGCGGGTTGGCGTGACAACACTGCGGGCAGACTGCCAGACTCTCGTCATGCGAGGCGGCAGCATTCGTCGACATCACATCCTCCTCCGAAACGGGCGAACTTGTGCAGACACAACGGTGTCTCCCCACGATCGGATCACAACCGTTTGGTCATTATACTGCCGCTTTTCGACTTCCAGTAACTCTTCCGGACCAATCCTTCATGGCAGACCCTTCCCTGACTCATGTTCTTCCCACTGGCTTTCGCGCAGCCGGACATGCCTGTGGAATCAAGACGGACCCCAGCAAGCTCGACCTTTCCTTGTTCGTGTCCGGCGTCCCCTGTGTTGCTGCGGGGGTTTTCACGCAGAACCGGGTCGTCGGAGCGCCCGTGCATGTGTCGCGAGAGCGGGTTCCGAGTACGTCGGTGCGGGGGGTGATCATCAACTCGGGGAATGCGAACGCGTGCACCGGACAGCGGGGGATCGACGATGCCCGTTGGATGACTGCGGAAGCTGCAAACAGGATCGGTTGCGACGAGTCGGACTTCCTCGTCTGTTCGACCGGAGTCATCGGGCACTTCCTGCCGCGAGAGAAACTTGCAGACGGCATCGGCCCGATCGTCGAAAAGCTGAGTGACTCGACCGATTCGCTGGTCTCCGCAGCCCGGGGCATGATGACGACCGATACGGTGCACAAACTGGCAAGTCGCATTGTCGAGATCAATGGACAAAGCGTTACCGTGACCGGCGCTGCGAAAGGGGCAGCGATGATTGCGCCCAACATGGCGACGATGCTGGCCGTCGTAATGACTGATGCGTCACTCACTCCTGAACAGGCTTCGTCGATCCTGCGACACGCCGTGAATAATAGCTTCAACTGCATCAGTATCGACGGGCACACCAGCACCAGCGACACCGTTCTGCTCCTCGCCAACGGCCAGGCGAGTGGAGGACGTCAGTCCCCTGATCTTCCGACATCGCTCACCACCGCCGTCACGGAGGTCTGTGCAGACCTGTCTCAGCAGATCATCCGTGATGCCGAAGGGGCCGAACACTTTGTCACGCTCGACGTCCGAGGCTGCGTGAATCGAGAGGAGGCAGCCCTCATGGCCCGCACGGTCGCGGACTCGGTCCTCGTGAAGACAGCGATCACCGGGAACGATCCGAACTGGGGGCGGATCGTCTCCGCTGCGGGCTACTCGGGCATTCCATTTGAGGAACAAGAGTGCTCGCTGAAGGTGAATGGGATCTCGCTTTATGAAGCGGGGACGCCGGTTGACTTCGATGAGGCGACTGTTTCCGCTGCCATGGCGACCGGTGAAGTGCACATCGAACTGGAATTCACGCGTGGTGATGCTTCAGTACGTTTTTGGACAACGGACCTCACCGCAGAGTACGTGCGACTGAATTCAGAGTACACGACATAGAAACCCGTCTATTCTGGCTTGACGGGTGGCATGGCGTCACAGCGACAGCCGGGTCGCCATGTCTGGGAGCGTGGACACCAGCATGCTCACCCAGCGGACAATTCTCGTTGAAAGATCCAACAACCAACAAAAAAACCCGCCGACAGAATTCGCTTCAGTCGGCGGGGTGTGGTCTTGTCAGTTCATCAGTCGAGGTCTTCGCCTTCGGGAAGCAGGGCGAGTTGCTCATCGGTCAACAGTGGCTGGGCTGGAGCTTCGTCGACGAGGTCGACATCGGTTGCGGAACTCTCGTCACGGCAGCAGGATCGCAGTCCGGCTGCGATGCTGGCCAGCATCTCGGATTTCTCACAGCTGTCAGAGCAGCCATCTGTTGAGGCGAGATTAGTTTTTCGACCGCAGCTTCGAGAACATCCGCCCTCGGAGGCGAGGCTCGCCTCGGAATTCAGGCAACAGGGAGTATTCTCGAAGGTTGCCACATTCAGAGCCGTACAGGCCGATTTTGCACTGCAGTGGGATTTCGTTGTCGTATCCGGAATGAAGGTCGCGTAGTTCGCGAGTTCCGGGACGGCGCTGATCGCCAGCAAGGCTGAAGCTGAGAGCAGCATCACACCGTATAACGTGCCTCGGAAGACTCGCCCCAGGAGCGAACGTCGCGGGGGATTGCCCGGTTCGGCTCCATCCAGCAGTTCCATTGACGGTTGTTCCTCGGGCATCTCAGCGGCGTGCAGGTCGTCCTTATGGGTCATGTGTCTGCTCCAGAGAAGTGAGTGATGAAAGGGCTATGAGAGTATAGCTCATCCGGCAACCCTGTGATTGTGAGACAGTTCACACAGTCTGCCGATACCCGCGTCCATATGGTCGATCAAACTCGTCCACGTTGCAAGGTCAAGAGGCCCGGCATCGTCTCCTGAGCCTGTCAATCACCGCAGCGGGTGCTATGCTCTCATTCAGCCCATTGAACCGGCATTTTGACGAAGCAGGAGGCGATAGCTGTGGCGAGTCGCGACGAGAATCAGGTCCAGAAACAGGTTGAGGAAGAGACGCAGCGGATCGGCCGTGAGCTGTGGGGCCATCTGGAACGCCGCCGACCGAGCGTGTTTGAGCGGCGGTGGTGGCTGGATCATATCCTCGAATGGGCCATGCATGACGAGTCGGTCAAGGTACAGATGTTCCGGTTCGTCGATGTGTTGCCGATGCTGCGATCACACGAATCCGTGACACGGCATCTGCAGGAATACTTCGAGGAGGTCCGGTCGCACCTCCCTTTGGCAGCGAAATTGGGGCTGGATGTGTCGACACCCAACTCGCTGCTGGGCAAAGCACTGGCTCTCAATGCCCGGACCAATGCTCGCAAGATGGCAGAACGGTTCATCGCCGGAGAGTCCGTCGAGGAAGTGCTTCAATCGGTCGCTAAGGTCCGCAAGCTGGGGCTGGCTTTCACACTCGATCTGCTGGGAGAGGCGGTTGTCAGCGAGAGCGAAGCGGACGCCTACCAGCAGCAATATCTTGATCTGATCAACGGGTTGGCACCGGCCGTCAACAATTGGCCGGAGAACACCACGCTCGACAGGGATGAGACAGGCTGGATCCCGCGATGCAATATGTCGATCAAACTGTCCGCTCTCGACAGTCGGTTCAAACCAATCGATCCGGACGGAACAGCGGAGCGCGTGAAGGCCCGGTTGAGGCCGATCCTGCGAGCAGCACGCGAGCATGATGCCTACATCCATATCGACATGGAACATTATGCGTACAAGGACCTCACGCTGCAGATCTTCAAAGAAGTTTTCCTGGAGGATGAGTTCCGCGACTGGCCCGACTGTGGGGTCGTCATTCAAGCCTATCTCCCCGAAGCCAGGAATGATCTGGAGGATCTGCTCAGCTGGGTGAAGGATCGGGGCACTCCCGTTTGGGTGAGGCTCGTGAAGGGAGCCTACTGGGACTACGAAACGGTCGTGGCAGAGTACCGAGGCTGGCCGTGTCCGGTGTATCAGCAGAAGTGGCAGTCGGATGCCAACTTCGAGGAGCAGACGGAGTTCCTGATGCGGAATCACGAATGGCTCAGGCCAGCGATCGCATCGCACAACCTGCGTAGCCTGTCGCATGCAATCGCGTGGGCGAATGTGCTTGAAGTGCCTCAACAGGCCTGGGAAATCCAGATGCTCTACGGGATGGCGGAAGAACAGCAACAGTTATTTGCGGAACTCGGCCACCGGGTCCGTGTCTACATGCCCTTCGGGCAGGCGATCCCCGGCATGGCTTATCTGGTCCGACGGTTACTGGAAAACACGTCGAACGACAGTTTCCTCCGTCACGCTTATGACACAAGCGTCGACGTTGCAGACCTGTTGAAAGCACCACAAGTCACCCTCTCCCCATGAGGAAAAGGGGATCATAGTTCGCGATAGGGTAACTCGAAGAGCACCATCAGTTCACTCACGTCACCCGATTTCAGGCCTTCGTAGAACCACCGCATCCGCTGTTTTGAAGTGCCGTGGGTGAAGTTCTCCGGCACGACATAGCCTTGCGCCTGTTTTTGCAGACGGTCGTCGCCGATGGCTTGAGCAGCGTTGATCGCCTCTTCGATGTCACCCTCTTCGAGGATGTCCCAGTTGCGCTCAGCGTGATGACCCCAGACGCCTGCGAGAAAATCGGCCTGAAGTTCCAGCCGGACAGACCACTGATTGTACTCTTCCTGGCTGACACGGCCGTTCTTGCTATGCACGAGATCGGTGATCCCGAGGAGGTTCTGGACATGGTGTCCCACTTCATGAGCGACAACATACGCCTGTGCGAAGTCACCCGGCGCATCGAACCGCTGCTGCATCTCGGTGAAGAAGCCCAAGTCGATATAGACCTTCTGATCGGCAGGGCAGTAAAAAGGTCCCGTCTGAGCGCTGGCAAACCCACACCCGGATTGTGTGGCCTGTTTGAAGAGCACCAGTGTCGGTTCACGATACTGCGTCGCTAACTCGCCAGGGAGTTGAGGCAGCAGGCTGCCCCACACAACCTCGGTGTCTCTCAGCACGACGGCAACCATATCGCCCCAGTCTTTCTCCTGCTGAGTGAGGTTTGGGTCGCCCGGCTGTTCCTCCGGTTGAAACTGTCCCTGCTGCTGTTGTTGCTGCTGAACCAGCCCCAGGAACTTGTTGAGGTCGCCTCCCGCGAGGACGAACAGCAGGATCAGTCCCAGGATCCCCATACCGCCGCCGACGGCCGCACGCGGACGCATGCCACGACGGTCTTCAACATTTGCACTCTGCTCCCGACCACGCCAACGCATGTTCCACCTCAAGTCCTGCCCAAAATCACGCTCGAATCTGCCAAACCCGGCTCTTCGAGTTATCCCACAATTCCCGCGAAAGGCAAACGAAACGGTGTCGATTATTGCTCTGGGGTTCGTCCCGAAAGACCGCCGGGAGATCACGGCGTCCGTGGAGCACACGTATCAGTCGAATGCCATCTTCAATCTGGCGGTAGAAAAGAACGTATTCATCAGGCCGGACCGGGAACTTTCGGAGACCCTGGCTCAACTCGTCACAATTTGTCCCAATGTTGGGCAGCCGCGCGATCTGGTATGAGACGAGATCGATCTTGTCGATGACGCGATCCGCTGCATCCAGATTGTATGCAGCAATGTAATCCCAGATGTCATCGAGATCCCTCTGAGCCGTCGCTGTCAGATCGACCTGACTCACTGGGACTGACTCTGCTGAGCCAATCGTTCTCGTCCCCGCCGCTTGATAGCGGTCGCGTCCAACTGTCCAACCCGACCGGCGACTTCGTCATCGAGTCCAACTTGAATCAGAGTTGCCAGCTCCGCCTGCCGGAGAGACTCACCCGTTTTTGCATCGACGACGACAAGATTCCCCGGTCCATGAGCGACGAAGAACCCGATCGCCTGTTCGACGACTTCGTTGGGCGAACCGAATTGGCCAGTGGCCAGCTGTTGGTCAACCAAAACCTGAACAGATGGTGATAATTCTATCTGCATGACCTTCTCCGATTGTTGTCTGGATTACTTAGCCATAGGGGGGGCCTCAAATCTACATGTTATCTGCTTCGGTTGGCGTCCAAGCAAATGACACTTCAGCACCACCAAGTTCAACAACACGATCATTGTGCATCATGACACCCAATCCGTGCTCAATGTCCCATGTGCAACCGAATTGCAATCCAACATGGGCAATGCCTGATTTCTCAGACGGGTGAACGTGAACCTGTCGAAGATCAATCAACCTCATGAGAGCTTCGGGGTTGTCCAATGCGGGCATCAACTGGTCGACGTCGCTTCCGAGGTAATCAATATATCTTGGTCGTATTCGTTGATAGTACGCCCAGAGTGCGTCAAGGACGGCCGCGAACACGCGTTGCCCGTTATTCAGTTGAAATGCCAACGCATCACTTTGGGCTGTACTCGGCAAGCGGCTTTTTGTTGGGTCGAATGGCGTTACGTTGAGACCCACGCTACTGCCGAAAGACAGAGATATCTCGCCGACCCACCAATCGCAGTCATCCCAATCCATCGGCGGAAATGGCGGAAGGTCCAGTGAGTTGAGATCTGTGTCCATCATGCCTTTGCTGGATGACAAGCGCTTATCCTACTTGGCACTTGCTGGATGGTCAAAACGAAACCATCAGCCGTGATCAAAACTGCTGCAGGAACCGCACGTCGTTTTCGTAGAAACGGCGGATGTCGGTGATCCCGTGGCGACGCATGCAGAAGCGTTCGACGCCCAGGCCAAAGGCGAAGCCGGTCACTTTTTCGGGATCGTACCCGACAGCCTTGAGCACGTTGGGGTCGACCATGCCCGCCCCGCCGATTTCGAGCCAGTCATCGTGCCAGCTCATGTCGGCCTCAACGGATGGTTCCGTGAACGGGAAGAACGAGGGGCGAAAGCGGATATGGACATCATCGCCCAGATAGGCTGTCATGAAGGCGCGGAGCACACTCTTGAGATGGGCCAGCGTCACCCCTTCCTCGACCCACAGTCCCTCCATCTGATGGAACATACACGAGTGTGTCGCATCGATCGTATCGGGCCGATACACGCGCCCCAGCGACACGATACGCACGGGGGGCGGAGTCTGCTCCATCACTCGAATCTGAACGGTCGAGGTTTGTGACCGCAAGAGCAGGGGACCACCCGATGACATCTCAGCTGTCGCGAGATAGAAGTTATCCAGCGGATCGCGGGCGGGGTGAATGGCCGGGATGTTGAGCGCCTCGAAGTTGTGATGCTCATCCTCGATCTCGGGACCGTCGACGCTGGCGAATCCCAACCGGGCCATGATCGATTTGAAATCATCGATCGTCTGCGTCAGAGGATGCCTTTTGCCGAGACGGAGCGGCGCCCCGGGGAGCGTGACGTCGATCCCCTCGACTTCAGCAGAAGGCTTCAGCAGCTCAGACTGGCGTGCTTCCAGTGCACTGTTGACGCGATTCTTGACTTCGTTGAACTGTTTCCCGATCACGGGACGTTCTTCGGCCGTGACCTGACCCAGCAGCTTCTGCAGATCCTTGAGCCGGCCCTGCTTCTTGCCGAGGAACTCAATTCGAGCCGCTTCCACTGAATCCGCATCAGTGGCTGCAGCAATCGCAGCCAGGGCCGCCTGTTCGTACTCTGAGAGTTGAGCGGCGGCGTCCATCAATGCACCCTGCGAGACAGATTGTTGCCTCCCTTACGCGTTCCCACCCAGTGCGGTCTTGGCGACATCGACGATCTCGTCGAACACGGCTGGCTCATGAATTGCCAACTCGCTGAGCGACTTCCGGTTGAGATCGACTCCTGCCAGATTGAGTCCGCTGATGAACTGCGAATATCGCAGGCCATGAGCACGGCAGGCTGCCGTGATGCGGGTGATCCACAACGCGCGGAACTCGCGTTTGCGAACACGCCGGTCGCGGTAGGCATAAGCCCGACCTTTGACGACTGTCTCCTTGACAGTTCGCAGAAGGTTCTTCCGCCCTCCGAAATTCCCCTTCGCCGCCTTGAACCACCGCTTCTTCGACCGGCGCCGTGCGACACCACTGCTGACTCTCATGGTCTTCCTCGATTCCTCAGCCAACCGCAATTCGGTCGGCCCCTACTGATCCCGAACTTGTGTATGATGATTTCGTTTTGTGAGCAGTCGCTGCAGCTTACATACAGGGGCGGAGGGCGTCGGCAATGTTGATCGCTTCCTGTCCGCCGATGATCCCGTCGCCTCTCAGGCGTCGTTTTCGCTCACCAGACTTTTTACCAAGGATGTGGCCGCGATTCGCACTCCGGTGCTTGACCTTGCCCGTGGCGGTCACTTTGAATCGCTTCTTCATTCCCTTATGGGTCTTCTGCTTAGGCATTGCTTTGTCTCGAAAAATCTTGTCAACGGCCAGTGATTTGACCGCTGTAGGTATCTTGAGAAGCGTAGGAGTATAGCGAGAAGGGGCCAGCCATTTCCAGCCTACAACCTCATCGTTCCCAAAGAGGGCTGGTTCCGAATAAGGGTGGACCGGGAATCCAGACCAAATCCGCCTTATTTGGGGGACAGGACTGCGGTCATATTGCGACCGCCTTCCATACCGGGCGGCTTTTCCACCTTGGCGATGTCTTCCAGGTCAGCGATGATCCCTTCCAGGATTTCCCGCCCCCGCTCATGGTGGGCATTCTCCCGGCCACGGAAGAACACGTTTAGCTTGACCTTGTCACGGTCTTCCAGGAATCCGCGAGCCCGTTTCATCTTGAACTGAATGTCGTGATCGCCCGTTTTCGGCCGCAGGCGAATCTCTTTCAGCTGCACCTGATGTGTTTTCGCGTTTTTTGCCTGTTTTTTCTTTTGTTCGTACTTGAACTTGCCGTAATCAAGGATACGGCACACCGGCGGTCGCTCATTGGGAGCCACTTCGACAAGATCGAGCCCCGCCTCGAGTGCGATTTTCAATGCTTCTTCCGTGGGGATGACACCCAGCATTTCACCTTCTGGATCCACCACGCGGACCGGTGAGAGGCGGATCTGTTCGTTCAACCGATAGTTAGCGTCGATTGTGTTCAAGCCTTTCTTTGGGGGATGAAATCATCATGTGGACACAGGTGCCACAGTGCAGAGGGTTTACTTTTATCCTTCATTGTAAGATAGGTCAAGAAATGTCGCGAGTTTGACCTCCCGAATTGACAGGGAGCTTGTCTGCACGAGTGACGACCGAAGGCTATGCAGAACCATGTGGAAATCCAGAATGTGCAAGAGATTTGATCAGGCCGATCGCGTCGTCAACGCGGCCCAGCGACCACGGACAGGGTTTACGGTTCCCGAACTCTTGCTCAGCGTCGGCATCATCGGCGTGCTGCTGGCCATTCTGCTCCCCGCCATTCTTCGAGCACAATCCGCCGCTCGTCGGACTCAATGTCAGAACAACCTCAAACAATTGAACCTCGCCCTGTCGCTGTATCACGATGTCTACGAAACCTTCCCGCCGGGGTATGTCTCGCGAGATGTTCTGCCGACGGACGATGCATCCGCGGAGACCGGAAGCGGCTTCGCCTGGGGAAGTCTGATGCTCGACTACGTGGATCAGGGTGTCCTTTCGGGCAGTATCGACCACAAACTGGAACCGACCGACCCGGTGAACTTTGTGACCGCGAGCACGGTCCTCTCCACATGGATCTGCCCGACGGTGGGAGGCGATCCTGCATTTGAAGTGGATGACGGAATGCAGATCGTCGTCCTTGCCGCATCCAGCTATACCGGCTGCTATGGCTACGGCAGCCTGACATCACAGCCGGGCGCGCCTCCTGGACCGGGCATCCTCTACCGCAACAGTCACGTCCCGGTCTCTGCCGTTCATGATGGTGCCTCCAACACCATCATTATCGGTGAACGAAGGCCGCAGTACATCGTCAGTCCGGATCAGCCGCCCATCGACGCACACGCCACCTGGTTTGCGGCGATCCCCGGCGCGTTTCGACCGGCTGGCGTTCCCGAGTTCCCGGACCTCCTCGAAGGCCCAGCATCGCTCGTGCTCAGCACCGTTGGTCAGGGCGAACCGATCCCACTCGACTCGCTCCCGAACCGCACAACTCACATTGCAGCCTTCTCCAGCAATCACGACGGCGGCTTCATGGCCGGCCTCGCCGACACATCCGTCCGTTTCATCAGCGACAAGCTCGACCCCGACATCCTCCGCCACCTCGCCCAACACAGCGACGGCGTCCCGGTGGGTGAGTTTTGAAACGGTGGAGAATTGCATGAACCACTTGTCGCTGCGCGTGTCTCTCTCCGCAGCCCAACTGCCGGTCAGGACTCCATCAGCCTGTTAAGCTGTGCTGCGAAGCACGATGTCTTGCCAAAACTTCGTTGGGTTTATCGAAACAAACACACCGTCCAACTGCCGATCGGGAGTCCATGACGGTCCTAAGGTAGCGATGCCGGGCGACTGGCTAGTGAACGGCGCCGGAGTCTCAGCGGGTCACTCGATGAGACAAAGGGGCCAGTCAACGGTCGGGTGCAACCCGCACTCGAAACGGACGACCGTAACCCAAACCTCTCGTCACACCTCGTTGGACGTTTTTGAGAACAAGGCGACTGCCGGTTCGGAGTCCATTTGAGTTCGATTCTCATCGCCCGCTTTTGAGTCAATCACCGCGGGCGGGCTCGATTCGGGAGCCAACTCTGAACACCCCTTCGTCGCCTCAAAGACAAGATCGACTGCCGAGTTGGAGTCCATGGCCAATAACCCGGTGGTAGTGGGTTCGAATCCCACCGGCGTGATTTGCACACGAATCGCCTGCGTGGTCGTGTGACGTGACCGCTTGTCACGTCCATCACCGACCGGGACAGCGAGCCGTCAAACCTTGCATCACGCCGTAGCTCAAGGGCAGAGCACCGTAGAAAACTCTGATTCAACCTTCGTCGGTCTTTTAATGTAGTCCTCACGCTCCGCGTGAGGTCACGTACGCGGTGAACGCGTCAATTACTCTAGCGGTCGTTATCCATCGTCCGCTCATCTCGCGGAGCGAGATGGCTACTATGGGAGGTCATCATGGCTAACAAGACTCTCTTCTCTAGCGTCAAGCGACGATTCGCACGAGCGGATGACGTCAATGAGGCAGGCGGCCGTGCGTACAAGCTCGCACCGAAGCATGCCCTCGCGCAGATGGCTGCGACCGGATGTTTCAACGGCACGTTCTACGCGAGCGCTGACACGCAACTCGATGCCATGCGGACCCTCATCCGTGAGATCGATGACAACGAGTATCTCGCGAAGCTCGCCGTCTACTCGCGTGAGCGGGCCTTCATGAAGGACATGCCGGCGGCTCTGCTGACGGTCCTGTCCACGCGTGACATGGAGCTGACGCACCGCGTCTTCGATCGTGTCGTCGACAATGGCCGCGTGCTGCGGACCATGTTCCAGATGATCCGTTCGGGACAGTTTGGTCGCAACAGCCTGTCGTCTTCGCTCAAGCGAGCGTTCGCGCGCTGGCTGAACGATGCGTCGGTCGGCAAGTTGCTCTCAGCGTCCATCGGTAACGATCCGTCGCTGCGGGACATCCTCCGTATGGCACGACCGACGCCGAAGGACAACGAGCGGCGAGCGCTGTTCGGTTGGCTGACGGGACGTGACGTCGAGCACTGGGCACCGGCGACGGCGGACGATCTGCCGTCGCAGGTCCAGACGCTGATGGCGTACCGTCGGGCGAACTCGCAGGAGTTGCAGTCGCTGCTCGTCGGCGACCTGAACGTCCGGTGGGACCTGCTCGCCGATGCGGCTCTCGGTCCGAAGGTCTGGAAGGCAATCGCCCGACAGATGGGACCGCAGGCACTGCGGATGAACCTCAACACGCTGTTGCGTCACGGGGTGCTGGAGCATGCCGAGATGACGAACGAAATCGCTGCGCGTCTGCGTGACGCGGACGAGATCGCTCGCTCGCGGCAGTTCCCGTACCAGTACCTCGCAGCGTACCTCAACGCAGCGAACGAGGTGCCTCATGCCATCAAGTCGGCTCTGCACGATGCGGCTGAGATCGCATGTGGTAACGTGCCGGAACTGCCGGGGCCGGTGGTCATCGAACTGGATACGTCCGGTTCGATGCAGATGTCAGCGACCGGCTGGCGTGCTCGAGGTGCCACGAGTGCGATGCGGTGTGT
>JAGQQG010000085.1 GCA_020426325.1 Planctomycetaceae bacterium | reverse complement strand
ATCACTCTCGACCTCGCGCCAGCAAGAACATACCCTCCCATCAGCACTTACGTCGACCAATCGGTGCGTAAGCCCTGTCCCCTGACCTTTTCCATGCAGTCCTCGACCCCGAAAACACCATCGGCTCGTGGGATACCATCGTGTGTTCGCTTCTAGACTAGTGTTCGCATTTTACTCAGTGCCTTCATGTTTCGCCGATCATGCTCCGACATTCTGTTGCCCAAAACTCAGAACCATGCATGTCAAGTGGCAAGTCTTAACATCGCGTCGTGGGGACTAAATGCCCCCGCTATAATGATTCGACGCTCCAAAATCTGGCCAGTTCAATGAGGACATCAACCGCGTGTTGCATCTCCTCGACGCTCGTCCACTCCAAGGGTGAGTGCGGGTTATGTTGACCGCACGACAGGTTTGGTGTCGGCAGACCGCGTTCGGTCATGAGTGAGCCGTCCGTGCCGCCTCGGATGATGTCCAGTCGCGGCTCCATCCCGGCTGCTTGGGTCGCTTCGATGGCCTTGGCGAGTGCGCGAGGCTCCTGCTCCAGGCCGTCTCTCATATTCCGATATTGCTTACGGATCTTCACGGAGATTTCTGCCCGCGGATGAACTTTTCGCAGTTCGTCCGCGATCGACTCCAGCAGAGCCGCCTGCTCGGCCAGTCGGGGCGTCTCGAAGTCCCGCAGGATCAGTTTGGCCGACGCCTCCGCGACTCCCCCTTCGACATGATACGGGTGAATGAACCCCTCACGGCCCTCGGTCGTCTCCGGTGAGAGATGATCGGTCGGCAGTCGAGCTAGGAACTGACTCAAGATACGAATCGAATTGACCATTGCATCCTTGCCATCTGACGGATGCGTGTTAATGCCCTTCACAGTGACCGTTGCTCCGTCAGCGGAGAACGTCTCGCTGTCAATGCGTCCGCAACCGGACGAGTCGAGCGTGTACCCGCACACGCCACCCAGCTTGTCGAAGTCGAGCCCCTCGATGCCGCGACCGATCTCCTCGTCCGTCGTGAAGCACACACGAATCGGTCCACACGGGATGTCGCGATTCGCCATCAGATGAGCTGCAGCAGTCATGATGACCGCGATCCCCGACTTATCATCCGCCCCCAGGAGCGTCGTGCCGTCGGTCGTGATGATCGTCCCGCCGATCAGCTCCCTCAGGGCTGGATTCTCTGCAACCCGCAGCAACTTCGACGGATCGCCAGGCAGCGTGATGTCCGACCCGTCATAGTTCTCATGCACGATCGGATTGACACCCGTCCCACTGTACTCCGGCGACGTGTCGACATGGGCATTCCACACGATCATCGGCGCCTCATGCCCCACCGTCCCAGGCACTGTCGCCATCACAATCCCATGCTCATCGAGCGAGACGTTATCGAGTCCCAACTCTCGACACTCCTCCGCCAGCAACCGGCTCAACTCCAACTGCTTCGCCGTGCTGGGCGAAGACGTACTGTTCTCATTCGACTGGGTATCGATGCGAACGTAACGAAGGAAGCGATCAATGAGTGTCATTGTCAGAATTACGGAGTTGGTCATGGTATTTGATGAGTAGTCGCGTTCCACGCCACCCCCAAAGGTAGCTGATCCCCAAGAGGATGCATCCAATGGTGGCAACCAAAGCCTGTGCTACCGACAATCCCCAAATAAAACCGATCTCGAATGTTGTTTCATTGGGAGGTTGAAGGTGGAGAACTTCTGACGGGTTACGCTCCCTCCAAACCCAGTAAGAAGAAACTCCTAACACAACACCAATCATGAGCAGCGTCAAACCAAGGGGGCGCCTCCAAGCGAGAAATCGTCTCTGTCGCATGACGTATGCGTCATCAGATCGCCACTTCGCGAGAATCTTCATGGTCACACCCACTCACAAATGCACCGGCACCCAGCGTTGGGTTTCACCTGCTTTCGGTTTTGCGGCGTCTTGCCAGGGGATCTCTTTGCCGGCTTCGCGATAACGGATGAGGGCCACTTTGAAGTCCTTGACGATGGTTTGCAGAATGTGCCGTTCGCTTTGGCCGCTGGCGGTGATCTCCGGGAGCGTCGAGACGCGGGCGTGGATGAGGCCGTTGTCGTCGGGGGCTGAGAGGATGACGTGACAGTCGTAGACCGGCACCGGCATGTTGCCGTCAGAGGCGATCGGGAGTTCGGGCATACGACGCTGTTCGATCATACTCACCATGTTAGCTGCGACACATCAGAGCCGCGACCGTGAGGGAGTCGGCCTTTCCCGCGTGTCGAGCGTTTCTCGAACCACTCCACGCCGAACAATGGCCGCTTCCTGACGGGAGCGGCTCTGAGTGTCAGCCGATGAATTCGAGGGAGACCGGGTTGGGGATGATGCCCGCTTCGTGGCCACGGTTGAGCAGAGTGGCGACCGCCGTGCGGCCTCGCTCGCCGAAGTCGAGTGTCCAGTCGTTGACGTACATGCCAACGAACTCGTCTGCCTTGGCGTTGTCGAGATCGCGACCGTATTGCAGGGCGTAGTCCAAGGCCTCCTGCCGATGGTCGAGGCCGTACTGGATGGACTCCTTCAGCAAGGCCGTGACCTCGTTCATTGCAGGCTGCCCCAGATCCTTGCGGATGGCATTGGCACCGAGCGGCAGCGGCAGGCCCGTTTTTTCCATCCACCATTTGCCGAGATCGACAATAAGATGCAAACCCTGATCGCCGTAGGTGAGTTGTCCCTCATGAATGATCAGCCCTGCGTCCGCCTCGCCCCGTTCGACTACGTTGAGAATCTGATCAAACTCGTGGACCACATAGTTGAAGGTTCCACAATCTCCCGTTCTGGCATCCGAGAGGGGAGACGTGTCACCGGTCGGGCAGCCGCCGAGACACAGGTTGAGTGACAGGAATGCTGTGGTCAGCGTGCCCGGGACCGCGATCGTTTTCCCCTTCAGGTCATCGATCGACATCGGTTCGCGGGCAACGACCATCGGCCCGTAGTTGTCCCCCATGCTGGCCCCGCATGCACATAGGGCGTACGTGTCGGTGAGGTAGGCGTACCCGTGAAGACTGACGGCGGTCAGCTCCAGTTCCGCACTGAAGGCACGTCGATTGAGCGTCTCGATGTCGACCAATTCGTGAGTGAAATGATAATCCCCTGTGACGATTTTGTCATTCGCCAGAGCATGAAACATGAACGCATCATCGGGGTCCGGGGAGTGGCCGACTTGAATGAGGATCTTGCTGGCGGTGTCTGACATGGCAATCTTTTTCGTTTGAAGTTGAAGATGACACGAGAGTAACGAGGCGTCAACGGGTCGACAACTGACCGACATTGATCGCAACGATCGTCGTGGAGTACGATCCTTGCCCCGAATAGAACACAGATATCTCGGATTTGTCGGAGTGGCACAGATCATGATCCGCAAATATTGGCGAGATCCGAGTCATCTGCGTTCCGTCGAATTCTCACTTACGTTTAGACCGCAATCCAACTCAACTCTTCACCGATGATTCTTCTCGCTGCTCGTGAGCTTTGCCGTCAGTTCGATGCCGATCCGGTGTTTCGGGACGTCACATTTGATATCCGGTCCGGGGAAAAGATCGGCCTGGTGGGGCCCAATGGCTGTGGGAAGTCGACTCTGTTAAACGTGCTGACCGGAAAGGATGAGGCAGATGTCGGCTCGGTCGATCGACCGAACAGTGTCAGAATCGGCGTGCTGGAACAGCATGCATCGTTCTCTGAGGATCGATCACTGATTGAAGAGGCAAAATCGGGCTTGGCCCATCTCTACAAGTTGCAGGAAGATGCGCATCAGCTGGCATTGAAGATGGCCGAGGTGACCGACCCGGCAGAGATGGATCGGCTGCACCAACGATACGACAAGCTGCACTCTGAGCTGGAACGATTGGACGCTTATCACGTTGATCATCTCGTGGAGGAAGTGTTGCATGGTCTGGGGTTCACTCCCGATCAGTATGATCGACCGCTGAGGACGTTCAGCGGCGGCCAACAGAACCGGGCTCAACTGGCAAAGATTCTCCTCGAATCGCCCGACCTGCTGCTCCTGGACGAGCCGACGAACCATCTCGACATTGCAGCGACCGAATGGCTGGAGGAGTTTCTGGCCAAGTCAAACCAGGCGGTACTGGTCGTAAGCCACGACCGGTATTTCCTCGATCGGGTGACGAACCGCACACTCGAACTGTGGCAAGGGGGGATCACCGATTACTCCGGCAACTTCTCGTTCTACTGGAAGGAACGTGATGAACGATTGAAAGTGCTTCGTCGGACCTACGACAAGCAGGTTGAGTTTGTCGAAAAGACCAAGACGTTTATCGCCAAGAACAAGTACGGTCAGAAGAGTGCTCAGGCAAAGGACCGCGTCAAAAAGCTGGAACGTGTCGAGCTTGTCGAGATTCCTCCTGACTTCAAGGAGATCGTGATGGGTTTCCCGGAGGCGTCTCGCACGGGCGACTGGGTCATCCGGGCGGAAGGAGTCTCCAGAGGATTCAATGGCGAGCCGCTGTTCGAGGATGTCACGGTCCAGATCGATCGGGGTGACAAGGTTGGGATTCTCGGGCCGAACGGGTCTGGGAAAACAACCCTGCTGCGGGTGCTCCTCGGCGAATTGCCTCCGGATGAAGGAGTCGTCCGTTTTGGAGCGGGGGTTGAGTTGGCGTACTTCGACCAGCAACTGAAAAGCGTCGACGCTTCGCTTGACGGAGTCGAAGCGGTCCGTCAACCGGGCAATCACTGGTCCGGCAACGCCCCCTTCGCTCTGGGGCGAGGCACCGATATGACGCCCGGCTTCGTGCGTGGGCTGTTAGCCCGGTTCGGGATTTCAGGCGATCTGGGATTGCAGCGGGTGGGGGCGATGAGCGGCGGCGAACGGACGAAGGTCGCCCTCGCCCGGATGTACGCGATGCATCCCAACGTCATGTTCCTCGACGAGCCGACGAATCATCTCGATCTGTGGGCCTGTGCAGCTCTGGAGCGGTCGCTTCGTGAGTTCGATGGCACGGTCCTGTTCGTCAGCCATGACCGCTATTTCATCGACAACGTCGCCACGAAGGTCCTCGTCTTCGAGGAGGACCGTTGGCGGATTCACGAAGGGAATTACTCCGACTGCCAGCACTTCGTCGCCGCGACGGCACAGTGGCAAGGTGACAAAGTGTCACAGAGACCTCCCGAGTCCGGAGTTGCTGCCAAGAAGGAAGCGGCCCCGGCCACAACGAAGTCTGAGAAACGTAAGCGCAAGTTTCCCTATCGAAAGCTGGACGAGATCGAGTCCGATATTACGCGGGAAGAGACGCTGATTGAGCAATTGGCGAGTGACCTGGCTGATCCGGAGGTGCATCGCTATGCCGAGCGGATGCGAGAGGTGCAGAGCGATTTCGACGAAGCTCAGGAACGTCTTGCAGAACTGATGGAGCACTGGGAAGAATCGGCCGAGTTGAACTGACTCAGCTTCGTGTCAACCTGCGTCTCGTCTGCTTGAAGCGTGCCGACGGACTTGCATACACTAATGAAGGTTCTCTCTCTTGGTACCGGTGGAACCGGTGCCTTTTATTGACTTGGCCGATCAAACTCGGGAACAGTTGATGACAGTTTTCATCCAATGCTGGGATGCGACTGTTTTTCGACGTTGTCCTGTTCAAGATTCAGAGTCTGCGGAGATCGCCCTCGCAGTAAGGACCTCTCGCACACAGCTGTCATGGCCTGAGGTCTGACTTTTACCATGACGGTTTCCTGAACTCCCTCCCGATTCAACCCACCGACTTGCTGGAGCTTGCGGATGCTTTTGCCTCGAACGTGCATGGTCGCTCTGACCATCCTCTGTTGTGTGACTCTATTTGGTGCTGAAGACGGTGCGACTCCGGTCGACCGTATGAACCTGCTTTCGGGCTTTCACGCAGAGTTGTTGTACTCAGTGCCGAGCGACGAGCAGGGGTCGTGGGTGGCGATGACCATCGACCCGGAAGGCCGGTTTATCGTGTCGGATCAGCACGGCAAGCTGTATCGGGTCACCGTCCCGCCGATTGGGGAATCAGGAGAGACACAGGTTGAGCCGATTGATCTGCAGATTGGGATGGCGCACGGCCTGCTGTGGGCCTTTGACAGCCTGTACATCATGGTCAACGGCAAGAACGATGACGATCCGGCAGACGACCGCTTCCGTACCGGGTTGTATCGGGCGACCGATACGGACGGAGATGGCAATCTCGACGAGGTCACGCTCCTCAAGCCCATGGTGGGGGGCGGCGAACATGGTCCGCACGCGATCATTCTCTCACCGGACGGAAAATCACTCGTCATCACCGCGGGGAACCACACGGATATTGTCGACTTTGCGGAGTCGCGCGTCCCTCGACACTGGGATGAAGACATCCTGCTCGATCGAATGTGGGACGCGCGAGGTCATGCACGTGGAAAGCTCGCTCCCGGCGGCTGGATTGCCCAGGTCAGCCCTGATGGACAGCAATGGGAACTCCTTTCTAACGGTTTCCGCAATGAGTTTGACATTGCGTACAACTCGGACGGCGAACTCTTTACTTACGATGCTGATATGGAGTGGGACTTTGGGACACCCTGGTATCGTCCCACGCGCGTTAACCATGTGACGAGCGGCAGTGAGTTCGGCTGGCGGTCTGGCACCGGCAAGTGGCCGGAATACTATCCTGACAGTCTCGGGTCTGTCGTCGACATCGGTCCCGGCTCGCCGACCGGCATCGTCTTTGGGACAGGAGCGAAGTTTCCTGCGAAATACCAGAAGGCCCTGTTCATTGCCGACTGGAGCTACGGAACCATTTATGCAGTGCATATGCATCCGGATGGATCGAGTTATCGCGGCACTGCTGAGCAATTCATTACAGCCCAACCGCTTCCGGTGACGGATCTGCTCGTCAACCCGAACGATGGCGCGTTGTACGTCACGATCGGGGGACGGAAGACACAATCCGGGCTGTATCGTGTGACTTACACGGGAGAAGAGTCGACTGAAACGGTTCCTCCGGGCGACGAGGCCGGACGCGACATGCGTTCGACGAGGTACATGCTTGAGCAACTGCATGGCAAGGTCCACCCGGCGATTGTCGATGCTGCATTCCCCTACCTGAGCAACGAAGACCGGCAGATTCGTTTTGCTGCCCGGGTTGCGATTGAGCAACAACCGGTCGATACTTGGGCCAATCGGGTCCTGACTGCAGAAGACACCAACAGTCGGATTCAAGGAGCCATTGCTCTTGCTCGCAGCGGTCGCCCCGAGCATCACGATGCAGTCGTGGCGCTGTTGAACCTGATCGACTGGGAAAATCTTTCCCTCGCCCGTCAGCTTGATCTAGTGCGTGCTTATGGCCTTGTTCAGCTGAGACTCGGCGAAGGATCTGAAGAGTCCCGACAGGCTATGGTTCACAAAATCGACTCGAAGTTCCCATCAGGAAACGCCGCTCTCGACCGTGAACTGGCGAAGCTGCTGATTGCCTTGAATGCCCCCGGAATTGCCGGACGGACCCTGCAAGCACTGGCGGGCGCCCGGACTCAGGAGGATCAGATTCATTATGCCCTTGTGCTGAAAGACCTCGAAACCGGCTGGACCATCGACGAGCGCAAGGCCTACTTCAACTGGTTCCGTGAGGCTGCCGCCCATCGCGGGGGGATGTCCTTCGGAGGCTTCCTGCAGAACATCCGGGATGAGGCTGTCGCCACATTAACAAAAGACGAGCAGAAGCAATTGGAAGAAATTCTCAATGCTGCTCCACCCCCGCCGGTGAATCCGCTGGCCGAGTTGGAGACTCGCGAGGTCGTCAAAAAGTGGACCGTGGATGATCTGCTGCCGATTGCTGAAAAGAACCTCTCGCAGCGGAACTTCGAGCACGGTCGTGAGATGTTCACGAAAGCGGTTTGCTTCCGCTGTCACCGTGTTCGTGGCGAGGGAGGCATGTTCGGTCCCGACCTGACCGGAGCCGGCGGGCGTTTCAACAACCGCAATTTGCTGGAGTCGATGATCGAACCGAGCAAGGTGGTTTCTGATCAATATCAGAAGATGACATTCCTGATGGATGACGGTCGTGTGATCGAAGGCCGAGTGATCAACATGGGGGGCAACAAGATGGACGTGCTGACGGATATGTTTGATCCCAGCAAGCTCGCATCCGTCGAACGAGACCATGTTGAGGAGAGCCGTCCTTCAACGATCTCGCTGATGCCCGAAGGCCTGCTGTACCGCTTCACGGAGGACGAAATCCTGGATCTGCTGGCCTTCCTCAAGAGCGGCGGCAATCCGGATCATCCGGTGTTCGCAGGCGTTCCCAAGAGCGAATAGACCAAGGGGACAATCGGCTTCTGCCGATCTGCCGTAGCGATTCGGAGTGGAACTTCACTGTCGGTGACTCACGAACCGGAGAAGGCGATGGCCACGGCTGACTTCAGAGAACGATTGCTCGAGGGGCTTGGTGGTGTGTGGCCGGAGCCGTGTGAGTTAGAGCCCGTGTTGCGGGAGACCTCGCAGCAGGATGGCTTTCGAATCGAGAGTTTGACCTACACGGTCGAACCGGGGGACCGTGTGCCAGCACTGCTGCTCATGCCTGACGGTGTGAGTGCACAACAACAGGCTCCTGCGATCTGCGTGTGGCATCAGCATGCGGGGCAATGGCATCTGGGGAAGAGCGAACCGGCAGGGCTCGCAGGGAACCCAATGCATCATACGGGGGCAGCTTTGGCCCGGGAGGGATATGTCGTGCTCTGTCCCGATGCTTTGGGCTTCGAGGAGCGTGAGCAGGGGAACCGGCTCAAGGGGGGAGAACTCGAGCGTTACCTGTTCTTGAAATACATCGTTAACGGCAAGTGCATGGCCTGGAAGAACATACTCGACATGCGACGTGCGGTCGATTATCTCGTGAGTCGTCCGGAGGTGAAGTCGGACCACATTGGTTGCTACGGACATTCGATGGGCTCGACTCACACGTGGCTGGTCGGACCCTGGGAACCTCGTCTGAAAGCTCTGGTTGGGAATTGTTGTCTGCCGACTTATACGGGGATTCACGCGAAGGAATTTTTGCACTGCTTTCCGAATTTCATTCCCGGCATCAATCAGTACGGCGACACTCCGGATATCGCAGCCTTGATCGCCCCGCGTCCGTTGCATCTCAACTTCGGTGAGCACGACGGCGGCAGCCCGATCGACGAAGTTCGCAAGGGCGTGCAGGTCATTCAGCGGGCCTACGAATCCATGCATGCGGAGCAGAATTTCTCCTTCTACATCGAAGAAGGGTCTGGTCATGTTCTGAGCGACGAGATGTGGCGGAGGACCCGGGAGTTCTTCGCTAAACATCTGGCTTGAGGCCTGCCATTCTGCGACCGAGGCTTCTCTCTTCAGCCAAATCTCTCGTGGAGAATCGAATGTTCCGGCTTGAATTCGCCAGCAAGGCCGCAATGATCTGGAGAGAGGCACCACTTGACCGGGAGAGATTGCGATGACCGACACGAAGCCTGACGACACGCTCACGATCGAAAACACGGAAACCTCAACGCAGGCGAGGCCGCGCAAGGTCGCCGTGACTGGGGCTTCGGGCATGATCGGGTCGGAGGTCGTCAGAAGACTATCCTCGCTGGGCCGTCCAGTCGTGAAGCTCGTGCGAGGAACGCCCAAATCGACGGTGACTGAGGCCCAATGGAGCGTCGAGGAGGGACTCGTCAATCCTTCGCGACTGGAGGGCTTGTACGGCGTGATTCATCTGGCGGGCGAGAACATTGCGGGAGGACGCTGGACCGAGGACATGAAACGCCGCATCCGCAGCAGTCGGGTGCACGGGACCGAGAAGCTCTGTCGCGACCTTGCCAAGCTGCATCGCAGACCCAAGGTGCTCGTTTGTGCATCAGCAATCGGATACTACGGTGACCGGGGGACGACGATTCTCGACGAAACGAGTCCGCCCGGAGAAGGATTCCTGCCCGACGTGTGCCGCGAATGGGAAGCCGCTACCAAACCGGCGTCAGATGCTGGCATCCGAGTTGTGAATGTGCGAATCGGTGTCGTGATCAGCAAGGAGGGGGGAGCTCTGGCAAAGATGTTGTTGCCGTTCAAGATGGGTGCAGGGGGGAAGGTCGGATCGGGCAAGCAGTACTGGAGTTGGGTCTCACATGTCGATGTCGTAGGCGTGCTGTTACATTCCCTTGATTGCGAAACTTTGTCAGGTCCCGTGAACGCGGTCTCGCCCAATGCGGTCACGAATGCCGAATTCACGGACGTGCTCGGGAGTGTGCTGCATCGGCCGACCATCTTGCCGATGCCTGCGTTTGCTGCGAAACTGGCACTTGGTCAAATGGCGGACGATCTGCTCTTGGCCAGCGCCCATGTCGTGCCGAAGAAGCTCGAAGAGTCGGGCTACGAGTTTCAGTATCCCCAGCTGCGAGAATGCCTGCAGCATGAATTGAACGGATGAGTATGTCAGAAGACCCCTTGTATCAGGAGGCCGTTGGGCGGTTCGCTGATGTGATCTCTGAAGCGAAGCAGCTGCCATTACAAGACCCGACCGTCATGGCTCTGGCCACGGTCGGCACGGATGGTCAACCTTCAGTCCGGATGGTCCTGATGCGAGGTTTTGACGAGCGGGGCCCGAACTTCTTCACAAACGCAGGAAGTCGGAAAGGTCAGGAACTCGTTAAAAATCCCAAGGCAGCCGTTTGCTTTCATTGGGAACCGCTGCTGAAACAAGTGAGGGTTGAAGGACCTGTTGAGGCACTAAGCGACGAAGAGTGTGACGCGTACTGGAACTCCCGTCCTAGGGAGAGCCGGATCGGCGCCTGGGCGTCCGACCAGTCGCAGCCGTTGGATGCACGGCAGACCTTGGAAGACCGGGTGGCAATGTTCGATGCGAAGTTTCCGGGCGACGAGATCCCTCGCCCCGAGTTCTGGCGTGGGTTCCGCATCATCCCACACCGCATCGAATTCTGGGCAAGCAAACCGGCTCGCCTGCACGACCGGGAGGTCTATGATCTGGGCGAGAACGGATGGACCTACTCTCGACTCTACCCTTAAGTCATTGCTGCCGGTTGACAGTCGGTATATGTTTTGCAGACAGGTGCCTAGGATATAGGCACTTTCTGAATACTGACCTCTGCTGACTGCGCTCAATATGACACCCAAAGAAGTTCTTGCACTTTGCCGACAGGAGGAGATCCAGGCGGTTGACCTGCGGTTTATGGATTTTCCCGGAACCCAAAAGCACTTCACCGTCCCCGTAAAGGCTTTGACGGAAAAGAGTTTCGAGGATGGGTTTGGCTTTGACGCGTCTTCGATGCCCGGTTGGCAGGCGATCAATGAGAGCGACATGCTCGTTGTTCCGCAGGCAGAGACGGCCGTCGTTGACCCCTTTATGAAGGCCACGCTGGGCATCACCTGCAACATTGAGGACCCCATCACTCGCGAGGATTATGCCAAAGATCCGCGCAATGTTGCCCGCAAGGCAGAAGCCTACCTCAGATCGACCGGCATCGCTGACACGGCGTACTTTGGTCCTGAAGGCGAGTTTTTTGTCTTTGACGACGTGAGATTCGATCAGAACGAGCACGAAGGTTACTACCACATCGACAGCGTCGAAGGGCAATGGAACCGGGGGGTCGCTGCCAACGGGCAGGGCGGAAGTCCGGGGTATCGTATCCGTCGAAAAGAAGGATACTTCCCGACACCTCCAGCGGACACACTTCAGGACCTGCGGACCGAGATGATGCTCACGCTGCAAGCCTGCGGCGTGGAAGTCGAAGGTCAACATCACGAAGTTGCCACAGGCGGCCAGTGTGAGATTGACATGCACTACGCCCCGCTGCTTCAGGCTGCGGACAGGCTGCTTCGATACAAATACATTGTCAAGAACGTCGCAGCCCGTCATGGAAAGAGCGTGACATTCATGCCCAAGCCGTTATGGAATGACAACGGCAGCGGTCTGCATCTGCATTTCTCATTGTGGAAAGACGACGAGACCTTGTTTGCCGGTTCCGGGTATGGGGGTCTGAGTGAACTGGGTATGCATGCGATGGGAGGCATTCTCAAACACGCCCCTGCCCTGTTCGCATTCTGTTGTCCCACTACCAACAGCTACAAACGCTTCGTGCCGGGGTATGAGTCGCCGATCAATCTGACGTACAGCTTCCGCAACCGTTCGGCAGCAATACGGATTCCAGTACACAGTGCGAACGCAGCGAGCAAACGCTTTGAGTTTCGATGTCCCGATCCATCTTGCAATCCTTACCTCGCGATGTCGGCCATTCTCATGGCAGTCATTGACGGAATTCAGAACAAGATCGATCCGGGACCGCCGCTCGACAAGGACATCTACGATCTTTCGCCGGAAGAACTCAGCGAGTTTCCGAAAGTCCCCAGCAGTCTCGAAGTGGCCCTGCAGGCGTTGCGCGAAGATCAGGACTTTCTGCTCCGCGGCGACGTGTTTACCGAGGATGTCATCGATACCTGGATCTGGTTCAAGCAGACTCACGAAGTCCAGGCTCTGCATGAGCGGCCCCATCCTTGGGAGTTCGCCATGTACTACGACGTTTGAGGCGTCGTCGGAGTCCACTCATCGACAGTTTCCTGTACATGGGCGTTGACGAGACTTTCGAGCAGGATCAGACCGGGATAGAAGTTGGCGGACGATGTCTTGACCGTGATGACGGCTCGTTCCTGATAGTTGGTCCAGATGTGAAACAGGCCATCACGAATCTCGAAGTGTGTGATCGTGTCGTAAGGAATGATCGCCAGTTTCGGCCCCACGAGCAGTCGTCGCGGTCGCGATAACTCCAGCATGTCATCACCAAACCACAGGTCCGGAGTCCACTGAACACGTCGTGAGCGTGCGTAGGTCTTTGCCATCCGGCGAGCGATGACCCCGGCGACCCGTTCGCGGAGCAGTTCAAGTTCGTCGTCTGTGTTGCGAACCGTGGTTGAGAAAAAAATGCCGCGTCCCTGCTCCCGCGATCGATCCGCGAAGACCAGCGTGTAAGTTGTGCCCGTATAGCGTCCTTGCGAATGATTGCGGCGTGACTCGAAGGAAAACACGTCAATACTTGAGTAGGGCAATTCCTGTCGGGCAGTGATCGTGACACGTTCGATTCCATGTTCGTGACAGCAAAAACGAATGCGTCGGACTCGGAATGCCCCGATCAGGCATCCCGTGCTGATGATGCCCAGCATCACACTCAGGACAATCCCGACCGGTTCCATAGCTCTCACAGCGATAAACAACGTCATGATGCTCAGCATTGCCAGGAGCAAGCCGATCATCAGGAAAAGCAGAGACGCAACCGGTCCCGACGTCCGCTCAAACAGGATTCTGCCCAGGTGATACTGCACAGGGGGCTTCTCGCCCGGCTTTCTTGCGAGATTCACGACTTCCGGGTCGCGAACAAGCAGGCGAGGCAGCAGCCAGGTATTCCGAGTCGCCAGCGATAATCGCACCACGGCCCTGGGATTTCCTTCGGTCCAGATGCGCACCTCCTGCCCAATGGTTTCAACTGCGGAGATTGAGGGGACGGGCAGAGTGACCTCCTGTCGCGACAGCTGGACCGTCAGATTCTCGCGGTTGAGTCGCCAACTCTCCCCTTCGACCGTCTGGTGCATTGCCAACTGATTAACGGCACGGGATCTCAGTTGTTCACAAAGTCTTTCGATCAGTTCGTCGAGGGGATCTGCACTAAACACGGGAAGACGATTGGTGAGCTTGACAGTGCGCTGGCCGGAGTCCGCATCAATCCCCAGAATCAGATCGCGTGATTCTGCAACGAGTCGACCGCCCGCATGCTGCTGAGCCCGGATGATCGTCAGGTCGGTGACGTCGTGCTCGGCGAACTCGGTCACTCCAGTCCGGTCGTTGACTCGAATGCGATGCCGATCGACCTCCAGCCAACGTCGTCCTCTGACGATGACGACCGAGGAGACAGCCGACCAGATGAAGCACACGATCGCGGCCAATCCGATCACAGCAGAGAAACCTCTTGCCACCGGCAGCAGAGCGAGTGCTGTCAACATCCCGATCACCCCCAGGATCAACGGCAGCCAAAACCACCAGACCCGGTAGTGAGTTCCCACGGGAATCCGTGGAATCGGATGGTCAATCAATTGCTCCAAGTGACGTGCCCCTCATTCCGCCCAACTCAGCAAACGTGGCACTCAAGGCTGATGCCGACCCACAGGACCGTCAGAACGCCCCCCTGCTCTGCTGCCGAGTTTATCCTTAATGATTCAGAATGGGCACCGATTCGTGCAAGTGTGATCTGGGGAGCGAACATGTGATTGCGCAAGATTTTCGGAGAGCCGCACGAGCAGCCTTCTATGAATGCGTCTGAGAAGTCCTGTCCTTAGGCACGGTATTTGCGCATGAGGGGGTGTATGGTGTTAGCTGCCGGATTGACAGGGATGGCTGATGACGGAGTCGCGACAGGATCATCTGGAGCAGGTCACGCTGTAGCGGCTGCGGTATTTGAAGTCGTTGCGGTCGCTGCTCCGTCGGTTGCATGACGAAGCGATGGACAGAGATCGTGCGCAGAATCGGAGTCTGTTTTACGATCAGCAGTGCGGGTTGATCCTGCTGACGTTCTTCAATCCGTCGCTCCATGACTTAAAGGGAGCCAGCGCGCTTCAGCGTGTTCGCCGAAAACTGGGATGCCGTGAAACGTCGCTCGGGTCGCTCTCCGATGCGATGCGTGTGTTTGACGCGGATCGTCTGATGGAAATCGTTCAGGAACTGCTGGGACGGATTACGAAAGAAATCCTCAGCCGGTTTCTGCGCGATCGTGAGGTTCGCGCAGGAAAACGAGTGCCCGCCGACCCTGGCACACTCAGACTGAAAGTCGACGAATGGTGGCTGGCCGATATCGCCACAATGCATCGCTGGCGACGCGTCGGGTGGATCCGCGCCCGCAAGCTCGATGAGCCTCGCAGCCGCTGGGCCCTGTACGCACATGCCGACGAGCTGGACCGGCTGCGTCGTCTCCGCGACGCCCGCCACCAACATCCCTACCCGGCAGAACTTGTCACCTCAAAATCGGCCGATCCATGAACCAAACTGCACGAACTCCACTTCTATGGTACGCCGACCCTGATAAAACGTTCGCTTTGGAGGCAGTATGACTGATAGATCGAACTCGATCTGCGATCGCCGAAGCAAAGAATGCAAATGGAAATCCTGCGCTGCAAGACACCCGAGCTGGTGAGAAAGGAAATCTGGACACACATCCTCGCCTACAATCTCATCCGGACCGTCATCGCACAAGCGGCCAGCAAACACGGCATCGAGCCCAGAACGGTCAGTTTCAAAGGAGCCATTCAGACACTCGAAGCGTTCCAACCGGTGGTTGCAGTTCTGGGTCGACCTCTCACGCGTCGCCACCATCTCTATGAACAACGCCTCGACGCCGTCGCTACCCACCGGGTTGCCCACCGTCCCGACCGGTTCGAACCACGTCGGAAAAACGAAGGCCAAACCACTACCCACGGATGATAAAGCCCAGGCATGAACTCAAACGCGAGATCCTCAATGGGCTTGCATAGAACTACGTGCCATTCGACGCTGCGTCCTCACAATTCACTGAATGCTCTCTCCTGGCACCAGAGACTCGCCAGCCGCCCAAGGCCACTTCCACGGCCTGGTGCGGCTGAAGGATTGACAACACAAACAATAAATTGAAATCTTGTACTACCCTGCGGAGCAGGACAAGTGTGCTGATAGAGCACCACATAAGCTCGACGCTCCGAAACCTTGAACTCTGAATACAACCGCTGCTCAGCTGCTCGCTTACGAGAATGACTCGCGTTGATGCGCGGTCAAGTGCTAACCGACGGGTTTCCTCCAAGACATGCTTCAACATCTTGATGTCCATTGGCTGGCCATCCACGAACTGTATGAGCAGCTTGTTCTCCTCTTCCAACTCTTGCAGCCGGTTCGCCTTACGACGGAGGCAGCAGCAGCTCACCCGTATCGGCAAGCCTCTCCTAACGGGCATATTTGAGTCGGGCGAATTTCCACCAGATATTAATCCCTGAATTGTAGATTCTGCCCACTGCAGTATTGAAATCACATTGTTCTAATGTTCTAATACAATTGTTAAATCGAAACGTGAGTGATCACTGTGCAGATCCACATCTCTCCCAACGATGGCGTGCCGATCTATCAGCAGATCGTGAATCAGGTGAAGTACCTGACCGCGTCCGGTCGTCTCGCTGCGGGAGAGCAGCTTCCCCCTGTTCGTAAGCTTGCTGAGCAGATCCTTGTGAACCCGAACACGGTCGCCCGCGCGTACCGTGAACTCGAATCAGCTGGCATCCTCACGACACGACGCGGTGCGGGAGTGTTCGTTGCAGACGGCGTCTCTCCCCTGAGTCGTCGAGAGCAGAATCGCATCTTGAACGAACGGCTCGACCAACTGCTCGCCGAGGCACGACAGATGGACGTCGACGTGGAGACATTGGTGAAACTTCTGCGACAGCGCGATGCAAGGATGGGGAATGGTGAATAGAGAATTGAGAACATCACATACCCACGGGCCATGTCCCGTGGTTCACAACAAAGTGAGGGTCCCATGAGTGACCACGTGATCGAAATCAAGCACCTGAGCCGCCGCTTCCGACGCACGACGGCTCTCGATGATGTCTCGCTCGAAGTGCCCGCGGGCATCGTGATGGGGCTCGTCGGCGGGAACGGGGCGGGGAAGACGACGCTCATCAAGCATCTGCTCGGGCTGCTCAAGGCGAAGTCCGGTTCGGTTCGTGTGTTCGGTCTCGATCCGGTGCGGGACCCCGTCGGCGTGCTCGGCCGCATCGGCTATCTGTCTGAAGACCGTGACCTGCCGCAGTGGATGCGGGTTGATGAACTGCTGAACTTCACGCAGGCCTACTTCCCCAACTGGGACCCGGCCTACGCAGCCGAACTTCGGGAGACGTTCGACCTCGATCCGAAACAACGGATCAAATCTCTCTCACGTGGACAGACGGCGCGGCTCGGTCTGCTGACAGCCCTTGCACATCGCCCGCCACTGCTGGTGCTGGACGAGCCCTCCTCCGGCCTCGATGCGGTCGTGCGGCGTGACATCCTCGCAGCCATCATCCGCACGGTTGCCGACGAAGGCCGCACGGTCCTGTTCTCCTCACACCTGCTCGATGAAGTCGAACGTGTCGCCGACCGCGTCGCCATGCTGCACAACGGCCAGTTAGTCCTCAGCGACCAACTCCAGACCGTCCTCGACTCTCACAGCCGCCTGACTCTGCGGTTCGCTGAGCCCTCTCAGACAAAACCAACCCTCCCTGGCGCGCTTTCGTGTGACGGTTCGGGACAGGAGTGGACCGTCATCTGCAACGGCCAGATCGACGAACTACGCGCCGCTGCAACCGAACAGGGGGCTGAAGTCGTGGAGCATGCGAAACCCTCGCTGGATGAAGTGTTTGTCGCCCGTATTCATGATGGAGGAAGTCGATCGATTGATGCTGATCAAGAGGTGAACCCATGAGTGTCGCTCCAGAAGAGGCAACTGCGGATATGGCGACGATTGCACGAGTGATGACTCATCGATTCTTACGACAGGGTTCCCAGCTCCAGTCGTCAGCGCTGGCCATTACATGTGGGTTTCCAACCTTGATCTACGGTTCGGTCTGGCTGTCGAGTCCAGAGACGGCTTCGGAGATGGCGAAATCAATCGGACCGATGGGTTTCCTCTTTTTCCTCTCTGAGCTGTTCGTTGTGCCGGGACTGGTCTGTGTGGCCGTGGTGCAGATTCGCCCATTACACGCACTACCGATCAGCACCTTCAAATTAGTTAATCTTCAACTGGCTTTGGGAGTGACCAGCGCCTGTGTTATACATTTGTTGACGGTGGCCTACTACGCAGCAGCATTCAACAATTGGCTTTTGGTACTGAGTCCCATGCTGTCGTTGGGGTTGATGGTGCTTGTCATGTCGGGACTGGTCGTACTGTGGTTGGACTTTCGCTGGTGGCGACCGTTGCTTGTCTTCGGAGTGTGTATGCTACTTCCTTGGTTAGCGAGTGATCGCGTGACCACCAGTGACATGGAGTTCACTTGGTCCCAAAGGTTCTCCCTTAATGAGAACGAGATTGTCGTTCTCATGAGTCTCGCCGCGATCGCCTATCCGATCACTCTGCGTGGAGCGAGGCTCGACCGTTGTGGTGAATTGCGATCGTGGCCGGATATTGAAGTCTGGCTTCATCGACTCGGGCAGGCCGTCATCCGTCGTCTTGGTCACAGGCACAAGGCGGCGAGCCAGGTAGAATTCACCTCGCCAGCATCGGCACAGCTCTGGTACGAGTTCTGGGGGAAGGGCTGGATTGTTCCCGCGATCACGCTTTTCAGCTGTACGGTCAGCCTCCTCAGTGCCTATGAGTCACGCAGTGGCTGGTTAAGCGCTTTCCCGGAGATGGCAGGATCGATCGTGTATGCGGCCATTTTCACCGGTTTCGCTGTGGGCTGTGTTCAGGTCAGTTCAGAACGCCAACCACACAGTATGATAATCAGTCAGTATCGGTCCACCCGCCCACTGGCTGATGCTCAGATTGCTTTCAGCGTGATCAAAGCCGGATTGGCAAGCTTGTTGCTAAGCTGTCTGATCGTCGCAGCCTTTTACTCGATCGTGTGGATGTGGTCACTGATCCAACCAGACACCCTCATCAAACTTCCGATCAGACCGTTTGACATATCCTTAATCGGCGTCTTTCCCGTTGCCAGTTGGGTTCTTTTGACGCTCCCCGCGATGCTGATGATGACTGGCCGCATTTGGGTGGTGATCTCTCCATTCGTCCTGATGCTCGCCGGTTTTTTGCTGGGACCATTGATCAACTTGGCTTTGCCGAACATTGCAGTCGATGAAGATAAGATCGCCGAATACATGATGTCGACACTGGTTGTGTTAACCATCCTCGCTACGTTCGTGGCATATGTGTTTTCTATTCGCCGAAAGATTGTGGACTCTCGCATGATCTGGTGGGGAGGACTTGCTTCAATCGTCACTCTCGCTGTCGTGTACATTCCAATTGCCTATATTGTTGGTTGGAACAAGTTCTCAAGCGATTGGCTGAACGATTGGCAGGTTCTACTTTCGCTGGGTCTGATGAGCCTCGCCGCAGCCCCGTTGGCGATGGCACCATTAGCCATCGCATGGAACCGGCATCGGTAATGGCGTCGGAGCCGTGACCGTGTGTGCATGGATCTGGCGAATTCTATGTTCAGGATCAACCCCATCGGGTTTGTATCCATCGTGACGCAATCACGCAACAAGGATAGAATCCCGTTGGGGTTGGTGGGGATCTGGTTGATCAATTCCCGTGGTTGGCTCACTCCGTGAGCGAGCCTGGCCTGGGTGATGGGACCCCTTCGGGGTCGCGTGCTGAAGACTCAAGCTGCTGAATCACCCCGACTGCATTGAGCAGCCGGGGTGATTCTCTAATGACCTCCGCGCGTCTATGCGTCTTCCGTTCCTCCGCGGTGAATCCAAGCGGATGAGCGACAATTCGAGACAACTCTTCCCAAGTGCCGGGTTTCTGCAACAATGGAGGGAATGCGGGGGTACTCCCTGTGTAATCTGAAAATCATAAGAATCCGGGTGATCCGACGAACCAACCATGACGTTCACCCGGTTGACTCACATTGCCGTACGAGGAAACTTGCTCATGATGCCCGTTCGTTCGCGACGATTGGCTGCTCTGCTCATCACCACACTCCTGCTCCCCGCAACACTTTTTGCGGCCGAGGATGAAGACTCCGGACAGTCGAAGCGCAAGCGCAAAGCAGAGGTCGCAGTTTTTACCATAGAAGGGCAACTCACCGAGACTCCGAAGGCGGAGGATCTGCCGTTCGGTCCGCAGGGGGGGGAGTCGCTGCTGCAACTTGTGCAACGGTTCGACAAGGCAGCTGAGGATGAGGACGTGCAGGCCGCTGTCGTTCTGTTAAAGTCACCCGCTGTCGGAACGGCCCAGATCGATGAGCTGCGTCAGGCCATGCTGCGTTTCACCGCGACAGGCAAACCGATCTATGCTCATGTCGAGTCCCTGACGACCGGCTCGTACGCCCTGCTCGCAGGGGCAACGCGTTTGAGCGTCGTCCCGACGGGGGACCTGTTCATCAATGGCCTCTACGGCGAGCAGTTGTTTCTGCGGGGACTGTTCGATCTGATCGGCGTCACACCCGACTTCCTCACCTGTGGGACTCACAAGACGGCAGCCGAGCAGTACATGCGCACCGGTCCCAGCGAAGCCTCTCAGGAGATGTCCAAATGGCTGTACGACGGCATCTATGAGTCCATCATCCGGTTGATCTCCGAGGGTCGCAACGTCGATGCAGAGAAGGTCCGGGGCTGGATCGACGATGGCCTCTACTCCGCTGAAGCCGCAAAGGAGCACGGCATCATCGATGCGGTTGAGACGCTGGCCGAGTTCGAGGCTCACATCAAACAAGAGCACGGCGAAGACCTGAAGTTCGTCAAGAAGTACGGCAAGAAGAAGTCATCACTCCCCGATCTCAACAACCCGTTCGCAGCCTTCCAACTCTGGGCGGAGATTCTCGCAGGTCCGCAGACGCGTCGCTCGACGAAGGACGCCATCGCCATCGTCTATGTCGACGGACCGATCATGCTCGGCGATCCTGAGGCGTCGCTCTTCGGATCGGCTGGCGGTGCCTACAGCACACCCATCCAGGAGGCACTCGATGAAGTGGCTCGTGATGATTCGATCAAGGCGCTGGTTCTGCGGGTCAGTTCGCCCGGCGGCTCAGCCGTCGCCAGCGACATCATCCTGGGAGCCACCAAACGCGTGAAAGAAAAGAAGCCGATCGTCGTCTCCATGGGTGACGTCGCTGCGAGTGGCGGGTACTACGTCTCCTGCGGAGCAGACACCATCTTCGCGGACGAAGCGACCATCACTGGCTCCATCGGTGTCGTCGCCGGCAAACTGGTCACGACCGACATGTGGAAGAAGATCGGCATCAACTGGAACCCGATCGAGCGCGGCGAGAACGCCAACATCCTCAGCAGCTACTCGACCTTCACCGAAGAGGAGAAGGCCCACTTCCAGTCGTGGATGGACGAGATCTATGGCGTCTTCAAGGGACACGTGACGGCCATTCGCGGCGACCGTCTGGCGAAGCCGATCGACGACATCGCAGGCGGGCGTGTGTACACGGGCAAGCAAGGGATCGAACTGGGTCTCGTCGACCGCATCGGCGGCCTGCACGATGCGATCAATTACATCGCCGAGGAGGCTAAGCTGGAAAAGGATGATTACGAAATCCGCGTTGTTCCGCGTCCCAAGAGCTTCATCGAGACCCTCTTCGAGGACATGGCCCCCAGCAAGAAGGACGACGACGAGCATCTCTCGCTCGGCCTCCTCGAAGCAGCGACCCCCCTTCTGAAGTCCGCCGACCCCGAACGCCTCATGCTCCTCAAACAGGCCCTCCGCCAACTGGATATCATCCACAAAGAGGGGGTGATGCTCACGATGCCCGTGATGGACGTCACGCCGTAGGTGTGTTCACGAGGGGGCACAGAGACGCGCGGAGGGATGTGAGATGGGAACAATTCTGAACATTGCGAGTGTGATTGAGGTGTTCCTGTGGTTGATCCGCAAGACGATCGAAGCAGAGCGGCGGGCTGTTCAGCGAGCCATTGCCGAATTCAATGCTGCCCATCCGCCGATGTCGGATGACGAGTTTCTCGCTCGATGTTCGCCGAACGTGCGCCCGGACATTGCACTTCGTGTACGTGCTGTCGTGAGCGAGAGCCTCGGGATCGAGTACGACAGAGTCTATCCTGACACCAAGTTCATTGAATGTTGTTGAAGTGCAGTACGATGAAGGGAACGCATTGACACGCACAACTCGATGACTTGACTGACCGAAGGAAGGACACGGAGATTCAACAAGATTAGGACGATCTGCTGCAATTCTGCCCCTGCGACCCGTCGGAGCGAATATCATGGGCCTCTTGAAAACATTAGCTGGTGTGTTTCGGAGGGGTCGTCCTACGACGATTGACGTACCCTCTGAGTCGTTTGGCTTTTTGGGCGAACCGGCTGGTGACGTCAAAGTCTTGAAGGAAGTGCTTAAGAACGGCCTTAGTCACGATGCTGGCCTGAGGAGAGCATATCTCACTCGGATATACTACGAAGGCGACAAGAAGATACGAGTTGCCCTCTGCGTTGACACCGAATCACCACCTCAGCAGGTGATTCGGCCATTGACTGCACACTGTGCTGAACATGTTTCAAGTATTGATATCATGTTCTTCTCTGACATTGATCAACATCTCATCGATAAACTTGAATCGATCGTAGCCCCCTTCTGTGAATCACCTCGAAGTAGATAGTGACGTAGCGTGGATAAGACGAGGTGAAATACACAGCGAGTAACGCCGCTTGCCACAACCTGTGCCGCGTCTGCGGACGGAAGCATTCTTGATGGCGACCTTTGAAATGTGATTGTTGTTTACAGGTATGCATCCCCTCTCTTCGCGACACAGGTTTTGACAATCTGTGGTACTCAGTTTGCCCGATTTAGTGCTGTCCAAACTCAGGAATTCATGTGGCGTGGCTGAGAACCGATCAACATGTCCTGCATGCGGGGCCCCGGTTGCCCTTACGACACTAAAGAAGTTCAGTGGAGTCTGTCGCCGCTGCCACAAGCAGCCAATTGACCTGCGAAGACAATGGGTCGTCTTCGCTGTGTTCGCAGTCGGGACGGCTTTAGCTGCGGTCATGATGGATCAAGAACTTGCGGAACTCGAAGCAAGTGGAGGCACTCGGAGTGTGCATTTCATCATCGCCATCTGCTATTTGCTGGGTGGCCGTATTGGTGTCGCAGTATGTCTCACTTTGACTGGAATAATCTTCGCAACACTTGCCTTCCGAGCGTTTCGAGAAACTCAGAAGATAAAAGCTCGAAAATCAGCAATGACCGATTCTTTGCGGGTAGCGCCGGTTGTCCCAGCCGACGCCGAGTCAGCGGACGGAAGCATTCGTGATGGCGACCGTTGAGGAGAGATGGTAGGTTCCGGAAAGGCTTCCCGTTGCTTCGCGACACGGGTTGGGACAACATGTGGTACCCGATTATCCTCAATTAATCAGACCCCCATGACAGGAACAATCAGCGCAATTCTGGTCATCGTTGTGGCCGTTCTGGTCACCATCGGATGGCGGTTGGCTTCAAGTCGCCGGAGTTTGCCTTGTCCGGTTTGGTTGCGTTGGTTGGTCGAACTTGACAACCCGTTTACGAAGACGAATCGAGCATCGTTCATCGTCGAGTCGCTGGCTGTCTCGCCGGGGATGACGGTGCTGGACGCAGGTTGCGGGCCGGGGCGGTTGACGGTGCCGCTGGCTACCAGCGTGGGGCCGACCGGTCATGTGGTGGCGTTCGATCTCCAGCCGGGGATGTTGGCACGAGCGAAGGCAAAAACAGAGAGTGCTGGTTACACCAACACCGAATTCGTCGCCGGTTCACTCGGCGACGGCATGCTTCCCGCCAACCACTTTGATCGAGCGGTCCTGGTGACCGTTCTCGGTGAGATTCCCGACCGGACTGCGGCTCTTACCGAGTTGTTCCGCACCCTCAAGCCGGGCGGTATTCTGGCAATCGTCGAAGTCATCTTCGATCCACATTTCCAGTCCCGCAAGACGGTCACAGACCTCTCGGCCTCCACCGGTCTTCGCGAACGAGCCTTCTTCGGCCACAGTTGGGCATACGTCATCCACTTCGAGAAGCCAAACGAAGTTTGACATGTCATTCAACGGGAGCTAATGGACAAAGTTGAGACTGCGAAGCCCGGCCTCTGGATGAGAGCCGGGCTTCGTTGTGAGACTCGATTCAGAGATCAGTAGTTACAGCCGTATCCATAACCGCTGCCGTAGTAGCTGTTGTAGCCGCCGTAGGAGGGGGTGATGTAGGAGTTGGAGTAGTAGCCGTTTCCGTAACCACCGTAGCCGTAGCTTCCATACCCGTAGCTGGGCACAGAGTATCCATAACCGGTGCTGTAGCCTCCGTACCCGCCGTAACCACTGCCGTACAAGTACCCTCCGCCTCCGTACCCGCCGTAACCTCCGTATCCATAGCCACCAGCCAATGCGGTGTCAGCCACACTGGCCATCCCGAACGCTGCCACCAAAGTGCAGATTGTCAAGAACGTCTTCATCGCCTGTTCCTTCAAATGGGGGGAGTGTTATTGCACTAACCAACAGGAAACGCACGGGAGAAGAAATTCTTCAAAAGATTTCCGGTTTTGTTGTCCGGGGGAAAATCGCTTTCGCGATGGGAAACGAACGGCGTCGACGTAACCTGCTCGAAACTTTGAGGTTTTGGATAAATCGCCTTGTCCCGTTCCTTGAGTGCGCGCTGATGAGCGTGACGACTGTGGCGCGGTCAGGCCAAGCCACGCACACTTTGATTCTCAGGGAAGAGAATTCGAGTGAATTTCGACTCCAGCTGTTTCAACCAGTAACAGAGCTTCACGAATTGTCTGGCCGATGTTGCACGTTGCGATCAAATTGCCCGTTCCCTCTCCCATGAATCGCACCGCGTGTATTGACTTGGTCTCGGCTCGCGTGTCATGGATGGTGCAGCTGCTGATGGTGACGTTGCTGCAGTTCTCAGCGTCGATGCTGCAGGGGATGCCGTCGAGGAGTTGGCAGCCGGTAATATTGATGCGGTTGCAGTCGACCAGTTCGAGGAGTGATGCTCCGGATTCCTGACCGGTTTCGTGTTCGTCGTACAGCGTGCAGCCGGTCAGCGTGATGTCGTGGGACCGTTCCATGCGAACCCCCATGCCGTAGAACGGAGCGTGGCGGCGGAACGTGTTGCCGCTGAGGGTGAGGTGATGCGAGTCCTCGATCAGCAGGTTGCGGTTGGTGCAGGAGTAGATGCAGTTGCCGGTGATCGTCATTCCGCGGCAGTGAGAGAGATGCATGTTGGTCTCTTGGCTGCCAATGATGTTGCCCGTGATGGCCCACAGGTGAGGCGAGAGGTCATTTCCGCCGGGCGTTTCGAGGATACGAATGTTACATCCGCCGGGGGAAGAGGTCGCCTGAATCGTGTTCGAAGCGATCGTGACTTCACACACGCTGGCCCCCGGCTCGGAGACGTCGACGTAGATCTCAGCGGTCGGTTCCGGCTCGGTGTTGTGAGACGCGTGATTGTTGTATTCGATGTCGTTGCCGGTGATCTGGAGGTTGCGGACTTCGCTGCGTTCGATGCGAATGCCGCCGAGCCGGTTGTAGCTGATGTGACTGCCGGCGATGTTGATCTGATGCAGGTTGACACCATCGAGAAAAACGCCGACGCCCGTGTTGTGATACAGATGGCAGTGACTGATCAGTACGTTGCGGTTCCGCTCAACAAGATGGATGCCGTGCCGGCAGCGACGGATGAGGAGTCCCTCGAATACCGACTGCATCGTCTGCACCAGTTCGATACCGTCCGCTTCCGCGTGAGCGCCTTCGATTTCGATATTCTTGACGGTCGGCAGCCGTTGTGTGGGGTAGACGTTCCCTTTGACGGAATGCGGATCACCCGTCCCGCCATGCGTGCCGACGAGTCGCAACGCCGGCCCGGCCCCCGTCATGATAATCCGTGCCGTCCCGCTCGTGCCATCGACGCCACACGGTCCAACATCCGCCAGCGGTACCTCAATTGTCTGCGAGATACGATATGTCCCCGGCGGGAAATGCAGGACTCCATCTCCCTCGCTGAGGGCATGACGGATGGCCTCGGTGTCGTCAGCCTCACCATCACCTGTGGCGCCGAAGTGTCGTACGTTACTCATGGAAACTCCAGAGAAGGAGGCAGTCGAGCAGAAGCGTTCCGCATCATTGTCTGGATCGTGAAGCATACATCGAGGCAAATTCCATTTCGTTTCAGGAAGCCCTCCATGAACTGTGGAGCCGGGAGCCCCTAGAGGATATATCATGTCTCATGAAGATCACGGACAGCAAGACAACATACAATCGTGCACTGCGGCTCCTTGAGACGCTGGAGCCATACGATGACTTGATCGTTATACTACACGACAATCCGGTTCCGGACGCCCCTATGCCAACACTGGACGACAGCGATTCACGACACATCAGTTCTCAGAAACTCCGGGCCGATTCTCACTACGGTTCGACGGAGTGTCTTGAACAGGGTGAGAACCGTGGTGAAAAAGATCATCTCATCAGTGTAGACATCCAAAGGAGCCAAGCAGGACAAGCTGACACTGGAAGACGTTGTGTTGAATAACTAAGGAAGTGTGCTGGACCAGACGCCGCGTCCCGATGGGATGAACGAGGAGGTTTTTGCGTCTTTACCCGAGCGACTCTCGCTGCGGGAAGTGCGGGTGCAGTTCGGGCAAAAAGGCTTCCGCCCCCAAAGCCTGCTGCTGGTCTCGACGTTACGGGACACCGAGCAGGCTCCGCTTTACGAGATCGCCGGACTGTACCGCCGAAGCTGGGAGATCTAACTGAACTACTGTTCCGTCTATCGGTAACCGTCATGGTGTTGTAGTCTGTGTTGGGTTTTCGATTCCCGAGGAAACAGGGAGGCAAGGATGCCGAATCTCAATGCGAAGTATCGGGTGCGGTTGACGTCTGATCAGCGGGAGGCG
>JAGQQG010000084.1 GCA_020426325.1 Planctomycetaceae bacterium | reverse complement strand
CTGTGTCCCTATCCCCGGCATCGTTCCGGAACATCCACCGGCGACCATCGTGAAACTCACTGTCGCAAACGCCGCCGCACGCGACGTCAACAGCGAGCGGAGTTCTTCAGTCGCCCCTTTGCCCAAAAACTCATCCGCCGCCGGGGCACCCGTGTCGAACCATTCAACGACTGGCTCAAGACACGCTTCGATCTCCACGACCGCATCTGGCATCGCGGACTCAACAACAACCGCCCCCAACTTCTCGTGCCATCTTCGCCGATCAACTGCTCCTGTTCCACAACCACACGTGCCACCACAACAACGCTCAACTCCAATCGATCATCAACACCCGCTGAATTCCCGGACACCCGCTGAGTCAACCCGTGCTACCCGATCGTTTCCTATTCAGCCTTCCGATGGTCTGTGCAAAACCTGAAGGTGTGCAGAGCACTGGAGTAGGGCTTCCGCACCTCCGGGACTCGGCGACACAACCTGTTTTCTTGGAATGCTTTAGAGTTCGGGCTCAACAGGCATAGGCTGATCGGGATTCCGCTGTTATTCTGCCGCACCCAAAATCCGGTCGAAAGGCACGTTGTCGAGTCACACAATTCAAATGTGCGACTCATTTCTAACACCGTCGTCGGCCGATTTTGTATGTGACCCAGAGAATTTCGAATCACGGGCCAGAGGCAAGGATGCGAGATGACGATGTCCCGTCTGAATGAAGCAATTCCGGCGAAGTTCGCCATCATCGGTTTGACGCTGCTCATGGGCAGTGGCTGCGCGACTATGAATCACACACAGTCGGGAGCGGCGGTTGGCACGGGACTGGGAGCGGTCACCGGTGCGATTGTCGGTGCTGGTAGTGGACACGCAGAGGGAGGGGCTCTCATCGGAGCTGCTGCAGGAGCACTCGCTGGCGGACTCGTCGGCAATGCAGAAGATGCTCGGGAAGAGCGCGATGCAGCCATCGCCCAGGCGGCCTACGCACAACAAATGCAGCAGGCCATGTCGAATGTCGATGTGATTCAAATGTCTCAGAGTGGCATCAGCGACGACGTGATCATCAGCTCGATGAACTCACAGGGCGGACGCTTTGACCTCAGTCCGCAAGGGATCATCAACCTCAAGAACAGTGGTGTGAGTGACCGCGTGATCATCTCCATGCAGCGGTTCGATCACGTCGCACAGCCACCGGTGACGACCATCATCCGCGAGCCCAGTCCACGGGTGATTATTGCAGAACCCGCTCCCAGCCTGTACTTCTCCTTCGGCCACCATCGGCCCTTCCATCGACACCATCACTGGTGAGCTCCCTCTGGGTGAACTCAGTGAGCTGCAAGCGTGATCAGCCACGAGATCGCGATGCCGGTCAGCAGGGCGATCGTGAGCGGGATGCGATTGTGTGAGTGGAATTCCATCTCGGGCAGCAGGTCGCCCAGCGAGATGCAGATGAACACTCCTGCTGCAAAGGCCATCGCGCTGGCGACGATCTCTTGCTGAGGGCCGTTAAAGCTGTCCAACCCGATGAGGAACAGCACGGCTCCCAGCGGGCACATGACTGCGAATGCCACGTTCACCAGATTCCGCGACGAACTCGACCAGCCTGCGGCCGTCATCAATGAGGTGATGGCGAGTGCATCCAGCGGCTTATGCAGCGCGACCGCGAGGAAAGTGCCGAAGCCGAACAACGACAGTATGACTGGATTTCCCACATCTGCACGCACGCTGGCTCCCAAGGCAATCCCGTCAATGAGCGTGTGTAGCGCAAGGCCTGATGCAATCCCCATCCAACTCAGCCGATTAACCTCGTGATGGTGATGATGCCCGCTGTGGTCATGGTCGTGATCGTGGCTGTGCGTTGCGTGTTCGTGTTCTTCGACTGTCTGCAACTGGTGTCGATAGGAATCAGCGACGACCGTGCCTGAGGCGTCGGGCAGTTCGAGCGGACCGTGATGGTGCACGTGAAACGCCCGGATCAGAAAGAACATCGTGAGGATGCCGAACACGGCGAGCGTCATTGCATTCTCAACTCTCAGCTGGTTGATCGCGTGCGGCAGGAGATGGAAGAACCCGATCCCCAACATGAGCCCGCCGACGAAACTGATCATCACCTGCATGCGCGTGTGAGTCAGCCTCACGATGGTGGGCAACCATCCCCCGACCAGTGACCCGGTCACGATCAGCACGCAATAGATGGCGAGCAACGTCAATTGCCAACCGGTTTCCGCAGCTGGCAAATCTTCAGCTGCCGCAAATATGGGCATGACGGCTCGTTGAGGCAGGAAGATTGTCGATAACCAGAGGTCAGCGATCACAGCTACGGGTCTCTCTTTGTTCGCAAAACGTTCGGTGTGTCGGATATTTTGTCAGACACGTGAAGCTATGCGATTCGCGTGTCTGTGACGAGCGACAACGAGTCTTGCAGGACTTTTTTCTACCGACGACTGCGTGTGGACAACCAGCCTCAGCATTAGTCGGGAAGTCAGTCATGCAGCGTGAGCGAGCAATCCTGTTGGCGGTGATGCAATGGAGAAGCTTACACTGAACTCCCAATGAAGTCTCTCATGTTGATTTCTGATTCCCTGCTCACCTCAAGAAGTGAGGAACTTGCCCCATGTTTTCAACTCTTGATCGCCGTCGCTTCCTCAGCCTGGCTGCCACCTCAACTCTGGCAGGCATCACTCAATGGAGCAGGGCAGATGAAACTGCAACCGAGCCGGTACTCGACTGGTATGACGTTCAGGACTGGGGCGTGGAAGGCAGGGGCTGGGACGACACGTCCAAGTACTTCGACCGGCTGCCTGCTCGTGCTGAGGGTGTGGTCCGCGATGCCGTTTGGGGTCTGAGTCGTCACTCGGCTGGGATGCTTGTCCGGTTTCTCACAGATGCCCCCGAAATCTGGGCTGACTACACGGTGACGAGCGATCGCCTGGCGATGCCTCACATGCCTGCGACAGGCGTCAGCGGCCTCGACCTTTATGCTCTGGATGACGAGGGAAACTGGCGATGGTTGTCCGTTGTGCAGCCCAAAGCCCAGTACACGAAGACAGCGATCGTCAGCGGGCTCCCCGAGGGAGAACGCAACTACGAGGTCTATCTGCCCCTGTACAACGGTACCGAGTCTCTCAAGATCGGCGTCCCCACCGGAACGAGTTTCACACCAGTCGCCCCTCGTACGGATAAGCCACTCGTGTTCTACGGCACATCCATCACGCACGGCGCGTGTGCTTCCCGACCCGGCATGCCTCATCCGGCGATCCTCGGTCGCCGGCTCGATCGACCGGTGATCAATCTCGGTTTCTCCGGCAACGGCACAATGGACCCCTCCGTCGGCGATCTGCTGACCGAGCTGGACGCAGCGGTGTACATCATCGACTGCCTTCCCAATATGCAGGGGGACGCGGTGGCCGAACGGACCGCACCGCTCGTGCATCAACTGCGGGCCGTTCGACCACACACCCCAATCCTGCTGGTCGAAGACCGCACGTACGCCAACACACCCTTCCTGACCAGTCGGCAACAGAGACACGAGACAAGCCGCGCCGCCCTGCGAGCCGCGTATGACGGCCTCATCGCTGAGGGAGTTGAATCCCTGTACTACCTTCCCGGCGAACTCCTTCTCGGCAGTGACCGTGAAGACACCACCGACGGCTCACACCCCAACGACCTCGGCTTCTACAGGCAAGCCAACGCCTTCGAACCAGTGCTCCGTGAGATGCTGAATCAGTCGTGAATCTCATCTCCGCCGCAATCCAATCGTCAGCAACTGCGTACACTCAATTCTTACTTCGGCGTCAACTCAATGGCACTTTCCGATTCCAGTCAAAAAGTCCAGAGCCGTCAGTCACAAATTGGAGTGCTCGGTGCTGCTGCTATTGGAGTGGGCGGCATGGTTGGTGGAGGCATATTCGCAGTCCTGGGGACTGCTGTCACGCTGGCTCACGGAGGGACGCCAATCGCCTTCGCCGTCGCAGGCATGGTCGCTCTCCTCACCTCGTATTCCTATGCGAAGTTGTCCGTCCAGTACCCTGCAGCGGGGGGAACGATCGTTTTTCTTGATCAGGCCTTCGGCGTCAACTTGTTGACCAGCACTCTCAACGTGTCTTTGTGGCTGAGCTATCTGGTCACAATCGCGCTCTACGCGTCTGCATTCGGCTCTTATGCGATGACTTTCTTTCCGGATGCACCAGAATCATACAAGCACATCTTTCTCAGCCTCGCGATTCTCCTGCCTGCCCTGATTAATCTTCTCAATTCGGATCTGGTCAGCAAGTCGGAGACTGTGATCGTCACGCTGAAGCTGTTTCTCCTCGCCATCGTGATTGTCGCTGGATCAAGACATGTGGACGTGGCCAGATTGCAGGTTTCGACATGGGCCAGCCCGGTTTCGCTGGTCGTCGGTGGCATGGTGATCTTCGTGGCATACGAAGGATTCGAACTGATCGCCAACGCTGCGGAAGACGTTCGGGACCCGGCATACACATTGCCGAGGGCCTACTACGGATGTGTGATCTTTGTCATTCTGCTTTACGTTCTCGTTGCGATCATCACCGTGGGATCGGTCAGCGAAGCAACGATCTCCAGCGCAAAAGATTATGCACTCGCCGCTGCCGCGCAGCCGGCGCTCGGCCACGTGGGATTCGTCATGGTCTCCGTGTCAGCACTGCTGGCGACTTTTTCTGCGATCAATGCGACCATCTACGGCAACGCTCGGCTCGGATTTGCGATCGCCAAAGATGGTGAGATGCCCGAACTCTTCGAACGCAAGGTCTGGAGCCGTCCCTTGGCAGGCGTATTGCTGACGACAGGATTGTCACTCCTCCTGGCAAATCTCGTCGACCTGCAGGCGATTGCCATCATGGGGAGTGCCGGCTTCCTGGTGATCTTTGCCGCTGTCAACGCAGCTGCATTCCGGTTGTCATCCACCGTCAAAGCTCGTCGGGTCATCACCGGACTGGCAACCCTGTCCTGTGTCGCGGCTTTGGCTGCTCTCTTAGGCAACACCTATGAAACCAACCCCACCGCCCTGTGGGTCTTCGCAGCCATGATGACCGGCTCACTCCTCTTCGAACTCGCCTACCCTCGCATGGTCAGCCGACCGATCCGAAATCTCCTGCTTCATCGCCACAGAGCAGCGCATCAATGAGCGGCCCCGATTTGTTGGCCGGGTGTGGGACTCATCTCACCAGGCAGGATGAGTATGCATCGTGCGACCGTACAATAGTCCTTGATACGTTAAGGCTTCTGATGAGATCATGGAACTCGACGATTGCTGAGGTAGATCCTGAGAAATGCGCGAGTCACGATTGCACCCGAGAAACTTTCGACATTACTGATGCAAAATCTCTTTCATCGCATCCATGAATGGGCCACTCGCAAACCGGTCGGGAGATTTGACGATCCGGTATTGGGCGAACTCGTTCTCAATGAATCTTCGTGGCAGTGCAGCGTCGACACCCGAGTTGGCCTCATCATCATGAGCGTCGGTGGACACAATCAGCCCGATGAAAGAATCCTCGACACCGCTCGTGAAACTGTGCGACACATTGACAAGTTCATTAACCGCGTCGCCGACTACCTCGCGTGGGAATCAAAGAAGGAGGTTTGGCGACCATTCGCAGATGAAATCAACTCGCTGGTGATCGCAGACGTGAACTACTGGTGGCCCCGAGATCCCGGCGCGGGCATGATTTTCTTCAAAGGTCCGGATGAGTGCAAACTATGGCATTGCGACATCGACGGTTCGAGATTCTGTGGCCTAACGTTTGATTCATAGGTCGATTCACGGGTTTCCATTCGCGTCTTCCAGAGTTTTGGCAATAATCCCTTGATGCGAAGGGTGATTATCGCTCTCTTGTTAGTGCTCGTCGCGTTGGCCGTTACCACCGCCATCGTTCGGCAGCGTCCGGTCGCAGCTGAAATCAGTCCCAACGAACAAGTCATGGTCGATGGCACGCTTCGCAAGTTTCGGCAGGTGGTCCCGCATTCGTTACTTGATCCTGCGCCGGTCGTGTTTGCTTTGCATGGCATCGGTGATTCGCCCGAATCGATGGCCGGTTATTCTCAACTCGATCGGCTGGCTGCAGACAACGGTTTTCTTCTCGTCTACCCGGCTGCTCACAGCGCGATGTGGACGAGCATGCAGTTTGATCCAGACAACCTTGATGCCAATCCGGACGTAATCTTCTTCGATCGCCTGTTGATGAACATCGCCCAACGCTTTTCGATCGATCGAGATCGCATTTACGTGGTGGGTATGTCCAACGGTGCCACATTCGCCCAGTTGCTGGTCGCAGCTCGGTCATCCGAAATTGCTGCCGTCGTCGCTCACTCCGGTTCAAAGCCACGTGGACTCCTTCAGCCCGACATTCACAGGCCGCTCCTGCTCATCGTCGGCGACGAAGATAACGAGTCAGCTGCAATCCAGGCTGATGCCGCGCAATACCTCGCGGATGGTCATGACGTTCAGTTGATCACCGTGCCCGGCCTCGCCCATGAATGGTCTGTCCGCCATAACTCCCTACTCTGGGAGTTCCTTTCCGAGCATTGAGCTGGAACTTCCCCTCCAAAGTGTCGGAGCCATATTTTCAGGCTGGGAGCCCTGCTCATCTCGTTGAGGAGGAGAGCATGTGTTGTGTAAACGTTGAATTGTTCTTGCCCTGCTGACGTGATGCTTTTCGGCATCCGGCTCGGCAGGCAGTGTTGTGCAGCATTCCTTTGTCAGCCCCAATCCGCTGTCAAGGAGTTTGCGGTGACTGCTTGATCAACCAGATTTCTGCAACTTGAGTACCGCGGCCGGTGATGCGTTGCCAGGTCAGTTCCAGTGTGCCGTCCTCAGTGGCTTCGCGCGGGATGACGAATTCAAGGGGGGTGACCACCGGTGGTGGATCGCCCTCTTTAGGGGTGACCACGGCAGCCGCATCACTGTAACCGGTCGTGTAACGGATACCCTGCAATGTGTGGCCGTAGGGGCCATGAATCTCATATTTGTCATCCGCGACGAGACGGATTGTGGCTCGGTAGCGACCGAGGTAAGTCACGCGAATCCGGTAGGCAGCATCGGGATCGAGTTCCGTGTACCGCATCGTGAGTGGCGTGTTATTCAATGCCTCTTCCACATCGATCCAGGAAAGCCGTTGATGTTCCGGGTTGCCTCGGTAATGCGCCTCGCGGGGTGTGGTCACGCCGGCGGGATCATCCGACAGCGGCTTGGGTTTCACCAGGTGTGGCTGCTTCCAGGCACATCCCAGGTCGTCATAGAACCCACCGGGCCCGGCGTCCTCCCAGTCGGTGACTCGGGCCAACCGCGCGAGACGGACGTCACCCGATTCGACATTCTCAGGCATTGTCGCTGTGAACCGGCCGGAGAGAATGGCATCCAGTTCGTCCTCAAGCCAAAGCCGGTCATTGAGGGGAGTATCGAGAAAATCGAGCACCGCTCCACGTTCGTCATTGCGGGCCTGATAGGTGGAGACATCCAGTTGGGCACCGATGCTCTCAAAGAGTTCGGCTCCCAATTCAATGATTCGTGCTTTCAGGACATCGGTGGTCTGATCCTGATCGGATTCAGAGAGGATGGCCTTCGCCTGTGCAATCGATTCTTCAACACCAATCTGGGAAGCCATACGGAGCGTCGCCAAGGCGCGATCCTCGGTCGCGTTGGCATTCAACAACCGCGATCGTGTGTAGTGATCGTAATACGCTCGCAGCAGACATGACTGAAAACGCCAATTCGTCAGCAAGTCCTCGTCAGCTTCTTCTTCAAGTGATCGCCAATGGGCGAATGTTCTCTCAACGCCCTCGTTCTCGGCCAGCGGTCCGGAGAAATTGTCCTCCAACATAAACAGGCCTTCCCGAACTCTCTCGGCAATATCCCAGCCGAAAAAGAAACGTGAGTAATCGAGCAGGATGCTGTCGAGTTCCTGATCCGGGTCCCAGCCCAACGCCGTCCAGACGAACTTGTTGACATCATCGCCGATGCCGTCTGAGTAAGTCACAAAGCCGTCAGCGTATTCATCGAAGAGATTGTGGATACGGGCATGATCTCTCGGACGAGGGGCAAACGGTTCGCGACCGAGAGTTTGAGCCATGGGACGATCCCAGCCAGGTACGGGATACTGAGAGCGGAGACAGTGTCCGATGTCCGGGTAACGGCGGATGGGATACTGCTTGGGCACCCTGGCACGCTGTTCATCCAACAGCACACGCGACCAGGGACCATAGGCGACTCCCGTGACCCACTCCGGCTGTTCCTGCTGGAGGTAGCCGAAGAACCAGTTGTTCAACTCCGGACCGAATCCCTGATTCGAGACCCACACACCAAGGCCGGGATGAATCTTTCGCGCTTCCTCCGCAAACTTGCCGGTCCACTTAAACATCAGGTCTGGACGTCGATGTGACGTGCCCCCGTCGCCTCCGGTGAGATAGATATGATCGAGGTGAGGGATGGCTCGCAGCGTTTCGAGTCGCGAATTGATCTCCTCACGTTCTTGAGCCTCGGTATGTCCCTGACCGCCGATCGCTTCCGAGAACAGCCAGAAGTCATAACCATACTCGTCACAAATCCTTGACCACTCTTTGGCCATCTCTCCACCGGTCAGCTTGGCATGTGGACCATCGCGTCCGTCGAGCGAGAACCGGGTGGTTTCAAAAGCATTCGCTCCGAACACGGCCAGTTCGCGCATGTACTGTTCATAGGTTTCCGCTGTCCAAGCGTCATAACAGTGAGAGAGATTCCGATAACCGATCTGATGTCCCCGATGGGGATAACGCGGCGCCGTGGCGATCTGGTAATCAGCGGGCAGTTCAAGTTGCCCCTCGCTCATTCTCAACTGCAACAGCAATCGCCCGACCGCGAAGAGGACACCACGATCATCATGCCCCGCGAGCACAACGATCGGCCGCTTACCGCTAGATTCAACGGCGATGGCGAACCCATCCGCCTGCTCCGGGACATCCATCGCCTCGACAAAGTTGCGCAAAGGGGGCGGAACCTCGTCGGATCGACACAGCAGGATCATCGGACTCTTCCCATTGCTGATTGTTTCGGAGTCCTTGAGACCGATCTCTGTGCGTTTGGCGACTTCTTCCGTAAGCATGCGTCGAGCCGAGTTGATGATCGGTTGATCAGCAGATGCAACGATCAAGGCCTGCCGCAAGTCGAGAGTGTCAGAGCCAGCTGCAGTACCCAAGGGAGCCACAACGACAGAGAGAGTAGACAGCAATTTGAATATCGACCGCATCGTCCGGATAACCCCCTGTTGTAGATACATCAGTAAACGAAAATAGCATGTTGATCGTGACTAGGGACTTCGAGTTTGTTGGAGACTCGAGCGATGTACGAAGTCTATTACACCTCCACGCTTGCCAGTTTCTCCGTCCCGGAAACGAAACACAGTAACCTATACCGGGTCTGATACCAACGAAGTGTCCGATGATTCTCTCGTTTGACGCGCCATCGCAGACACGACCCTGACAGAGCAGCAGGCAGTCGTTTCCCGATGCAGTTTCCGCTGACTGACTAAGTGCGGTCTGTGAGTTTCAAATCTGACTCGGTCGAAAAACGAGGGGCACAACACTTCGCTGTCGAAGCCGGCTTTGTCACACCGGTTTTGGTGATCTGGATCACGAAACCTGCACCCGGGTCATTCGTTGTGGTATGATAAGGGGATGCGTACATATTGCCTGATCATATTGTTTTGCTCTTCCCTGACCGCTCAGGCGGAAGATGTTGCGGTTTCACCGATCGAGGTGTCGCTGCGCGGGTTGTCGAATCGAAAGCAGTTGCTTGTCACGGGGCGGACGGGGGAGGATGTGGCCGATCTTACGCGGTCAGCGGCTTATATGAGTGAGTCGCCGGAAGTGGCGACCGTGGACGAGCGGGGCGTGGTCCGGGCGGTCGGCGAGGGTACGACCGTCGTTCGGATCGAGGCCGGGGGGCAACAGCAATCGGTGACGGTCACAGTCACAAATCTGGCTGAAGCGGATGCCCTCGATTTTGAGCGGGACATTCAGCCGATCCTGACGCGGCGGGCGTGCAACTCTGGGCCGTGTCATGGCAAGGCGCGCGGGCAGAACGGGTTTCAGTTGTCGTTGTTTGGATTCGATCCCGACTTTGATCATCAGTCCCTGGTGAAGGAAGCCCGGGGGCGGAGAGTCTTCTTTGCTTCACCCGAGGAGAGTCTGTTGCTCACGAAGCCGACTGGTGTGGACCCGCACGGTGGTGGAGTGCGGCTGGAACGGGGCAGTGAGGAATACGAACTGCTGCGGCGATGGATTCAGCACGGGGCTCCGCGTCGTCAGCCGGACACTCCGACTTTGGAGACGGTCAGCATTGAGCCAGAGTCACGGATCATGCCGTACGAGGAGCAACAGCAACTCAAAGTCACGGCCCACTATAGCGACGGTTCGACTCGCGACGTCACGCACATGGCGACCTATCAGTCGAACGAAAGTGCGATCGCCGAGGTTGATGAATCGGGACTGGTGACCGCCGGCAAGATCACGGGCGAGACGGCCATCATGGCCCGGTATCAGGGATTCTTCGCCGTGTTCACGCCGTCGGTGCCCCTGCCGGGTGAAATGCCGGCGGATTACTACGATCAACTTCCTCGCCGTAACTTTGTTGACGAGCAGGTTTATGAGGGACTGAAACGCTTGTCGCTGAGTGTCTCCGAGCCGGCTCCCGATCACAATTTCCTGCGTCGAGCTTATGTGGATGTCATCGGTCGTCTGCCGACGGTTGAGGAGGCCCGCACATTCCTTGATGATCCCTCGCCTGAGAAGCGGGATCAGTTGATCGATCATCTGCTCGCTCAGCCGGAGTATGCCGAGCACTGGGCGAACAAGTGGGCCGACCTGCTCCGTCCGAATCCGTATCGCGTGGGCATCAAGACGGTGCTGAACTACGACAACTGGATTCGCGACTGCTTCCGAAAGGACAAGCCGTACGATGAGTTTGTCAGAGAGTTGATCACGGCGGAGGGAAGCACCTGGAAGGACGGACACGTCACGCTCTACCGCGATCGCCGCAGCCCGGACGAGATTACCACGATCGTCAGCCAGCTGTTCCTCGGCACCCGGCTCGAATGCGCCAAGTGCCATCATCATCCGTTCGAGGTCTGGGGACAGGACGACTTCTACTCGTTTGCAGCGTACTTCGCCAAGCTGGGCTATAAGGGGACAGGTTTGTCACCACCGATCTCCGGATCGGAGGAGATGGTCTTCGCCGGGACCAGTGGTGACGTGCGGCATCCGTTGACGAATGCCGTGATGCAGCCTCGACCATTATTCGGGGACGCGAGAGAAATCCCGTCTGACGGTGATCCGCGTGAGGCTCTCGCTGAATGGATGACGTCGAAGGACAATCCACTCTTTGCTCGAACGATGGCCAACCGTGTGTGGGCCGACATCATGGGCCGCGGACTCGTCGAACCAGTCGACGATCTCCGGGCGACCAATCCGCCCTCGAACATCACTCTGCTCACAGCGTTGGGTGATGACTTCCGCGACTCAGGGTTCAACATCAAACATCTGATCCGCACGATCACAACGTCTTATGTGTATGGATTGAGTTCGCTACCGACGGAACGCAACGTCGTCGACACACGTAACTTCTCCCGGCATTATCGAGTCCGTTTGCGGGCCGAGGTACTCGCTGACTCATGGAATCAGATCGTTGGTATTCCTCCGGACTATCAAGCCATGCCTCCGGGGGCGTCCGCGAAGGAAATCTGGACGCATCGGGTTGATTCGCAGTTTCTCGACACGTTCGGCCGGCCTGACCCGAATCAGGACCCGCCTTGCGAGCGAACTACGGATACAACGGTTGTGCAGGCTTTGCACCTCATGAATGCGAGGGACCTGCACGAGAAACTGATCAGCGACGCCAGTTGGGTCCACCAGTTGGCCGAGAGTGAACTACAGCCGGCTGAGATCGTCGAAAATGTCTATCTGGCCGTCTATTCCCGCCGCCCGGTCGAAGAGGAATTGCAAATCGCCCTCGATTTGTACGAGAATACAGAGACTAGCCGAAGGGCTGTCACGGAAGACCTCCTTTGGGCCTTGTTGAACACACCCGAGTTTGTCTTTGAAGACTGAGAGTCGTCATCTCGCTCCGCGTGATGGCAAGAGACCTGAGAAGACTGACGAGCCACTCGACAGCTTTCTCTAGACCCGCTCGCCACGCTGAGCGTGACGACTACTTTCCCACCCCAATCGTCCCACCAATTGATTCCCCCGGAGTCCTGCCCATGAGCCGTTATCTCAACTGCGAAGGTGTCAGTCGACGTGATTGCCTCAAACTGGGTTTGGGCGGATTGTTTGGCGCCGGACTGGTTGACATGTTGCGGTTGTCAGGGCAGGCGTCCGGAAAGACCATCGCTCCACGGGCCACGAGTTGTATTCTCGTCTGGCTCGACGGTGGTCCGACGCATTACGAGACGTTCGACCCCAAGCCGCTTGCCCCTTCGGAGATTCGCGGAGAGTTTCATCCGATTGAGACCAACGTCCCCGGCATCTCGTTCTCTGAGCACATGACCAAACTTGGAGCGATGGCGGACAAGCTGGCCATCATCCGCTCGATCCGGCACAACCAGGGGAACCACGGTGCGGGCAACCACTACATGATGACCGGGGCACCGCCGCGGATCCCCGTCGGCTGTGGCGCGTTCGTCAGTTTTCACCCGAGTCTTGGTTCGACGACAGCCAAACTCAAAGGCCGCAACAGCGGACTGCCGGATTACTTCTCGATGCCCCGGATGTCCCGCTCGGGCGGACCGAACTTCCTCGGTGCAAAGTACGCCCCCTTCATCGTTCCAGATGACCCGAACAAGGACAATTTCCGTGTGCGAGATGTCTCGCTTCCCGGCGAGTTGGAGACGGCTCGTTTCGACAGCCGTCGTGATCTGCAGGGGGCGATCGATCGTCTGCCCCGCATCAACGAGCCGGTGGCTGCCGACCCTGTCGTCGCATTGGACGGCTACTATGAGCAGGGCTACACGCTTGTCTCGTCTCCGGAAGCACAGGCAGCGTTCGATATTCACAGCGAGCCGGACGAACTGCGTGATGCCTACGGTCGCAACGATTTCGGCCAGCGGGCGCTGCTTGCCCGGCGCCTGGTGGAAGCAGACGTCCCCTTCATCACCCTTTACGAGGGAGGCTGGGATCATCATGTCGGTCTGTTCGACCGCTGTCGCAAGGTGCTCCCCGAGATTGATCAGACACTGGCCACACTCATTCGTGATCTTGATGAGAGAGGTCGGCTCGATACGACCCTCGTCGTGATGCTGGGTGAGTTCGGCCGGACTCCCAAGATTAACAAAGATGCCGGACGAGACCACTGGTCAAATGCGATGTCTGTCCTGCTGGCAGGCGGTGGCACGCCCGGCGGACAGGTTGTGGGTGCGACCGATCCGCAAGGATATTCGGCTGTCGATCGCGTCCTCTCTCCGGAGAACTTTGCCTCAACGATCTACACCAAACTTGGGATCGACCCGAATCAGATCCTCTATACCCCGCAGGGTCGCCCCACCCATCTGGTCAGCGATCCGACGCCGATCTCAGAACTGATGGGTTGATTGGATTTGCCAACACACTCCGTTGAGCAGCACATTTCAAATGTGCTGCTCAACGTGTTTTCGTCTCACCCTGTTTCTGACGGTCGCATGTCACTGACCCGGACTGGAATATTGCTTGTGGTCCTGCTCTGTGGGCAAACGCTCGCACGAGCTGAGGCGCCACAGGTCACGGGTCTGTTTCCGGCAGGAGTGCGACAGGGAGAGACCGTCACAGTCAAACTGATCGGCAAGCCGGGGACCGAGCCGCTCGAAGTCTGGTGCAGCCGTGATGAGGTCGTCTTCGGTGAGACGAACAAGTCCAATGAATGGACCCTTACCGCCGCTGCAGACGCCATTCCCGGCTTGTGTTGGGTCAGATTCTACAATGCGGAGGGCACAAGTCCGTTGAAGGTCGTCATAATTGGGCAGCTCTCGGAAGCAACCGAGACTGAACCGAACGATGCTGTCCCAGAGGCAAACGAGTTTCCTGAGTTGCCAATCACAATCAACGGACAGCTCGGAAAGTCAGAGGATGTTGACACGTTTGCGGTCAACCTGGAGTCGGGTCAGACGTTCATCGCTTCGGTCGATGCCCATCGCACGCTCGGCTCGCCGATGGACCCAGTCTTGCAGCTTCTCTCACCGCGAGGGTTCGTCATCGAACAGGTTGATGACCATCACGGCAACGATCCACGAATCGTGTTCACCGCTCAGCAGTCCGGGACATACTACGTGAGAATGTTCGCCTTTCCCGCTGACCCCAATAGTAGCATCGGGTTCTCCGGGGCAGAGACCTATATCTACCGGCTGACGTTGACGACCGGTCCGTTCGTCGATCACGTCGAGCCTTTAACGCTCGGCAATGCCTCACGGCTAACGGTTCGGGGATGGAATCTGCCTGAGGAGACGATGTCTCTCTCGCTACACCCCAATCGCTATTCGCTGCCTGAGCCCACGAGTTTGATACTGGATCGACTGCCGCGTGCACAGGGACCCTCGCTGCGAGAGAGCGAACTCGATCAGTCATCTCTCACGTTTCCGGCTCACGTCACCGGGACGATCGCACAACCGAAGGAGACGGACACCTACACATTCACCGGTAGCAAAGGACAGGCGGTCATTGTTTCTGCTGTATCTCAACCGTTCGATTCGCCTCTTGATCCGCTGCTCAAGCTCTTTGGTCCGGACGGCAAGCTGATCAAGGAGGTCGATGACACAACTCGCAATTTTGCCGACGCTCAGATCGCCCTGGCACTCCCTGAGGATGGGAAGTACCGCGTTGAAGTGACCGACCGTTTTGGGCATGGCGACGAGTGGTCAGTCTACCTGATGTCAATCGTTGAGGACCGGCCACATTACGAACTCACGTTGCCCGCAGACCCACTGTCGATGGAAGCCGGCAAAACTGTGGATGTCACAGTAACGGTCAATCGTCAGGGTGGGTTCAACCAGGAGATTGCGGTTCGGCTACATGGTTTGCCTGATGGCATCGTCGTCAGCGATGCCATTTCGCTTCCCAGTGGAGATTCGGCCAAGTCGGTGAATCTGACACTATCGGCCTCCGATGAAATTCGATTTAGCGGGCCGCTACGAGTGATTGGGACGATCCCGGATGGTCACTCGGTACTCGCCACCTCGGCAGCTCCCGTCGAAGGGCTGAAGCTGGACTCCCTCTGGCTGACGGTGACTGCTCCGAAGAAATGACGCTTCATGATCTGGGACCTGCACTGTCATTTGAGCGGCGTCGACGGCAGCACACCGGATGAGCGAATCGCTATGCTCATGGAGTACGCGGACCGCATGGGGGTCGAGCGTCTGGTATTCTTTATGGGGATGAACTGGTCGCACGAGCCAACCCCAGACGACCTGCGCCAACAGAACCATGAGGTGTTGCAGGCCATCAGCCACTGGCACGACCGGGCGTTCGGCTTCGCCTACGTCAGCCCGCAACATGTCGAAGCAAGCCTCGAAGAGATCGGCCGCTGCATCGCAAATGGTCCAATGGTCGGTATCAAACTTTGGGTCGCAGGCAAGTGCAGCGATGAAGCGATCGATGCCATCATCGAACGGGCAGCGGAACTCAAAGCGGTCATCTTTCAACACACATGGTTTAAGGTAACGGGCAACTTGCCGGGCGAATCGTCACCGCTCGATCTGCTCACTCTCGCGCGACGGCATCCGCAAGTGCCCATCATCTGCGGTCACACAGGGGGCGACTGGGAGCGGGGCATCCGAGCTATCCGTGCCGCTTCCAACGTGTCGATCGGCCTCGGCGGTTTCGATCCGACGGCAGGTGTGACTGAGATGGCGGTCCGCGAACTCGGGGCCCGGCGTGTGATCTACGGTAGCGACATCGGCGGTCGCAGCTTCGCCTCACAGTTGGCCAAAGTGAAAGGAGCCGATATCCCTGACAAGGCCAGGCAGCTGATCCTGGGTCAGAACCTGCGGCGACTCTTGCTTCCCATCCTGCGCGAGAAGGGGATCGAGGCATGATCGATGTCAACGTGAGTCTTTCCCGCTGGCCGTTCCGTCGCCTGCCGGACGATGAAACTCCTCGGCTCGTCAAACGGCTGAAGGAGGCGGGCATCACTCAGGCCTGGGCCGGCAGCTACGATGCCTTGCTGCACAAGGATGTCGATGGGGTCAACCGTCGCCTTGTCGAAGAGTGCAATACTCATGGCGATGGTCTGTTGCACCCGTTCGGCTGCGTTAACCCCATGCTACCCGATTGGCAGGAAGACATCCGGCGCTGCCGCGAAGTCCACCAGATGCGCGGCATCCGATTACACCCCAACTACCACGGCTACAAACTCGACGCCCCGGAGTTCGACGAGCTACTGAGGCTCGCCACGGAAAACAAACTGATCGTCCAACTCTCCGTCATGATGGAGGACGAACGAACCCAACACCCGCTCGTCCAGGTTCCCGCCGTTAACACTGCTCCGCTTTCCGATGTCCTGTCACATCATCCGGCGATCCCCTTCATCCTGCTCAACAGCCAAAGAGAGGTCCAAGGCGAAGCCCTCACCAGGCTGGCCGCCGCTGGCAACGTTTACTTCGACATGGCCATGCAGGAGTCCGTCGGTGGCATTGAAAAACTTTTGCGGCTCGTCCCTCACGACCGTATCCTTTTTGGCTCTCACGCACCATTCTTCTATCACGAGTCAGCCAGCCTGAAAATCGAGGAATCTGACCTCGGCGAGACGCTTCGTCGCATGATCACCGTCGAAAACGCATCACGCTTACCGCACTCAAACTGATTGCGATGGCCTGATGCGGGAGTGGGCAATCGCAGGTTGGCGAGTGCAGCGACGCGAACGCAAGCACGTTTTCTGAGGTATTTCTCTCGTCTCAAATGCGTGGATTGTCGAGGCTGGTGTCTCAGGACTGAAGAAAATGTTTTTCAATTCATCAATCCAAGGTCTGGCGAGGGGTCAACCATCACTTTACCATGAAGAGACGAGTGGAATTCTCTCGTCAGTCGACGGGCCGACTGAGTTTGAAACGTGACGGAGTGCCGAAAGCATGAATCGTGATATAAGAGTCAGCCGATGCCAAGGTCAGGTTGTCGCCACTGTCTGTGCTCTGAAGTGGACGCGTGCAGTTTTCATCTGGTAGAGCTTCCTTTGATTTTGGTCCTGAGACGGCCTGTCCGCTGTGCGCATTGTCACGTCCGACAGTATTCCTGGATTGCGCCGATTCGCTGGGTGATCAGACTCTTCAGCAATTCGCAGGCATCACCGCTGAGCTACCGTCGATAGTCTGACCAACGAAAAGTGAACGAGGTGCCGATGTGTCTCATCGGAGTGATCAGCTTACTCTTCCGTCACGAACAGGTAGTCGGTTTGTGATTGGAAAGTCTGACCCGGCTTAAGAATCGTCGATGGGAATGCGTCGTGGTTGACGCTGTCGGGAAAGTGTTGAGTCTCCAGGCAGACTGCACAGCGGTGAGGATAGACCTTCCCCCCTTTTCCCGCCTGCCCATGGAGAAAGTTTCCGGAATACAGCTGCACGCCGGGTTCCGTCGTCTCGATAATGAGCGTTCGTCCCGACGTGGGGTTGTGCAGCCGAGCTGCCAATCGAGTCTCACCTTCAGTCGGTGAGTTCAAAACGAAGTTATGGTCATAGCCTTTGGCACCGGTATTAGTAAGTGCGTCGATTCGCTCGCCGATAATGGTCTCAGCTTGAAAGTCGAGCGGCGTCCCTTCGACACTCGCAATTTCCCCGGTGGGGATGAGTTCTTCGTCTGCGACCGTATAGTCGGCTGCATTGATCTGTAACTCATGATCGAGGACGGATTTGGTGCCTGCTCCGGCCAGATTCAGATACATATGGTTGGTCAGATTGACCGGCGTGGCCTGATCGGTCGTCGCCTCGTAGGCAACACTCAGTTGGTTAGACTGCTTCAGGAGTGAGTAGGTCACGCGAATCGAGAGATTGCCGGGATAGCCCTCCTCACCGTCCGGGCTGGTGTATGTGAAGACGACGCCGGTCGCTTTGGAAGTCTCAAACGGTTTGGCCTGCCATACGACCTTATCCAGACTGCGTTCGCCCCCGCCGTGCAGGTGATGTTTCTCTCCGTCGTTCTTGGCGAGCGTGTAAGTCTTGCCGTCGAGAGTGAATTGGCCGCTGTCGATCCGGTTGCAGACACGTCCGGTCGTGCAGCCGAAATACTGGTTGGCGTCTGACTCATATCCCGAGACATCATCGAAACCGAGAATGACGTCTTCGATCTTGCCCTCCTTATCGGGCACGTGTAGCTCAACGAGCGTGGCACCGCGGGTCATGACCTTGGCCGTCATGCCGGTGTCGTTTGAGAGGGTGTAAATCTCAACGGATTGACCGTCTTTCGTCGTACCAAGGGATTCGCAGGTGGGAGCTCCCATGACAGTCTCCAGGGGGGAACAGGCGATCAGAACAAGGGACAACAGGGACAGCCAGCATCTCATAGGAAAGCTCCGTTGGTGAGCGACAGGTCGGACGAGCACATCGATAGCGTACGAAGACAGGTCGACCGATGGCAACGGTCGAGAGGTTTGAGCCGGTTGTGACAGCGTGTCCTCGTTGAGCAACGACGAGTTCTCGCTCGGTTGGATGGATGTATGACCTAGGGTTTGTCAGAGCATGCGCCCCGGTTGCCATCTCTGACTCTTCGTTACGACTTTACTCAGCTGTCTGAGGCTCCCATGAGTGCTGATTCCACGACGACCCCACGAGGTCGCAGTGTGTTGCTGTTGTTCGCGGTAACCATCTTTGCCAGCGCATTCCTGCTGTTTCAGGTGCAGCCGTTGATCAGTCGATTCATCCTGCCTTGGTTCGGAGGCAGCCCGGCCGTATGGAGCACCTGCATGCTGTTCTTTCAGGTGGTGCTGTTTGCGGGCTACTTGTATGCCCATCTGACTTCGACAAAACTCTCGCCACGATGGCAGGCGATCGTGCATGTCTGCCTGTTGCTGGGAGCGGCCATGCTCCTGCCGATTACGCCGGATGCTTCATGGAAGCCGGACCCTGCTGCCAATCCGTCTTTGCGAATCATCCTGTTGCTCGCTGCCTGTGTCGGACTGCCGTATTTTCTGCTCTCCTCAACTGGCCCGTTGCTGCAACGCTGGTTCAGTCTTCAGGCCCCTGGGGTCTCGCCCTATCGACTCTATTCTCTCTCGAACATTGGGTCACTCCTCGCGCTGATCAGCTATCCGTTCGTTGTCGAGCCTGCGTTCTCCTCGCCCGTTCAAGCCGAGATCTGGTCATGGGGCTTTCGAGCCTTTGCGGTCTTCTGCATTGTCTGCAGCATTGGTCTCGTAAGGGCGTCAAACGTCACAAGACAATCCGAAGACGTGAAAGATTCAGATGAAGGTCCCGCTCCGACGTGGGGAGATCGACTGATGTGGTTCGGCCTCGCTGCGGTGGCGTCTGTGATGTTGCTGGCGACGACTAATCAAGTCTGCCTCGATGTTGCGACCGTCCCCTTCCTGTGGATTCTCCCGCTCACGATCTATCTGCTTTCGTTCATCCTGTGCTTTGACGGCGACCGCTGGTACTCCCGCAAAACTTATGCGGCCCTGTTCTTCATCGCGCTGATCGCGGTCATCAACACGCTACTCGGCGGCGTGCAGGTCTCCATCATTCTGCAAGTGATGGTCTATCTGGCCGGGCTGTTCCTGTGTTGTATGGTCTGTCATGGCGAACTGGCTGCTCAGAAGCCGGGCACGCGACACCTCACGTCGTTCTATCTGCTGATGTCCGCAGGGGGAGCGGTGGGGGGTCTGTTCGTGGGGCTGATCGCGCCTTACGTCTTCAACAGTTACTGGGAAATGCACATCGGCCTGTTCGCCTGCATGCTGGTGATGCCTGCCATCTACTATCGAGACAAAACCAGTCCACTCTATCGGGGTCAATCTCGACCGGGATGGATGATGATCGGCCTGGCGGTCTGCCTGTTAAGTGTCGGCCTGATCAGGCACGCATGGCACCTCGTCGGCGAGTCGATCGCAGTCTCCCGCAACTTCTACGGCGTGCTGCGAGTGGAAGATGACGAGCAGCAGACTCGACGCGGACTGTATCACGGAACCATCCTGCACGGGATGCAGTTCCTCGACGACGAAAAGCAATCTCTCCCCACGTCCTACTATGGACAACGTTCAGGGGTCGGAGCCGTCATGCAGCACCATCGTCCGGGTGCAGCACGACGGATCGGCGTCGTTGGGCTCGGAGTCGGCACGCTCGCTACGTACGGGACATCTCACGATGTCATCCGCTACTACGAGATCAATCCGGAAGTCGTCCGGCTGGCAGAGGAGTATTTCACCTTCCTTTCAGACACCCCGTCCGAACTGGAGGTAGTGCTGGGTGATGCCCGGCTCTCGCTCGAACATGAGGACGATCAGCAGTACGACGTTTTGGTGCTCGACGCCTTCTCCGGCGATGCCATCCCGACACATCTGCTGACCCGCGAGGCGGGCGACCTGTATGCAAAGCATCTCAAGGACGACGGCATCCTCTGCGTGCACGTGTCGAACATTCACTTCGACCTGCGACCGGTCGTGCAGGGGCTCGCAGAACATCTGGGCATGTACTCAGCCAACGTCGAAGGCCGGGCGAACGAAGAGCAGGGAACCCAGCACTGCCACTGGATGCTCCTTTCCCGACACCCGATCAACGAACAGATCATCCTCGCGACCGACGCCTTCAACGAACTTTTTTTTTTCACGACGGCCCCATCCTCTGGACCGACTACTGGAGCAACCTCCTCGCCGTCTTACGCTGATGCGGCAGTGCTAACGCACCACTCAGCCGTTCGAAGTTGCCGAATAGGCTGCAGCGGCTTGTTCGACATCGTCGTCAGGCCTGCGGACAAGTGAGGAGAGTTGCGACATCAGCTTTTCAACAGCTTCTCTAACTTCTGACGCTTCTGAAACGGCTTTCACTACCGCCGCCTCATACGCGGTACGTGATTGAAATCCTAGAGCTTTGGACGCGTCAGAAAGTGCAGGACTCTCTCTAAGTGGATATCTCTTGATGAGAGATGCGGCGTCACCAGACTCTACTGCCCTGTCAAACGCTGCATGCTCAGCGTGGAGAATGTCCGCAACAGGCACTTTGATCTCGAGACGGTCCGGTAGTTCCTTCCCAGGCAGGGAACCGAAGATTGCTTCCCTTACCCGCTGCTTGGCCACTCGCTTACACAGATGTTCTCGACGACTAGCTGAACCACTGAGTACAGCATCCGTAGCACGCTTGAATCGCGCGTCAGGATCGGAGTCGTCAAGCGCAGCTACCCGCCGAGCGATGCCTGCTAGCACGTCTGGATGATAGTAGACGCTCTCAACTGAATACCATTCAGTCGCAACTATTCCTGAGTCGTAAAGGGCTGCGATGTCTTCCTCGCTTTTTCCGTCGCCATCCACGATGCCGAATGGTTGTGCCCAATGGACGGCTTGGGTTTCACGTACTGCATCGACGGCCTGCTCTACTTCTCGACAGTTCCCCTTTGGAATAACGGTGATGTCGGGGTAAAGGACTGCGTAGAGCGCTTTGTCGAGACTATCGTGTGTTCCCTCTACGAACAGGAGCTTGCGCCGAGCACCAAGAATCTCTCTTCTTATCTCTTCAGGGATCTCGGAGTCTGCTTTCAGCAAGTCTGCAGACCAGGCAGTGGCTTGTCTTCCATTGTAGATACACCCTCGAAGAAGCAGCACTTGGGCCCGGGGATCGTCCGCAGCCAGAAGCACCTCATGGGTCGAGATGACGAAATAGCAGTCTGTGCGGCGCTCAAACAGGTGGTGCAGCAGCGGCGTTACGATGGAGCGGTGTAAATGCCTCTCTGGCTCGTCGACTAAGATCAGGCTTTCCTTTGGCGCAGTTAGTATAGATGCGGCCATCAACAAAGCGTTCCGCTCGCCGTCAGACAGCTCGGCAATGCTGTATTGATCTGAACTGTTTCGCCGCGCCAGAACGCGTTCATTCTCCTTGACCTCAAGCTCTATCGGCATGCCAGACAATCGCATGAGTTCGTTTATCGAGTTGACCGGCGCCGGGGATTTGCTCTTGGCTACTGCGCTCTGGACATCTCCAGTTGTCACGAGAGCAGCGATCTCGCGTGCGCGCACATTCTCTGCATCAATAAGGTCATAAACCGCGATGTTTGGCCTCTGAGCGGCCATATCGTCCTTCCACCTAGAGTCTGGCTGGGCATCCTTAGATTGAATGTTCTTCTCACTCTGCCGCTTGGCCTGAGCAGTCATATCCAAGGAGTCTGATGTGAACCAAGTCTGACGGTGGGCGGAGATCCTTCGCGCGACTGCATGGTGCTGGGTGATGAATCGGTGAACCAAACTAGACTTTCCGGAGCCGTTGGGCCCCAGAAGATACATTCGGTGACCTAGGCCAAGCTTGATTGCGATCGATCCCGAATCAGTTGCTACGGTTAGGTTTATCGTCATTCAGATGTGCCCGCGTGGAAACATGTTGAATCTGTTTATAGAATGATGAGTTTATTACCATTTGCTGAAAAGTCAGGTAGTCAGGCTCCGCTTGACTGATTTCGCAAGATATAAGTCCATCTCGCTGACGTCCAAATGCGTGTCGGGCAAAGCCTGTGCTACAACTTGATGTCTCCGTCAATTACTGATGTCGACCGTATCCTTTCGTCGCTCTCTGCGTTCGTTCGTCTGCCAATATGTTCCGGTGTTGACGTCCAGGCAAGTCAGCCAGCCCTCTCCGTGTGCCCATGTGTCGATGCAGATGCCACCCGGGCGAACGAATGGCAGTCCGCTCTTTTGCGATTTGTGTCCACAAATGAGTTGCTTTCCAGAGTGGTGTGGAACGAACCATTCATCGAACGGCTGCCAGTAGAGGACGTCATCTGGTTGCTCTTCGAGTGGCAAATGTGGGAGGACACACGCATGAACAAAGAGGTGCGTCGACGTCTCATAACTCGGCAGTAATGCGGTCTTCAGAAAGGCCCAATGTCGGTCTGGAATGGCATCGATGGTGGCCTCTTCGAGTTCAGCAGAGTATGACATCAGAGTCGTATCACCCCCGCAGTTCTTCCATGTCTGGAGACTGCCGTAACTCTGCTGTGCCGCAAGCATCATGATTTCGTGGTTGCCAAGCAGCATGATTGGGCTCAATGTCTCAGAGCGATCAATCAGCCAATCAATCACTCCACATGTGTTGAGCCCTTTGTCGACGTAGTCACCAAGCAGGATAATCTGGTCTTCCGGAGTAAACCCGACGTAGCCTTCCATCTCTTCGAGGGATCTCAGGCAGCCGTGGATGTCGCCGATGGCGAGCGTGCGACTCATTCGGTGCCCTTTCGGCGGGTACGGGTGAGTTGGTTGATGAAGTCGTGATATTGTTTGAGATAGACCTGTCGGAGGCGGCAAGTGCCCAGTACTCGCTGAGCATTGGTACGGAAGCCCCTGTGATTTTGGGTGCTCGCTTTGATGAGTTGTCAGATTCTCTTCGTAATGAGATGGAGCGCCCCTTCAGGGGATTCGTCTCTGACGTTGCTCCAGACCTGGCCATCCACGGTCATCGCTTCCTGGAACGTATCGCATCGATTGAAGGACTCTCGCTCAACTTCTGGTCAAGAGGTCGCTTTTCGACCTCGTTCAATCATGACCTTGGAATGGTTTGTGTACAATACACAACCAAATCGACGGGATTGTGAAGTTCAGCGGTTCAAACCGCGTGGGCATTGGAAGAAGTGAGTCTAGACTGCGGTGGCATGCTGTTGGTCGTCGAGGGCAAAATGTGTGTAGCGTCCTTTTTGAGAAGGGGAGCGGCATCTGCCGAGGCGCGTTCCAAACAACGACTTGATTAGGAAATAGTAAAAAATGCGTCGGAACGGGACGATTGTCTCTTGCGCACTCGTGTTGATGACAGCTTTCGTTTACTGGCATGCCCCGGATTTGGGGTTCGTCAGTTTCGACGACCCGGTCTATTTTGCTCCGGACCTCCCCGTGTGGAAGGGACTGACGCCGGAAAGCGTGCGCTGGATGTTCACGGAGTCCTATTTCTTGAACTGGCATCCGGTGACATGGCTGTCTTACATGTTGGACGTGAAATTATTTGGGAAGGATAACCCCGGGGCTTTTCATGTGACCAACGTAGTCCTGCACACGGCCAACGTTCTGTTGCTGTATATCACATTCTGGAGGATGACAGGAGATCAGTGGAAAAGTGCGTTTGTGGCAGCAGTGTTTGCAGTTCATCCGCTGCACGTTGAGTCGGTGGCCTGGCTGTCTGAACGTAAAGATCTGCTGAGCACATTCTTTGGTCTGTCGGCAATCCTCGCGTACGTGCTCTCAGTGCAACGATCCAGTCGGAGATGGTTTTGGGCTTCCTGGGCGGCGCTGGCATTGAGCTTAATGTCGAAACAGATGTTTGTGACGCTCCCCTTCTTGCTGTTACTATTGGATTACTGGCCGCTTAGAAGATGGAGTTCAGCGACGATCATCGATGATCGCAAACCTGTTGCCCAGGAATCCGGAACTCCGCACGCTGACCGCAGGGACGCTGAGAGTTTGATTTCCTGGAAAGCGTTCGGCCAGCTTGTTCTGGAAAAGTGGCCCTTCTTCGTGTTGACGGTCGCAGCCTGCGTGATTGCAGTGGCTACTCAGCAGGATGTCATTGTCGAGCTGGAAGACGTGTCATTATGGGATCGGCTCCAGAATGTGGTTTGCGTTTATGTGCTTTACGTATTCAAAACGATATGGCCGAGCGGGCTGGCGGTCTATTACCCGTTCCCTGCTGACGGTATCTCGATGATCGAAGTGGCCATCTCAGGAGTGCTCCTCGCTGTTGTCACGTATCTGGCTTATCGGCAGGCTGTGGCGCATCCTTATTTTCTGATTGGCTGGCTGTGGTATTTGGGCATGCTGGTCCCTGTGATTGGGATCGTTCAAATCGGAACTCAAAGGATGGCCGATCGATATACATATGTGCCGGGAATTGGATTGACGGTGATCGCCGCCTGGTTGGTACCGGCACTGGTGCCGGCGGGCATTTGGCGGCGTTATGTCCTGCCTGCATTGGCGACAGCGGTTGTGTTGGCGTTCATGAGTGTTGCCCGGATGCAGACAGCGTACTGGCAAGACGGCATTGTTCTGTTTGAGCGAGTGTTATCGGCCGTCGGGCCAAACGCATACGCTCACACGTATCTTGGGATCGAATTCGAGAACCGAAAGCGGCCTGGCGAAGCAATTCAACACTATCGAGAGGCGCTCAGGCTCGATGACAATTACCCGAAATGTGAATATCGACTTGCGGTCTTGCTCTCAAAGCTCGGGCGGCTTGACGAAGCGATTCCTCATTATCAGGAGGCAATTCGCCTTGCCCCTCACTATGGTGATGCCCATAACAATCTGGGGCTTGCATTGATGCGTCGAGGAAGATCTGAGGAGGCGATCGTTCATTTTCGAGAGGCCGTTCGCTTTGGACCGAACTACGCAACGGGCCTTGCCAATCTGGGAAATGCATTCTGTCAACTGAGGCAGTTCGACGAGGGGATTAAGCATTACGAGCAAGCACTCCGACTTATGCCTGATTATGCTCGAGCGCACTATAATCTGGGACATGCGCTGCTTGAAAATGAGCGATATGAAGAAGCGATTATTCATCTCCGGGAAGCAGGACGGCTTGATCCCAGGCAGTTGTCCGATGTTGAGCATGACATCGCGATTGCCGAAGCGCGGAGACAGCAGCTGCAGGAGGCAATGGACAAGACCGATCCCTGATTACGCGAACGTTCTGGTCGCTGGGTTCAGGAAATGATGAGCTGGTTTCACAGCCATCGACGGGACCTGTGCAATCAGTTGATCGAGCATTGAAATCAGCTGTGGTGGTGGTAACCCTTCAGAGTGGTGTCGTCCGTGTCGGGGCTTCCCTCGAGACTTTGCTCCGGACTCAGCGTGTCCAGTGATCAGAGTTCAAAATACTCTTTAATGCCTGAGAGCACGCTGGAGACTGCGACGGAGGCGAGGATCAGGCCCATGACGCGGCTGATGATACTCGCGCCGCTGTCGCCGATCAGGCGATGGACCCAACTGGCAGCGAGCATCAGACCCAGGGCCAGCAGAATGACGCTGAGCATAATTGCCGACGTTTGAGCCTGCTCCCAGAGGTTGAATCGTGCGTTCTCCGTCAGCAGGACCGCTGCGAGCATGGCTCCCGGGCTGGCAATTGAAGGCACAGCAAGTGGAAAAACGGCTGTCTCGTTTCCGCTCGTCGCCATTTTGACTTCTTCTTCGGGTTTGCTCTCGCCAAAGATCATGGTGAGTGCAAACAGAAAGAGCACGATCCCCCCGGCGATCTGGAACGCTGACAGCGGAATGTCCATCGCGGTCAGAATCGGCTCCCCCGCGATCACGAAGAACATCAGAATACTCGCGGAGATCAGCGCCGCCCGAATCGCGATCCGCCGCTTGTGCTGGCCGTCGTAGCCACGAGTCACCGCGAGGAAGACCGGCACCGTTCCGACCGGGTCGATCACCGCCAGGAAAAAGATGAACGTCGCGACGTAATCATTCATGGAGGCTGAGCTCTCCTGGTGCTGCATTCAATAGGTTCTCAACAGAACTGTTTCTGACCCACGTCTTAGCTGCTGTCGATGAGTTTGGGAAGTTTCTGATATTTTCCAGGATTGGCTGTAAGGTTTCTCGACCTCGTTCGTACTGTTGGCGACAGAATGATTTCGTGGTCGTTAGAGGCACACGGGCATGCCCGGTGTCTCACCCGTTGGTTTGTGG